>CAYOVM010000054.1:0-17380 GCA_964407355.1 uncultured Enterobacteriaceae bacterium
GCGTCGGCGAGCACGTTGACCGTGTAGAGGTCGTTCACGCCGCAGGCGCTGAGCACCTGGCAGGCGAGCGCCGAAAAGCCGCACTGCGGCATCTGCGGCGTGCCCTTCATGTAGAGCACCACGCGGTTGCCGGTAACCTGCTCTTTGATGCGTTGTTGAGTGTCCATGCTGCGATTTTATCTCTTTCCGACGCCGTTTCTCCCGCCGGAAACCCGGGGGATGCCGGCCAGATCGGGCCAGGTGGCGATTTCTTCAAGGCCCGCCGCCTGCAACAGCGCCCGGACGGCGCTCTCCTGGCCCTGGCCGTGCTCGAGCAGGAGCCATCCTCCAGGGGCCATGTGGGCGCAGGCCGCGCGCGCGATTTCCCGGATCGCGTCCAGGCCGTCCGGACCCGCCACCAGCGCCTGCCGAGGCTCGAAGCGCAGCGCCTCGAGGTGCGGATCGGCGGCCGCCACGTACGGCGGATTGGCCAGGATCAAGTCGAAGCGCTCGCCTGCCACCGGCTCGAACCACCGGCCATGGCGAAATTCGATCTCCACGCCATTCTTGACGGCGTTTCGTTGCGCCACGGCCAGGGCCGCTGCGCTTGCCTCCACGGCCAGGACCTTCGCGTCCGGACGATTCTTCTTGATGGCGATCGCAATCGCGCCAGAGCCCGTGCCCAAATCCACCATGCTCGAGAATTCGCGCTGCAAAGCGAGCTCGACCAGCAGCTCCGTCTCCGGCCGCGGAATGAGGACCGCCGGGGCCACCGTCAGATCGATGCCGTAGAACTCCTTGCGACCGACGATGTAGGCGATCGGCTCGCCTTTGGCTCGCCGGGAAACAAACTGCGCAAATAATTTTTCGGCTTCGGTGGTTAGTTGCTTTTCCTGAAAAGCGAGAACGGCGGCTTGCGAAAAACCGGTAGCCTCGGCGAGAAGCAGGCGCGCCTCGCGTGGATCGATACCGCTGCCGCCAAGCGCTTCCTGAACGGTCAAACGGCTTCTTCGGCGAGCGTGGAGAGCTGCTCGGCCTGGTACTCGGTCTGCAGGGCGGAGATGATGTCGTCGAGCTCGCCGTCCATGATGCGCTCGATCTTGTAGAGGGTGAGGTTGATGCGATGGTCGGTGACGCGCCCCTGCGGAAAGTTGTAGGTGCGGATGCGCTGCGAGCGGTCGCCCGAGCCGATGAGGAGCTTGCGGGTCGACGCGGTCTTCGCCTGCTGGTCGCTCAGTTGCTTGTCGCGGATGCGCGCGGCGAGCACGCTCAGGGCCTTCTCGCGGTTCTTGTGCTGCGAGCGCGAGTCCTGGCACTCCACCACGATGCCGGTGGGGAGATGCGTGACGCGGATCGCGGAATCGGTCTTGTTCACGTGCTGGCCCCCTGCGCCCGAGGCGCGGAAGGTATCGACCCGCAGCTCCGAGGGATTGAGGACCACGTCATCGATGGCATCGGCCTCGGGCAGCACCGCGACCGTGCAGGCGGACGTGTGGATGCGTCCCTGCGCCTCGGTCTCGGGGACGCGCTGCACGCGATGGCCGCCGGACTCGAACTTGAGCTTCGAGTACACGCCCTGGCCGGTGATTCGCGCGATGACCTCCTTGTAGCCGCCGAGCTCCGAGGGGCTCTCGGAGATGATCTCCACCTGCCAGCGCTGGCGCTCGGCGTAGCGCACGTACATGCGGAAGAGATCGCCCGCGAAGAGCGCCGACTCGTCGCCGCCCGTGCCGGCGCGCACTTCGAGGAAGGTGTTGCGCTCGTCGTTGGGGTCCTTCGGCAGCAGCGCCTTCTGCAGATCGGCCTCGAGCCGCTCCATCGCGGCGCGCGCCTTCTTCAGCTCGTCGTCGGCGTACGACTTCATCGCCGAGTCGGCGGCCATGTCGCGCGCATCGTCGGCGTCGCGCTCGGCCTGGCGGTAGCTCTCGTACAGGGAGACGACGTTCGAGAGCTCCGAATGCTCGCGCGAGAGCTTGCGGAACTGCTCCATGTCCTTGGTCGCGGTTTCCGCGGCGAGCAGACGGTTCAGGTCGTCCAGGCGGCCGACCAGCGTGTCGAGCTTCTTGCGAAGGGTCGCCTTCACGTGCCGCGAGCGCCGGCGCTCACTTGCCGCGGAAGATGCGCGCGAGCGCGTCGGCGAGCAGGCGCGCCTCCTCGCCCGCGCTTTCGCCGAGCGCCTGCGTCGGTCCGTGCATCAGCTTGTTGGTGAGCCCCTTGGAGAGCGCTTCGAGGACCGCGGCCGGCGCGTCGCCGCGGGCGAGCAGCTTGAGCGCCCGCGCCACCTCGTCGCGCCGCGCCGCCTCGGCGCTCTCGCGCAGCGCCCGGATGAGCGGCACGTTCGCGCGCAGCTGCATCCATTGCATGAACTGCCCGACCTGGCTGTCGATGATCGCCTCGGCCTGCTCGAGCGCCGAGCGGCGCGCGTCCAGGTTCGCCGATACGATCCCGGCGAGGTCGTCCACCGTGTAGAGGAAGACGTCGTCGAGCTCGGCGACTTCCGGCTCGATGTCGCGCGGCACGGCGAGATCGACCATGAACATCGGCCGCCGCCGCCGCGCGCGCAGCGCCCTTTCCGCGAGCCCCTTGCCGAGAATCGGCAGCGACGAGGCGGTGCAGGACACGACGATGTCGTGCTCGTGCAGCTCCTCGGCGAGGACCTTGAGCTCGATGGCGCGGCCGTTGAAGCGATGCGCGAGGCGGCTCGCGCGCTCGAGGGTGCGGTTCGCCACCGTGATGCGCGCCGGCCCCTGCGCCGCGAAGTGCGTCGCGCACAGCTCGATCATCTCCCCGGCGCCGATGAAGAGCACGTTCTGCTCGCGCAGGCTCGGGAAGATGCGCGCCGCCAGCTTCACCGCGGCGGCGGCCATCGAGACGCTGGCGGCGCCCACGCGGGTCGTCGAGCGCACCTCCTTCGCCACCGCGAACGAGCGCTGGAAGAGCTTGTGCAGCACCGTGCCGAGCGTGCCGGCGGATTCGGCGGCGCGCGCCGCGTCCTTCATCTGGCCCAGGATCTGCGGCTCGCCGAGCACCATCGAGTCGAGGCCCGAGGCGACGCGGAAGGCGTGGCGCACCGCCTGCTCGCGCGAAAGCGTGTAGAGGTAGGGCGAAAGCTCGTCGGGCGCCAGGCTGTGGTATTGCGCCAGCCATTGCGCCGCGGCGCCGGGCTGCTGCCCCTCGAAGTAAAGCTCGGTGCGGTTGCAGGTCGACAGGATCGCCGCCTCCGAGGCGAGCCCGCGCTTCACCTCGCTCAGCGCCTCGCCCAGGCGCTCGACGTGGAACACCACGCGCTCGCGGATCTCGAGCGGCGCGGTCGTGTGATTCAGTCCGAGAGCATAAAGTGACGACATTCGGCGCGGTGCGACCGGAGGGCTGACCTCGCCGATTATAAGCGCTCCCTAGCCCGCGGCCTTCGGCAGAAGGGCCTCGATCGTCTCGGCGGGCGCCGGCGCGCCGAAGAGGAATCCCTGCGCCTGGTCGCAGCGCAGCACGCGCAGCAGCTCGGCCTGCCGCTCGGTCTCGACACCCTCGGCCACCACCTTCAGCCGCAGCGACTGGCCGAGCGAGATGATGGTGGAGACGATGTTGATGTCGTCCGACTTCTCCGTCATGTCGTGGATGAAGCCGCGGTCGATCTTCAGGCTGTCGGCGGGCAGCTTGCTGAGGTAGGCGAGCGAGGAGTAGCCGGTGCCGAAGTCGTCGATCGCGATGCGCAGGCCCAGGTCGCGCAGCTCGCTCAGCTTGCGGATGCTCTCGTCCACCTCGGTCATGAGCAGGCTCTCGGTGATCTCGAGGTCGATGCCGCCGCCGTCGGTGCGCAGGTCGGCGAGCGCCGAGCGCACGTCGGCGGCGAAGCTGCGGCGCCTGAGCTGCAGCGCCGAGACGTTCACGGCGATGCGCGGCACGAGCAAGCCGCGCGCCTGCCAGGCGCGGAAGGCCGCGCTCGCGGCGGCGAGCGCCTGGCGCCCCGCCTCGAGGATGAGGCCGGTCTGCTCCAGCACCGGCACGAAGCGGGTGGGCGCGACCTGCGCGCCCTCGGGACCGTCCCAGCGCATCAGCGCTTCGAGGCCGACCACCCGCCGCGTCACCATGTCGACCTTCGGCTGGTAGTGCAGCGTGAGCTCGCCGCGCTCGACCGCGCGGCGCAGCCGGTGCTCGAGCTCGACCTGCTCGGCGACGCGCGCATTGATGTGCGGCGCATAGAAAAGATAGTGCTCGCCGGTCTCCTTCGCCCGCTTGAGCGCCGCCTCCGCGTTGCGAAAAAGCGCCGCCGCGTCGCCGCCGTCGTCCGGGAAGATCGCGATCCCGGTCTTCGCCGCGAGCAGCACCTCGCGGCCCTCGAGATCGAAGGGCCGGCCGAAAAACCGGGCCGACGCCTGCTCGAGCTTGCGCGCCGCGTCCTCCGCGCCGGCGATGTCGTGGAACACCAGGGCGAAGAGGTTGCCGCCGAGCCGCGCCACCCGGCTGATGTCGTTTTCGGCGGCCTGCTTGAGGCGCTCGGCCGCCGCCTGCAGCACCCGGTCGCCGACGCCCTGCCCCAGGGTGTCGTTGAGCGCCTTGAAGCGCTCGAAGTCGATCAGCGCGAGCGCCATGGCGGCGCCGGCGCGCCGCGCCGACTCGATCGCCTGGGTGAGCCGCTCGTGGAAAAGCGCCCGGTTGGGCAGCCCGGTCAGCACATCGTAGAGCGCGAGGTAGGCGATGCGGTCCTGCTTCTCGATCAGCTCGAGCGCGAAGGAGATGTTCGAGACCATCTCGGTGAGCAGGCGCACCTCCTCCTGGTCGAAGAACCCCGGCTCGCGGGCGCGCAGCACGATCATGCCGGTCACCCGGTTCTCGACGACCATCGGCAGGAGCGCGAACGCGCAATTGCCTTCGCGGGTCAGCTCCACGCGGTTCTTGATCCGCGCGTCGGCGGCGACGTCGTTGGAAATCATCGGCTGGCGGGCGCGCATCGTCTGTCCGAACAGCGAATCGTCGCTCTCGGGCGAGCGGTTGTAGTCGTCCAGCACGCGCTGGGCGATTTCGCCGTCGGGCTCGGTAGTCGCGGCGATGCTCGCCTTGCCCTCGCGATCGATCACCACGATGCGCGCGAGCTCGAAGCCGCCGCGCGCCACGGCGATCCGGCAGAGCTCGTCGAACAGCGCGTCGCGCTCGCGCAGGCGCACCAGCGCCGAGTTGATGCTGCTCGCGATGTCGCGGATGCGCGAGAGCCGGTGCAGCTCGCGGTGCTCGCGCGCCTCGGCCAGCGCCCGCTCGACCGCGGCCGGCAGCCGCACGAGGTTGGTCTTCAGGACGTAGTCGGTGGCGCCGCTTTTCAGCGCGCGGATGGCGTATTCCTCGCCGATCGTGCCGGAGACGAACACGAAAGGCACATCCGGCGCGAACTCGCGCACGAGCGCGAGCGCCGCCATGCCGTCGAAGCCGGGCATCGAGAAGTCCGAGAGGATGACGTCCGGCGCGAAGTCGTGCAGCGCCTGGACGAAGGTTTCCTCGGTTTCGACGACCAGCGGCGTGACGCGCAGGCCGGCGCGCCTGAGCTCGCGCACCTCCAGCTCGGCGTCGGCGGCGACGTCCTCGGTGAGCAGGACGCGCACCGGGCGCGGGCCCGCCGGGCTCGCGTCGTCACGCACCGCTCGCCTCTGCATCGTTCACGTCGCGGGGCAGGGCGAAGTAAAAGCACGCGCCCTGCTGCGGCCGCGCTTCGGCCCAGACCCGGCCCCGATGGCGCAGGATCACGCGCTGCACGATCGCGAGGCCGACGCCGGTTCCGGGAAATTCGTCCTGGGAGTGCAGGCGCTGGAACACGCCGAAGAGCTTCGAGGCGTAGCGCGTGTCGAAGCCGACGCCGTTGTCGCGCACCCAGTAGACGTTCTCGGCGCCCTGCGCCTTGCCGCCGATCTCGACGCGTCCTGCCCTGTTCTTGCTGCTGTACTTGAAAGCGTTGCCGATCAGGTTCAGCCACACCTGCTTCAGCAGCGCGTGGTCGGCGAGCGCCGGCGGCAGATCGCCGACGGTGACGCCCGCGGCGGGGTACTCGCGCGCGAGCTCCGCCGCGGTCGACTGCGCAAGCCGCGTCATGTCGACCTCGGCGCGCGCCGGGGCCTGCTGCGCCAGGCGCGAAAAGGCGAGCAGGTCGTCGATCAGCTGGCCCATCCGGCGGCTGCTGGAGCGCACCACGCCGAGCAGCCGGCGCCCCTCTTCGCTCAGGCTCGCGCCGCTGTCCTCCTCGAGCATCTTGGAGTAGCCGTCGATGGCGCGCAGCGGGGCGCGCAGGTCGTGCGACACGGAATAGGCGAACGCATCGAGCTCCTTGTTCGCGGCCTCGAGCGCGACCGTCTTCTCCTGCACGCGGCGCCGCTCGCGGCGCTCGCTCTCGTGCGCCTCGACAAGGCGGCGGTACAGCATGGCGTTCTCGGACAGCAGCACGACCAGCACGAAGCTCGCCGAGAGCAGTCCGTAAACGCGGCCGGCGTACCAGCCTACGTCGAAGCGCCCGCCGTTGAGGACCGCGGCGAGCGCGATATCGAAGAGCCATGCGCAGATCACCACCATGAGCCACACATCGAGCAGCGAGTGCGGCCGGCGCCGCCATAGCGCGAGCAGCGCCACGAGGCACAACACCCACGAACCGGTAGCGACCAGGACCTTCGCCGAAGCATCGCGGTTGCCTTGCATGATCACTGGCAGGAAGTCGTGGCCCGCGGTCGTAAACAGCGTGATGGCGCACACGGCGAGCACAGCCGCGCCGACGGTCGCGGCGAGCGCGAGCCGCGCGCTGCCGGGCGTCTCGTCCTTGCCGCGCGTCTCGTCCCGCGCCCTGGGGCTCTCGTTCATCAGCAGCGCGTACGCGATGACCAGCAGCGGAAAGCCGCCGTGCCACAGGAAATACAGCCAGGCGGTGGTCTGGGGACCGCCGATCAGGCCCGCCGGCGCGAACAGACCCGGGAAGCTCAGCGCATGAGCGATCGCCATGAACGCGCTGAACAGGTACGCGGCAACGAGCACGAGGAGCGCACGCGCGCGCAGCACGCGGAACTGGCCGAACAGCAGAACCGCCGTGATGAGATCGCAGAGGACGAGCGACGACTGGTAGATCGGCAGAAACGCCGGGACCGGCGGGAGGGCCAGCTTCGCGAACGGCGCCGTGGCGAGAAACCCCGCCAGCGAGATCAGCACTACGCCGAGCGCGAGCCGGCGCTGACCGCGCGGCGCCGGCAAAGTGGACAGGAACGCGCGACGCCGGCCGGTCAGTTCACGCCACAGCTCGCTCTCGCCACCGTGCGACATGTCTCGGCCTCGGTCCGCGATGTTCGCGGCTCCTCTTCCTGCGAGGCACGCTAACGGGATTCGCGATGAGTGTCTGTAGGGAAATCTGGATCGCGCGCGCCGCGGTGCGGGCGCGCGCTACCGATAAAAATTATCTTTGCGTGCGATGGGTGTGCGCCGCTCGGGCGCGCGTCACACGCTCGTCACGCCGTGCCGGATGGCGAACTTCACGAGGCCGGGCAGGTCGTCGATCTGCAGCTTCGCCATGAGGCGGCTGCGATACGTGTCGACGCTCTTCGGCGATACGCCGAGAAGCGCCGCGACCTCGTTGCTGGTGCTGCCTTCCACGATGAGCTTCATCACCTGGCGCTCGCGCGGGCTGAGCCGCTCGAGCGGATGCTCGGGGCCGCGCTCGCGCACGTAGTCCTCGAGCGTGCGCGTCGAGATCTTTTCGCTCAGATAGCGCTTGCCCGAGTGCACCGCGCGCACCGCGGACACCACTTCGGCGCCGGCCGATTCCTTCAGCACATAGCCGCTCGCCCCCGCGCGCAGGGCCTGGTACACGAACTCGGGGCTCGCGTGCATCGAGAGCATGAGGATGTGCGTTTCCGGGCACAGGTCGTGGATGCGCTTCGCCGCCTCGATGCCGTCGAGGCCGCCGAGGGCGATGTCGAGCACGGCGACGTCGGGAGGCGATTCCGAGGCGAAGCGCACGGCCTCGCCGGCGACGCCGAAGCTGCCGACCACGCGCAGGTCCAGCTGCGCCGCGAGCAGCGCCTGCAGGCCGTCGCGCACCACCGCGTGATCGTCGAGCAGCAGGATGCTGATCGGCATCGCCGCTAGCCGGCCGGGCCCGGAATCTCGACGACGAGCCGCGTGCCGCGGTCCGGAAACTCGATGGTCAGGCTGCCGCCGTGCGCCTCGGCGCGCTCGCGCATCGCCGACAAGCCCCAGCCGCCGCGGCGCGCGCGGCGTGCCCCGACCGGGTCGGGAAAGCCGCGGCCATCGTCCTCGATGCTCAGCCGCACGCGGCCTGCCTTCTGCGTGATTCCGACGTGCACCGTGCTGCCCTCGCTGTGCTTGGCGGCGTTGGTCAGCGCCTCCTGGGCGATGCGGAACAGCGCGAGCTCCGCGTCGCGCGGCAGGCGGCGATCGACGCCGGGCATGCTGAGCGACGCCTTCATCCCGGTGCGCTCGCTGAACTGGGCGAGGTACGAGCGCAACGCCGGCGCGAGGCCGAACTCCTCGAGCGCCGGGGGGCGCAGGTCGGTCATCACGCCCCGAATCGCGTCGATGGTCTTCTCCACCAGCGCGCGCATGGTGTCGACGCGCTCGGCGCAAACCGGATCGGCGCCCTCGGGCAGGCGCTGCTTCAGGGTCGTGAGGTCGATGCCGAGCGCGGTGAGGTTCTGGCCGATCAGATCGTGCAGGTCGTCGGCCACGCGCCGGCGCTCGGATTCCTGCGCCTCGAACAGCCGGTCCATGATCTCGCGCAGCCGGCCCTGCGCCTCGCGCAGCTCGCGCGTGCGCTCCTCGACCGTGGTCTCGAGGATCTGCGCGCTGCGGACCTGGACCTCGATGTCGGTGCAGGTGCCGAACCAGCGCAGCACCTGGCCGGCGGGGTCGCGCATCGGCACCGCGGTGCCGTAGTGCCAGCGGTGCGAGCCGTCGGCGCGCCGCAGGCGGTACTCGATCTCGTAGTTCTCGCCGGTCTGCAAAGCCCGGTTCCAGGTCGCCAGGCAGCGCTCCAGGTCCTCCGGGTGGATCACCCTCCTCCAGCCCCAGCCGAAGGGCTCGGAATGGGTGAGGCCGGTGTAGTCGTACCAGCGCTTGTTGAAAAAGTCGGCGGCCCCGTCCGCGCGGGCCACCCAGACCATGTGAGGTATCGAGTCGGCGATGAGGCGATACAGCCTCGCCGACTCGTCTGAGACGGGCCGGTCGGACAGCGCTTCGGGAGGGACGAGAGCCATCGGGCGCTCTGTGCAGACTATAATTCATCCTGCATGGACACGCTTGCCCGTATCAAGGATCTCGCCGCCAGGGAGTTCTCCATCGATCCGAAAGGGCTCGATCCGGCCGCGCCCCTCGACACCTTCGGCATCGACTCCCTCAGCTTCATCGAATTCATGTTCAAGATCGAGGAAGAGTTCGGGGTGAGCGTCTCGGACGAGGATCTGAGGAGCATCAAGACCCTCGCCGACCTCGAGCGCCACGTCGCCGCCGCCCTCGCCGCCGCGGGCAAGGCCTGAGCGCATCTGCGATGGGCGCGCGCCGGGTCGCGATAACCGGGGCCGGGGTCATTTCCCCGCTCGGCAACTCGCTTGCCGAGTTCCACCGCGCGCTCGCCGAGGGCCGCTCGGGCATCCGCCGCCTGCCGGAGGAAATCGCCCAGGAGTCCGGGGTGCAGGTCGGCGCCACCGTCGACTGGAATCCCGCGCCCGCCTTCACGGCCGCCGAGGCTGCGAACCTCGACCGGGTCAGCCAGTTCGCGATCGCCGCCGCCACGCAGGCGCTCGCGGCGAGCGGCCTCGACCTGGACTCGGCGCGGCGCGAGCGCATCGGCGTGCACTGGGGAACGGGCATGGGCGGCGCGCACACGCTGGAGGCGAGCTTTCAGCGCCTCTACGCGAACCGCGACTGGCGGGCGCGCCCGCTGACGGTGGTGATGGCCATGAACAACGCCGCCGGCTCCAACGTGGCGCTGCGCCACGGGTTGCGCGGCCCTTTCGCCAATTATTCGACCGCGTGCTCGTCCTCGGCCATGGCCCTCGGCGAGGCGATGCGCACCATCGCCGCGGGGCGGGCCGACGCGGTGATCGCCGGCGGCTCTGAAGCGTTGCTGACGCCCGGCACGCTCGCGGCGTGGTTCGCCCTGCGCACGCTCGCCCCGGCCGACCCGGCCGATGCGGCGGCGAGCTGCAAGCCGTTCGACAAACGCCGCGCCGGCCTGGTGCTGGGCGAGGGCGCGGCGGCCTTCGTGCTCGAGGACGAGTCGCATGCGCGCGCGCGCGGCGCGCGCATCCACGGCTATATCACCGGCTACGGAAATTCCTGCGACGCCACGCACATGTCGCGGCCCGACCGCGACGGCCAGGTGCGCGCGATGAACGAGGCGCTGGCCGAGTCCGCGCTGCAGCCGCGCGAGGTCGGCTACATCAACGCGCACGGCACCGCGACCATGGTCGGCGACACGGTCGAAGCCGACGCGGTGCGAGCGGTGTTCGGCGAGGCCGAGGGCGATGGCGCGGTGCGCGTGAGCTCGACGAAGTCGATGCACGGCCACCTTCTCGGGGGCGCCGGCGCGCTCGAGTTCGCCGCGGCGCTGCTCGCGCTCGAGCAGGGCATCGTCCCTCCGACCGCGTACCTGGAGCAGCCCGATCCCGCCTGCCGGGTGCGCCACGTCGCGATGAAGGCGGAGAAGATCGCGCCCCCGCGCGCAGTCATGTCGAACTCGTTCGCGTTCGGCGGCTCCAACGTCGTGCTGATCGCCGAGCGCGCCTAGCTCCGATCTCGCTTCCCGCGGTTCTGAAACTAGGTGGCGACGCGGAACAGGCGCCGCAGCTCGCCGAACTCGACCGGCTTGGTGAGATAGTGGTCGAAGCCGGAAGCCATGGCGCGCGCCCGGTCCTCCGGCTGGCCGTAGCCGGTGATCGCGATGATGACCACGTTGCGCAATGAATCGTCGCTGCGGATCTCCTTCGCGATGTCGTAGCCGCTGAGCCTCGGCAGGCCGATGTCGAGCAGCAGCACGTCGGGCCTGAACTCGCGCGCGAGGGCGACACCGGCGATTCCGTCGGCCGCGACCTTCACCTCATGGCCGTCGTTCTCGAGCAGGTAGCGCAGGGCGTTGGCCGCGTCGAGGTTGTCGTCCACCACCAGCAGCCGGCGCCGGACCGCCGGCACGCCGTCGTTCTCGGCCGCTTTCACGGGAGTCGCCACCGCGCTGTGCTGAATCGGCAGGCGCACGACGAACTCGCTGCCCTTGCCGAGGCCCTCGCTGCGCGCCTCGATCGAGCCGCCGTGCAGGGCGACCAGCCGCTCGGCCAGCGTGAGCCCGACGCCGAGGCCGCCCTCGGGACGGTCGATTCCCTGCTGGCCCTGCTTGAACAGCTCGAAGGCCGATTTCAAAAGCTGCGGCGTCATCCCGATGCCGTTGTCCTTCACACGGATGACGGCATGGTCGCCGTCGCGCATCGCGCCGACCTCGATCTTGCCGCCGTTCGGCGTGAACTTCGCGGCGTTGTGCAACAGGTTCTGGACCACCTGGTTGAGCCGCACCGGATCGGCGTCGATCTCGAGCTTCTCGTCGGGGAGGGCTACCGCGAGCGTGTGCTGACGCGTCTGCATCCACTGGGCGGAGGCGTCGACCGCGTCGCGCACCAGCTTCTGCAGATCGACCCGCGTCTTGCTCAGCGACACCGTGGAGCGGGTGACGCGGCTCGCGTCGAGCAGATCATCCACGAGGCGCGTCATCTGCACGGTCTGGCGCTGGAGCACCTCGCGCACCCAGAGTTCCGCCGGATCGGCGGTGGGCTTCTTCGCGAGGAGCTGGAGCGCGTTGCGGATCGGCGCGAGCGGATTCCTGAGCTCGTGGGCGAGCATCGCCAGAAACTCGTTGGTCTGCTTCTCCGCCTTCTCCAGCGCTTCGACCCGCTTCTGGTCGGTGAGGTCGCGCGTCACCTTCGCGTAGCCTTTCAGCTCGCCGTGGTCGCCGAACACCGGCGAGAGGACCACGTTCGCCCAGAACGTGGTGCCGTCCTTGCGAACGCGCGGGCCTTCGTCCTCGAAATGCCCCTTCTCCCTCGCCATGGCGAGCTCCTGCTCGGGCCATTTGCGCCGGCGCGCTTCCTCCGGGTAGAAAAGCGAGAAATGCCGCCCGATGATCTCCGCGCCCGTATAGCCCTTGATCCTCTCCGCCCCGGCGTTCCAGCTCATCACCCGGCCTTCCGGATCGAGCATGAAGATGGCGTAGTCCTTGACGCTGTCGATGAGCAGCCTGAAGCGCTCCTCGCTCTGGCGCAGCAGCTGTTCCTGGCGCCGGCGGTCGGACAGATCGCGCGTGATCTTGGCAAAGCCGCGCAGCGCGCCGCGGTCGTCCTTGAGCGCGGTGATGACCACGTTCGCCCAGAACAGCGTGCCGTCCTTGCGCACGCGCCAGCCCTCGTCCTCGAAGCGGCCCTTGGCGGCCGCCATCTCGAGCTCCTGCTCGGGCCATTTGCGATCGCGCGCTTCCGCCGGGTAGAACACGGAAAAGTGACGGCCGACGATCTCGGGGGCAGCGTAGCCCTTCAGGTGCTCGGCGCCCGCGTTCCAGCTGATGATGTGTCCGTTCGCGTCGAGCAGAAAGATCGCGTAGTCCCGAACGCTCTCGACGAGGCGCCGGAACGGATCGGGCAAACCGGGAAGGTAGTCGGAAGTTCTGCTCGAATCGGCCATGCAAAATCAGGGCTGCGAGGACGGCAAATCATACCCCGGCCGGCCCCCCCAGGTTGCGTAGCCCGATGTACGACAACGAACGGCGACCGCTGGCACGCTCGAAGAACGGTCCGCAGGTTTGGTGGCCAAGGCCGGAATCGAACCAGCGACACACGGATTTTCAGTCCGCTGCTCTACCAACTGAGCTACTTGGCCTTCGGTGCGACGGGGTACGGGTGCTCGGTCCTGCGGGAAGGCGCGGATTATAACAAGGCGTTCACTACGCCCGGATCGCGGCGCCGCGAGTGTAACCTAGGGAAAAGGAGATCGCCTGGAGCACGAGGTGCAACTGACGGCGCGGGACGGCTACCCGTTGGGCGCGACGCTCTACGATGCCGCGCCTGACACCGAGCCCCTGCGCGCGGCGCTGCTTTGCGGCGGCGGCGGATTACCCGCTCGCCTCTATCATCGCTTCGCCGAGTGGCTAGCCGGAAACGGCATTCCGCTGTTGACCTTCGACTATCGCGGACTCGGCGGCTCGCGCCCGGCACGGATGCGCGGCTTCGACGCCGGCATCGAGGACTGGATGGAGCACGACAGCGCCGCGGCGATCGCCTGGCTGCGCGCGCGCTATCCGGGCGCCGAGCTTGTCGGCATCGCCCACAGCATCGGCGGGCTCATCCTCGGCTGCGCTCCGAATGCCGCGCTTCTCAGCCGCTTCCTGCTCGTGGCGGTCCACACCGGCTATTACGCGGACTACCACCCGCGCTGGCGCGTGCCGATGACCCTCATGTGGCACAGCCTGATGCCCGCGCTCACGCGCTTGCTGGGCTATTTTCCCGGGCGCGCGCTGGGCCTGGGCGAGGACCTGCCGGCCGGCTTCGCGCGCCAGTGGGCCCGGCGGCGCGCCCCGGCCATCGAAGTGGACAACGCGCGCGTCGCGGCTTGCCTCGCACGCTGCCGCGATTTGCACGGGCGCGCGCTTGTGCTCACCTTTACCGACGACGGCTTCTCGACGGTGCGCGGCACCCGCCGCCTCCTGGAAGAGCAGCTTCCGCGGATCTCGGCCGAGCAGCGCGTGATCGCCCCGCGCGATGCCGGCCTGGAGCGCATCGGCCACTTCGGCTTTTTCCGGCGCAGCGCGGCGCAAACGCTCTGGCCGCAGGCCGCGCGCTGGCTCGAGAGCTAGAGACAAGAAAAAAAGGAACCCAAAAGAAAAGGGCCCTTGCGGGCCCTTTTTCTCTGCTTCCGAATCCTGCGACTACTACATGTCCATGCCGCCCATGCCGCCCATGTCGGGCATGCCGTGGCCGTGGCCGCCGGCGCCTTTTTTCTCCTCCACCAGCTCCGCGACCATCGCGTCGGTGGTGAGCATCAGGCCCGCGACCGACGCGGCGTTCTGCAGCGCGGTGCGGCTGACCTTGGTCGGATCGATGACGCCCATCGCCACCAGGTCGCCGTACTCCTCGGTCTGCGCGTTGAAGCCGACGTTGCCCTTGCTCTCGATCACCTTGTTGAGCACGACCGAGGGCTCCGCGCCGGCGTTGTCGACGATGATGCGCAGCGGCTCTTCGAGCGCCTTCATCACGATCTTGATGCCGGCATCCTGATCGTGGTTGTCGCCCTTGAGCTTGCTGCCGAGCGCCTGGGTGGCACGGATGTACGCCACGCCGCCGCCCGGGACCACGCCTTCTTCGACCGCCGCGCGCGTCGCGTGCAGCGCGTCCTCGACGCGGGCCTTCTTCTCCTTCATCTCGACTTCCGTCGCGGCGCCGACCTTGATCACCGCAACGCCGCCGGCCAGCTTCGCCACGCGCTCCTGCAGCTTCTCCTTGTCGTAGTCGCTGGTCGCCTCGTCGATCTGGATGCGGATCTGCTTCACCCGCGACTCGATCTGGCTCTTGTCGCCGGCGCCGTCGATGATGATGGTGTTCTCCTTGCCGGCTTCGACCTTCTTCGCGCGGCCGAGGTCCTTCAGCGTGGCGTTCTCGAGCTTGAGGCCGAGCTCCTCGCTGATCACCGTGCCGCCGGTGAGGATTGCCATGTCTTCCAGCATCGCCTTCCTGCGGTCGCCGAAGCCCGGCGCCTTGACGGCGCAGGTCTTGAGGATGCCGCGGATGTTGTTCACCACCAGGGTGGCGAGCGCTTCGCCTTCGACTTCCTCGGCGATGATCAAGAGCGGCTTGCCGGCCTTCGCGACCTGCTCCAGGATCGGCAGCAGCTCGCGGATCGACGAGATCTTCTTGTCGTACAGGAGGATGTAGGGATCCTCGAGCGCGCACATCTGCTTCTCGGGGTTGTTGATGAAGTACGGCGACAGGTAGCCGCGGTCGAACTGCATGCCCTCGACGAGCTCGAGCTCGTTCTCGAGCGACTTGCCGTCCTCGACCGTGATCACGCCTTCCTTGCCGACCTTGTCCATCGCGTCGGCGATGATCTTGCCGATGTCGGCGTCGGAGTTCGCCGAGATCGAGCCGACCTGGGCGATCTCCTTGGAGCTCGAGCAGGGCTTCGAGATCTTCTTCAGCTCCTCGACCACGGCGATGACCGCCTTGTCGATGCCGCGCTTCAGGTCCATCGGGTTCATGCCGGAGGCGACGTACTTCATGCCCTCACGGACGATCGCCTGGGCGAGAACGGTGGCCGTCGTGGTGCCGTCGCCGGCCACGTCGGAGGTCTTGGAGGCGACTTCCTTGCACATCTGCGCGCCCATGTTCTCGAACTTGTCCTTCAGCTCGATCTCCTTCGCGACCGACACGCCGTCCTTGGTGACGGTGGGGGCGCCGAACGAGCGCTCGAGCACGACGTTGCGGCCCTTGGGCCCCAGCGTCACTTTCACGGCGTCGGCCAGGATGTTCAACCCATGGACCATCTTGGTCCGCGCGCCCTCGTGGAAACGTACCTCTTTGGCTGGCATTGCGATTCTCCTAAATTCGATTCGATAAAGTCGCTGCGGGGCGGCTTAGTTGCCTTCGACGACGCCCATGATGTCTTCCTCGCGCATCACGAGGAGCTCGTCGCCCTTCACGCGCACGGTCTGGCCGGAGTATTTGCCGAACAGGACCTTGTCGCCGGGCTTGACGTCGAGGGGGATGATCTTGCCCTGCTCGTCCTTCTTGCCCTTACCGACCGCTACGATCTCGCCCTGGTCGGGCTTCTCGGCGGCGGTGTCCGGAATCACAATGCCTCCGGCGGACCTCTTTTCCTCTTCAATTCGCTTGACGATTACGCGGTCGTGCAACGGACGGATCTTCATTTCAGGCTCCCGTTCAAAAACTAATGATTACAATAGGTTGTGGAACATCTGACTAGAATTCTGGGGAACGCTCCGGAAATTATTAGCACTCAATCCAGACGAGTGCTAATCATAGCGGCGGGGCGCCGGCATTTCAAGGGCTTGTTGCTGGGATGCGCGGCCCTGGCCCTGCTGGCCCCCGTCCCGGCCCGGGCGGCCGAGCTGCCCGCCGCCGTCCTGAAAGAGCTGATGGCGGTGGGCATCCCCCCGCCGAACGCGGCCGCCGTGGTGTGGGAAGTCGGAGCACGATCGCCTTCGCTTTCGGTCCGGCCGAACGCGGCGATGAACCCGGCGTCGGTGATGAAGCTCGTCACCACGTTTGCCGCGCTCGAGCTCCTCGGACCCGCGTACCGCTGGAGGACCGAGGTTTACCAGGACGGCGACGACCTCGTCCTGCGCGGATACGGGGACCCGAAGCTCACCTATGAGAACTTCTGGCTCCTGCTGCGCGCGCTGCGCAGCCGCGGCCTGCGCGAAATCCGCGGCGACGTGCTGCTCGATCGCAGCTACTTCGGACCGGTGAGCGACGGCCGCATCGACGACGAGATCTTCCGCCCGTACAACGTCGCGCCGGACCCGCTGCTCGTCAACTTCAAGTCCCTGCGGTTCAACTTCTTTCCCGAGCCCACGGGCGGCGCGGTACGGGTGTTCGTCGAGCCGGCGCTGCCGGGGCTCCAGCTCGTCAACACGCTGAAGACCGTAGAGGGCGGCTGCCCCGAGGGGCGGGCGTTTCGCGATCTCATCCAGGCCGGCTTCGAGTCGAAGCCGCCGCGCGCGTCGTTTACCGGCGCCTATCCCGTTGCCTGCGGCGAGAGGGATCTCAATGTGGCCCTTCACGCCCCGGAGGACTACCTCGCCGAGATGATCCGCCATCTCTGGGCGGAGATGGGCGGCACCTGGAGAGGAACGGTGCGCGAAGGTACGGCATCGCCCGCGGCGCGGCTCGTGTATTCGCACGAGTCCGAACCGCTTGCCGAGATCGTGCGCGACATCAACAAATTCTCGAACAACGTCATGGCGCGCCAGCTCTACCTGACGCTGGCCGCGGAGCTCGGCGGCGCCCCGGCGCAGGCGCCCAACGGCTACCGCGCGATACGCCGGTGGCTCGCGTCAAAGAACATCCGGGCCGCCGAATTTTTCATGGAGAACGGCTCCGGGCTCTCCCGCGCCGAGCGCATGAGTCCGGCGAGCCTCGCGGCGCTGCTGCAGGCGGCCTGGGTGAGCCCGGTGATGCCGGAGTTCATCGCGTCGCTGCCGGTCGTGGCCGCCGACGGCACGATGAGAAAGCGCCTGCGCGGCGAGCGCATCGCCGGCAACGCGCACATCAAGACCGGCCTGCTCAGCGACGCGCGTGCGATCGCCGGCTACGTGCTCGATCGCCGCGGGCGCCGGCACGTCGTCGTGATGATCGTGAATGACCCGAGAGGC
>CAYOVM010000055.1:0-1130 GCA_964407355.1 uncultured Enterobacteriaceae bacterium
ACATGGTCCCTTTCCTGGCAAGCGTCCCCGCAAGCCATAGAACTTTCGTTCAGTCCGCCCTCGTGGGCGGAACTGACCAAGGTCGGCCGGTCTCCGGGCTGGCGCTTGAACCGCATCGCCTTCCCATGGGGATTCCACAGTGGCGTGCTGATGCGGCTTTTGGCGCTTACCGTTGCGGGGGCAGCTCAGGTTGCCTCGATCCGAAGACCTCGGCTCCTGCTTCCCGTTTAACTCGCGCTGCCGGAAGGCCGCGCGAGCACCGATTTGGCGGCCGCAATTATAAGGAGGCCGGCCAAAGCGGGCCGCCAAGGGGGGTCCGGGGGGGCGCCGAGGCCCATATCATGCAACACATGCAGAACCTTCCCTTACTGCTTGACGCTCCATGAAATTTGCAACATAGTGACCCCCGTGAAAGGGGAGTTCACGCGGCGTGGAAGCTGAATTCAGTTCGCTTGAGACCAAAGTGGCCCAGTTTGTCTCCGTGTGCGAGCGGCTGCGCGCGGAGAACCAGGACTTGCGCCAGCAGCTTGCCGCGGCCCGCACCGACGCGCGGCGCCTGAACGAGAAAATCGATGGCGCCAAAGCCCGGCTGGAAGGCCTGCTTTCGCGCCTGCCGGGCTAGCCCGCCGCATGGCCGACGCGCCCGAGACCGTGGAAGTGAGCCTGCTGGGCCGAACCTATCGCGTCGCCTGCGCCGACGGCGAGCGCGAGGCGTTGATGCAGGCGGTGGCCTATCTGGACGCGAAAATGAACGAAATCCGCAAGGCCGGCAAAGTGATGGGCGCCGAGCGGATCGCGGTCATGGCGGCGCTCAACGTGGCGCATGAATTGCTCAGCGTCAAGCTCGGCGCCGGCTTCGACGTCGGGCAGGCGAAACAGCGCCTTTCCGCGATCGAATCGCAGCTCGAGGCGGCGATTGCAAAGCAGGAGAAGTTGTTCTAAAACTAAGTCGTCCCCTGCTGTGCACGACAGGGCTCTAAATTTCCGAACCGATAGCTTCCCCAGGTTGCGGCCCCTAGCGTCACTGTTGTGATCGTCCCCGCCTCCGGCGTGCCGGACGAACCTGATGTGACCGGTAAGCGACCACCCTGTATAGCGCAGGGTTCGGAGGCAGGGCCCACCGGCATGAG
>CAYOVM010000055.1:1230-9863 GCA_964407355.1 uncultured Enterobacteriaceae bacterium
AAAACAATGAAGTACTGGCTGATGAAAAGCGAGCCCGACGAGTGCTCGATCGACGACGTGCTTGCCGCCCCGGGTCAGAAAACCGCCTGGAGCGGCGTGCGCAACTACCAGGCGCGCAACTTCATGCTCAAGGAAATGAGCGTCGGCGACGGCGTGCTGTTCTACCATTCGAGCTGTCCCGAGCCGGGCATCGCCGGGCTGGCCGAGGTCGCTTCGAAGCCCTACGCGGACAAGACGCAGTTCGAGCGCGACAGCCCCTATTACGATCCGAAATCGAAGAAGGAAGCTCCCCGCTGGTTCAACGTCGACGTGCGTGCCTTGCGCAAGACTAAATTGATTCCTTTGAATGAAATTCGAAAACAAAAGCCGCTGGCGAAGATGGTGACGCTCAGGCCGGGAAACCGGCTTTCGATTACTCCGGTGACCGAGGCCGAGTGGAAGCACATCCAAAAGCTGCTCTGAAGAACGATACGCTGCTGCGCGCCCTCGCCTGCGAGCCGACCGAGTACACGCCGGTCTGGCTGATGCGCCAGGCGGGACGCTATCTGCCGGAATACAACGCGACGCGCGCGAAAGCCGGAAGCTTTCTCGCGCTGGCGAAGTCGCCGGCGCTCGCCACCGAGGTGACGCTGCAGCCGCTCGAGCGCTTCCCGCTCGATGCCGCGATCATCTTCTCCGACATCCTGACGGTCCCCGACGCGATGGGGCTCGGCCTCGCGTTCGCGGAAGGCGAAGGTCCGCGCTTCGAGCGGCCGCTGCGCGACGAGAACGCCATCCGCGCGCTCGCGGCGCCGGATCTTTCCAGGCTGCGGTACGTGTTCGACGCGCTGCGGGAAACGCGCAAGGCGCTTGCCGGCCGCGTGCCGCTCATCGGATTCTCGGGAAGCCCGTTCACGCTCGCTTGTTACATGGTCGAGGGCTCGGGCAGCGGGGACTGGCGCGCGTTGAAGACGCTGCTCTATTCACGTCCCGAGCTGCTGCACCACATCCTCGAGGTCAACGCGCGCGCCGTCACCGCCTACCTGAACGCGCAGATCGAGGCCGGCGCGCAGGCGGTGATGATCTTCGATACATGGGGCGGCAGCCTCGCCAGCCGCGACTACGAAACCTTCTCGCTCGCGTACAGCCGCAAGATCATCGCCGGCCTGGTCAAGGAGAAAGACGGCGCGCGGGTGCCGAGCATCCTCTTCACCAAGGGCGGAAATCCCTGGCTCGCGGAAATGCTGGCGAGCGGCTGCGACGCGATCGGCCTCGATTGGACGAGCGATCCGCGCGAGGCGCGCCGGCTTGCCGCGGGGCGCGTGGCGCTGCAAGGCAATCTCGACCCGGCGGCGCTTTTCTCACCGGCCAAGGTGGTTCGCGAAGCCGCGCGGCGCGTGATCGACGCGTTCGGCGTCGCCCCCGGGCATGTGTTCAATCTCGGCCACGGGATCCTTCAGCACACGCCCGTCGATTCGGTTGCTGCATTGGTAGACGAAGTACGCACTTACAGCCGGGCGCTACGCGCTAAAGCGGGCCCTAAGCCTTGACTTATGCACAAATCTCGCATCGTCCGGCAGATCTCCGGGCCGCTAAAAAGCTCCCTGGGAAGGGCGCCGCAACCCTCTGATGTTTCAGAGGAAAACAAGGTCTAAAAAGCGCTTCGGGTCTGAAGACACCTCCCGACGGGGACGTGTTACACGAGGATGAAGGCATTACCCACAGCTTTGTCCACAGGCTCTAAGTCCTTGCAGCCGCGAGAGAATTCCTTCGTTCGGGTGGCCCTGGACGTACCCCTCGCGAGGCTCTTCGATTACGCCGTCCCGGAGGGCATGCGGGTCGTTTCCGGCGACCGGGTCGTCGTCCCTTTTGGTGCACGCCAGCGCCTCGGCGTGGTGATCGAGGTCGATGCGGCGAGCGATCTGCCCGCAAGCAGGATCAAATCTCTAATCGCGATTCGCGATGACGCGCCGCGGTTGCCGCCGGAATGGCTGGAGCTCATGCGCTTTCTCGCCGGCTACTACCAGCGGCCGCTCGGCGAAACGGTGATCGCGTCCTTGCCGCCGCGCCTGCGCTCGGTGAAGCCGCTGCCGAAGAAATCACTGCTTGCGCCGCTGCGTCCACACGACGCTTCACCGGCGATGCGCTTCGTGCCGAACCACGCGCCCAGCGCGAGTCAGCGCGAAGCGATCGGCCGAATCACCGGGGCGCTCGGCGGCTTCACCGCATTCCTGCTGCACGGCGTCACCGGCTCCGGCAAGACGGAAGTCTATCTGCACGCGATCGCGAAGGTCCTCGAGCGGGGCGCGCAGGCGATCGTCCTGGTGCCCGAGATCAGCCTGACGCCGCAGCTCGAGGCACGCTTTCGCGATGCTTTCCCGGCCACGCGGGTCGCGCTGTTGCACAGCGCCCTCGAGGACGTCGCGCGCACCTCCGCCTGGCTGGACGCGGCGCGCGGCGATGCGGGAATCATCCTCGGCACGCGGCTCGCGGTGCTCGCGCCGCTGGCGCGCCTCGAGCTCATCGTCGTCGACGAGGAGCACGACACGTCGTTCAAGCAGCAGGAAGGGTTGCGCTACTCGGCGCGCGACGCGGCGGTCTACCGCGCGAAGCTCGCGCGCTGCCCGGTCGTCCTCGGCACGGCGACGCCGTCGCTCGAAACCTGGCACAACTGGCAGGGGCGCCGCTACGAGCGCCTGGAGCTGCCCGAGCGCGCCTCCGCGGGCGCGCGCCTGCCGTCGGTGCGCACCGTGGATCTGCGCCAGGAAACCGCGGAGCACGGCTTCTCGCGAAAAATCCTCGAAGGCATCAAGGAGCGCCTGGCGAAAGGCGAGCAGAGCCTCGTGTTCCTGAACCGGCGTGGATACGCGCCGGTGCTCTCCTGCGAAGCCTGCGGCTGGTGCGCCGGCTGCACGCGCTGCTCGGCGCGGATGGTGGTGCACACCGCCGGCCCGGCTCGAACGAATGCCAGCGCAA
The DNA here is from genome assembly GCA_964407355.1 of uncultured Enterobacteriaceae bacterium. GTDB lineage: Bacteria > Pseudomonadota > Gammaproteobacteria > Burkholderiales > SG8-39 > SCGC-AG-212-J23. Next base: position 4,186 of record CAYOVM010000055.1, read on the forward strand.
GCCTGCGCTGCCACCACTGCGGCGCGGAAGAGGCGGTGCCGCGCGCGTGCCCGACCTGCGGCAACGTCGACCTGAAGCCGGTGGGACGCGGCACGCAGCGCGTGGAGGAGACGCTCGCCGCGCGCTTCCCGGGCGCGCGCATCGTGCGCATCGACCGCGACAGCGCCCGGCGCCGCGGCGAGCTCTCGCGCACGCTCGAGAGCATCCGGCGCGGCGAGGCGGATATCCTGGTCGGGACACAGCTCCTCGCGAAGGGACACGACTTTCCCGGGCTGACGCTGGTCGGCGTGCTGAACGCCGACACCGCGCTGCTTTCCACCGACTATCGCGCGCCGGAGCGCCTCTTCGCGGTGCTCTCGCAGGTGTCCGGGCGCGCCGGCCGGCGCGAGCAGCCGGGCGAAGTCCTCATCCAGACGCGCTATCCCGGGCATCCGCTCTTCGCCGCGCTCGCGCGCCACGATTTCGCCGGCTTCGCCGATGCCCAGCTCGCCGATCGCCGCAGCGCGGGCTTTCCGCCGTTCGTGTTCGAAGCCTCGCTGCGCGCCGAGGCGAAGAAGCTCGAGGCGGCGATGCGCTTCCTGCGCGAGGCGGCGGCCGCCGTCGCGGTGCCCGAGGAAGTGCGCGTCTACGATCCGGTCGCGCACGTCATCACGCGGCGCGCGGATTTCGAGCGGGCGCAGCTGACGATCCAGTCGGCGTCACGCAACGCCCTTCAGCATTACCTCACGGAACTGAGCGAAAACCTGTTCGCCAATTCGCCGCGCGAGATCCGCTGGCACCTCGACGTCGACCCGATCGAGTTCGACTGAAATCAGGGACAGACCACGTTTTCCTGGGCTCGGGGGCGAAAAACGTGGTCTGTCCCTGATTTTCGGCTACCGGCTGTACCTATAATTGCGCCCTCTCATGGCCGATCCAAAAGACATTTTCAGGAGCATTCTGGACAAAGGCGCGCGCGCCATCGCGCCCGATGTCCCGGTGGAAATCCATATTGAAAGACCCAAGAATCCGGAGCACGGCGATCTTTCGAGCAACGTCGCGCTTCAGCTGTCCAAGCGTCTGAAGCGCAACCCGCGCGAAGTTGCGCAGGACCTTCTGAATGCCACCTTGCCTGCTCTTTTGAGCAGCGGCATCACGACCCAGGCAGGCGTTTCCATCGCCGGCCCGGGCTTCTACAACATTCATGTGAGTCCGGCGTTCAAGCTTCAAGCGATCAAACAAGCTCTTGAAGAAGGGAAAAGCTTCGGGCGCGCAAAGGGGACCGCGGGCGAAAAGGTGCAGGTCGAATTCGTCTCGGCCAATCCCACCGGCCCGCTGCATGTCGGCCACGGCCGGCAAGGTGCGCTCGGCGATGCGATCGCGGCGCTGCTCGAGTCCCAGGGTCATGCCGTCACGCGCGAGTTCTACTACAACGACGCGGGCGCGCAGATCGACAAGCTCGCGCTGTCGGTGCAGGCGCGCGCACGCGGGAGCAGGCCCGGCGAGCCCGGCTGGCCCGCGGAAGGCTACGCCGGCGAATACATCGAGGACATCGCGCGCGACTTCCTCGCGAAGGGCGAGAACACCGCGGACCTCGAAGCCATCCGCAAATTCGCGGTGGCATACCTGCGCGCCGAGCAGGACCTCGACCTGCAGGCGTTCGGCGTCAAGTTCGACAACTACTACCTCGAGTCGAGCCTGTACACGGAAGGCAAGGTCGAGCAGGTTGTGCAAGCGTGGGAAAAGAACGGAAAAACGTACGAGCGCGAGGGCGCGCTATGGCTGCGCACCACGGACTACGGCGACGACAAGGATCGAGTGGCGCGCAAGTCCGACGGCGGCTATACGTATTTCGTGCCCGACGTCGCCTATCACGTCACGAAGTGGCAGCGCGGCTTTCGCAAGGTGATCAACGTGCAGGGCACGGATCATCACAGCACGGTCACGCGCGTGCGCGCCGGCCTGCAGGCCCTCGGCATGGGCATTCCGAAGGAATACCCGGACTACGTGCTGCACAGCCTCGTGAAGGTCATGCGCGGCGGCGAGGAGGTGAAGATCTCCAAGCGCGCCGGATCGTACGTCACGGTGCGCGACCTCATCGACTGGGTCGGGCGCGACGCGGTGCGCTTCTTCCTCGTCTCGCGCAAGGCGGATTCGGATTTCGTGTTCGACGTAGACCTCGCGCTGCAGAAAACCGACGAGAACCCGGTGTACTACGTCCAGTACGCGCACGCGCGGGTGTGCAGCGTTTTTTCGCAAGCCTCTTCTTCGGGGAAGGGATTGGAGAACACGCCGCTCGAGCCCCTGAAGAGCGAAAAGGAAATGGCCCTCGCCCAGCGCCTGGGCGAGTATCCCGGGGTCGTGGCCGCCGCGGCCGCCGAGCATGCGCCGCATGCGATCGCTTTCTACCTGCGCGAGCTCGCGGCCGACTTCCACAGCTACTATAATGCCGAGCGCATCCTCGTCGAGGACGAGGCGTTGCGCGCGGCGCGGCTGGCGCTGTGCGCGGCGGTGCGCCAAACGCTCGCCAACGGGCTGTCGCTGCTAGGCGTCGGTGCCCCGGAGAAGATGTGATGGCCAGAACGAGAGCTAACCCCGCGACCCGCAGCCGCTCCGGCGGCGGCTTCCTGGTCGGCATGTTCGCCGGCCTGGTGCTCGGGCTCGCCGTCGCCCTGGGCATCGCGTTCTACCTCAACAAGACCCCGATCCCGTTCGTCAGCGCCAAGGCGAAGCCGGCCGAGAAGGACGCGAAGCCGCCCGCCATCGCCGGCATGCCGACAGGGACTGCGCCCACGGGAACGCCCGAGAAGCCGAAATTCGACTTCTACAAGATCCTGCCGGGCCAGGAAGAGACCGTGACCGAGAAGGAGCTGAAGGCACGCGCCGCGGCGGCGGCCGCGTCCAAGGGCGGTCAACAGGATCCGTCGAAGGACGTTTATTTCATCCAGGCAGGCTCGTTCCAGAACCCGGCCGAGGCCGACAACCAGAAGGCGCGGCTGGCGATCCTCGGCTTCGAGTCGAGCGTCGAGCCCGCCGCCCTGCCGGACAAGGGAACCTGGTACCGGGTGAGGATGGGCCCTTACAGGAAGGTCGACGAAATCAATCGCGTGCGCCAGACGCTGGCGCAGAACGGCATCGACGCCAGTCTCGTCAAGATCAAGGAGCCGCAGTAGACATGAATCCACGCAGACGCAGTCTCGTAGCCGCCATCGCCCTCGCCTCGCAAGGGGCGCTCTTGAGCCCGCTTACCGCGCTCGCACAGCCGCGCGGCGACTATGTGGTGCTCAACCCGCCCCTGCAGGTGGAGACCGGCGGCAAGATCGAGGTGCTCGAGCTCTTCTGGTACGGCTGCATCCACTGCTACAACCTCGAGCCCGCCCTCGAGGCCTGGCTCAAGAAACAGCCCCCCGATGTCCAGTTCCGGCGCATGCCGGCCATCTTCAACAATCAGATGGCGCGCGACGCGGCGATCTACTACGCCTTCGAGGCGCTCGGCGTGCTGGACAAGCTGCATCGCCCGTTCTTCGACGCGATCCATCGCGACCGGCTGCGCACCGACAACAATGAAGCGCTGAACGGGTGGCTGAAGAAGAACGGCGTCGATCCGCAAAAATTCGGCGACGCGCTGAAGTCCTTCGGCGTGCAGAGCAAGACCAAGCGCGCGGCGCAGCTGACGGTCGCCTACAAGATCGACGGCACGCCCGCCATGGCCGTGAACGGCCGCTACACGGTGAGCGCGGGCGACGCCTTGTTCAGCACCGTCGACTCGCTGATCGACGCCTCGCGCAAGCAGAAGTAGCTTTCAGCGCTTCCACACCGTGCGCAGCTCGGTGAGCGCGCCGCCGCCCGCGCCCCAGGCCTCGAGACCGCCGCGGTACCAGCGCACGTCCCTATAGCCAAGACGCACCGCGCGCAGCGCGGCATTGTAGGAAAGCCAGCAGCGCGGGCCGGTGCAGAAAAAAATCAGCGTGCGGCCGCGATCGCCGCCCGTCGCCGCCGCCAGGGTTTTCGCGAGGCGCCCCTGGATCTCGTCATCGAACGAAGTTCCGTGCCCCACGCCGGGCAGCGAGATCGCGCCCGGAAGGCTGGCGTGGTGCTCGTCGCCGAGAGCATCGAAGAACACAGGACGTTTCGCGGGAGCCGCCTGCAGAAGCTTGCGCACCTCGGCCGTCGAAATAGTGCGCGCGCCCGGGATCTCGCGCGGCGTCGGCGACGCATGGTCCACGAGCCGCAGCTCGGCGCTCGGTGCGACGCCGAAATCCTGCGTTTCGTCGACCGGCTGCGCCATCTGGCCGGAGGCGGACGCGGTCGCGAGGAACAGCAGGAGAAAAAGCGCCGGGCGCACAAGGGCGACGCTATCACGATAGACTTCCCCGCATGGGGATCCCGCCGAAAGCTTTGCTCGGGCTCATTTTCTGGATCGCCGCGGCATTACCGAGCGCAGCGGCGCAGGCGCAGCCGGCGGCCGGACGCGAGTACCAGGAGCTGAAGCCCCAGCACCCGGTATCGACCGGCGAGCGGATCGAGGTCATCGAGTTCTTCTACTACGGCTGCCCGGTCTGCTACGAGGCGCAGCCGCACATCGCCAGGTGGCTGACGCGGGCGGGTCCGGGCGTAGCGCTTCTGCGCGTGCCCGCTGTCTTTACCGAAAGCTCCGAATCGTTCGCGCGCAGCTTCTACGCGCTCGGCGCGATGAACGAGATCGCGCGGCTGCACTGGCCGCTCTACGACAACCACCACTTCGACGGCAAGCAGCTGAACGACGAAAGGAACATCGCCGACTGGATCGCGGCCAACGGCGTCGAGCGCGGCCGCTTCACCGAGCTGTGGAAATCCGACGCGGTCAAGGCGCAGGTCGCCTCGGCGAAGAAGGCGCTCGAAGGCTACGGGATCAAGGGCGTGCCGAGCTTCGTGGTCGACGGAAAGTACGTCACCTCCGCCAAGATGGCGGGCAGCGTGCGCGACATGGTGGGTGTCGTCGAGTATCTCGTCGAGCGCGCCGCGACGGAGCGGAAAAAATAATGCGCATCGTCATCTCCGGCGCGTCCTCCGGCATCGGCGAGGCGCTGGCGCGCCACTATGCGGGCCCGGATTCGGTCCTGGGGTTGATGGCGCGCCGCGCCGATCTTCTGGCGAACCTGAAGAATTCCCTCCCTGGAACCGTCGCGACCTATCCGCTGGACATCACCGACACCCGGGCGATCGGGGCCGCCGCAAGAGATTTCATCGGCCGCTTCGGCGCGCCGGATCTCGTCATCGCCAACGCCGGCATCTCGATCGGAACCGTCGCCGAGGAGCTCGACGACGTAGCGAAGCTGCGCCGGGTGCTCGACGTCAACGTCGTCGGTCTCGCCGCGACGCTCTCCGCGTTCGCGCCGGCAATGCGCGAGGCCGGCCGGGGCACGCTCGCCGGCATCGCGAGCGTCGCCGGCTTTCGCGGCCTCGCCGGCGCGAGCTCCTACAGCGCCTCGAAGTCCGCGGCGATCACCTGGCTCGAAAGCCTGCGGGCGGAAATGTACGGCAGCGGCGTTTCCGTCGTGTGCGTGTGTCCCGGCTACATAGACACGCCGATGACGCAGGTCAACCGCTACCGCATGCCCTTCATCATTCCCGCCGACGACGGCGCCCGCCGCATCGCCCGCGCCATCGCCGCGCGCCGGCGGCTCGCCGTCATCCCGTGGCAGATGGCGATGGTTGCG
>CAYOVM010000055.1:9963-16680 GCA_964407355.1 uncultured Enterobacteriaceae bacterium
CATCGCCGCGCGCCGGCGGCTCGCCGTCATCCCGTGGCAGATGGCGATGGTTGCGGTGCTGCTCAGATTGCTGCCAGGCTGGCTCTACGATGGGCTTGCGGCTCGCGGTCCCCGCAAGCCGCGCGATCTGCCGCTTTAAGGAACTCCGGCTTTCTTTCTATTTGAAGTCCTCTTTGGAAATCGACTTCACCGCCGCCCCGGCTCCGAGGCGCAGCTTGGCGTAGCTGCCCGGCGCGTCCTCCAGTACCTTGAGCTCCCCATCGCCCGGCTTGCGTGCCGGCACTTTATCCTCGCCGGCGTTCTGCTTCTCGATCCACGCCTGCCAGTCGTTCCACCAGGAGCCGGGGGTCTGCTTGGCGCCGGTGAACCACTCGTCGGGCGTCGCGGGCAGGGCGTCGTTCGTCCAGTAGTGGTACTTGTTGGCGGCCGGCGGATTGACGATGCCGGCGATGTGCCCCGAGCCGCCGAGCACGAAGCGGACATCGCCCCGCGCCGCGGCGCCGAGGTAGCGCGCGCCGAGGTAGGTCGTCTTCCACGGTGCGATGTGGTCCTCGACCGTGGAGATGAAGTAGGACGGCTGCTCTACCTTGGACAGATCGATCGGCACGCCGTCGAGCGAGATGCCGCCGGGCACGCCGAGGAGATTCTTGATGTACATGTTGCGCAGGTAGAAGCTGTGCATGCGCGCCGGCATGCGCGTGGAGTCCGCGTTCCAGTAGAGCAGATCGAACGGGAACGGGTCCTTGCCCATGAGGTAGTTGTTCACCACGAACGACCACACCAGGTCGTTGGCGCGCAGCAGGTTGAACGTGCCCGCCATCTCCGAGCCTTCCAGGTAGCCGCGCTCGTTCATCTTGCGCTCGAGGCTCTCCACCTGCGCCTCGTCGATGAACACGCCGAGCTCGCCGGGCTTGGAGAAATCCAGCAGGCTTACGAAGAACGTCGCGCTGCCGATGCGATCGGATTGCTGCTTGTGTGAAAGATAGCCCAGCGTCGCGCCGAGCAGCGTGCCGCCCAGGCAGTAGCCGATCACGTTGGCGCGGCGCTCGCCGGTCGCTTTCTCCACCGCGTCGAGCGCGGCGAGCGGGCCTTCGAGCATGTAGTCGTCGAAGCCTTTCTGCGCGAGCTTCACATCGGGGTTCACCCACGAGATGACGAACACCGTGTGGCCCTGCTCGAGCGCGAAGCGGATGAAGGAATTCTTCTCGCGCAGGTCGAGGATGTAGTACTTGTTGATCCACGGCGGAATGATGACGAGCGGGCGCTTGTGCACCTCGGCCGTCAGGGGCTCGTACTGGATGAGCTGCATCAGCTCGTTCTGGTACACGACCTTCCCCGGCGTGGTGGCGACGTTCTTGCCGAGAGTGAAGGCCTTCTCGTCGGTCATCGAGATGCGCAGCTCGCCCTGGCCCTTCTCGATGTCGCTCAGCAGGTTGTTCAGGCCGCGCACCAGGTTCTGGCCGCCGCTGTTCAGCGTCTCGCGCAGCACCTGCGGATTGGTCATCGCGAAGTTCGAGGGCGACAGCGCGTCGACGTACTGGCGCGTGAAGAACGCCACCTTCTTCTCCGACTCGGGCGGCAGGCCCTCGACCTCCGCCACCGCGTGCTGGATGTGGCGCGCGGCGATGAGATACGACTGCTTGAAATAGTCGAACACGAAGTTGCTCGACCAGTCCGCGTCCTTGAAGCGTGCGTCGCCCTTGGCGGGCTCGGCGACCGCGGGCGCCTCCAGGCCCATCATCTTCATCCAGCTCGACTGCCACAAGCGCGCGTAGTCGATCCACAGGTTCACCGACAGGCTCGCGATCGCCGCCGGCTCCATGTGCGCATAGAGGTCCATGAAGGCCTTGGCGATGCCCATCTCGTCGCGCACCGCCGAGGACATGCTTTGCGCCTGCTTCTGGGCGAACTCGCCGAGGATCTTCGACGAGCGCTCGGCGACGGCCTGGTAGACCTTGCTCAGCTCTTCAGCTTCTTGGTTCATGCAATAGAGTAGCGCATCACGCCGTCTTCTCCGACCGCGCGCGACACGCGGCCGGCGTAGTAGAGGTAGTGCAGGTGGGCTATCGCCTCGCCCATGGCGAAGAAGGTCTGGTGCGCGTCGAGCGGCCGCCGGAAGAGGACGCCGAGCAGCTCGCCCGCGCTCTTGGGCTTCTCACGAAGCGCCTCGATCACGTCGGCGAACCGGTCCTGGTGGTGCTGCGCCAGTTGGGCCGCCCGGGGGTGGGCGCCGCGAAAGGGCTTGCCGTGCGAAGGCAGCACCAGCACGTCGGCGGGCAGCTCGCGGTAGCGCTTGATGGACTCCAGGAAGAGGCGCAGCGGGTCGCCTTCCGGGTCGACCGACCAGACGCTCACGTTGGTCGAGATGGTGGAGAGCAGCATGTCGCCGGCGATGACCACGTTCAGGTCCTTGCAGTAGAGCGACAGGTGCTCCGGCGCATGGCCGTAGCCGACGACGGCGCGCCAGTCGTGGCCGCCGATGCGCACGGTCTCGCCCTCCAGGATGCGCCGGTATGCGTGCGGGAATTCCGGGACGAGCTGCGCGTAACGATTCTTCCGGCTCGCCATCGCGGCCCGGCGCTCTTCCGGAAGGCCGTTCTTGCGGAACACCTCGAGCACCGCTTCTCCGGTATAGCCCGCGGCGGCATCGCGCACCGCGTGGGCCGTGAGGTACTCGGCCTGCGTCATCCACATCTCGACGCCGAAGCGCTCGCAGAGCCAGGCCGCGTTGCCCGCATGGTCAGGGTGATAGTGAGTTACGACAACGCGCTTCACTCTAAGGTTCTTTAGCTCGGAGAAAATTTTCTCCCAGGCCGCGCGGGTGGGCGCGTCGCCGATGCCGGTATCGACGATCGTCCATCCCTTGCCTGCGTCGATGCCGTCTTCGAGCAGCCACAGGTTGATATGGTCCAGCTGAAACGGTAACGGCATGCGCAGCCACCGGACACCCGGCGCGACTTCCATGGTCTCGCCGACCTCGGGCAGCCGCTCGGCGAAGGGATAATCGAGGGAAGACATGGGATAAGATCGGCGGCTGGAATCGGCAGCCAACCCTATCATGACGATCGAAGCGACGGAGCGCACCGAGTTTTCGATCAGCGAACTGGCGCAGGAGTTCGACGTCACGCCGCGCGCGATCCGCTTCTACGAGGACCAGGGGCTGCTCGCGCCGCGACGTGCCGGCCAGCGGCGCATCTACACGCCTCGGGACCGCACCCGCCTCAAGCTCACATTGCGCGGCAAGCGCCTGGGCCTCACGCTCTCCGAGATCCGCGAGCTGATCGACATGTACGAGCCCGGCCGCGACGAGCGCCCGCAGCTGCAGCGTTTTCTGGCGGTGCTGGAAGCGCACAAGAGCGGCTTGCTGCAGCAGCGCGCCGATATCGAGGCGCAGCTCTCCGAGATCCAGGCATTCGAGCGCAAGGTCCGAAAGCAGCTGAAGCAAGGTTGACGTTTACGTTAACGTAAAGTAGGGTGTGGCCCTGAGCGCGATGGAATTTCCGTCCCTTCGGTTCGAGCACGGCGAGACCGTCGCGCTGCTGCGCGAAACGGTCCGGAGCTTCGCCGCGAAGGAGATCGCGCCGCGCGCCGCGGAGATCGACCGGCGCAACGAATTCCCCGCCGACCTGTGGCGCAAGCTCGGCGGCCTCGGGCTCCTCGGCATCACCGTCGAAGAGGAATACGGCGGCACGGCGATGGGCTATCTCGCGCACGTCGTGGCTATGGAGGAGATCTCGCGCGCCTCGGCGTCGGTGGGCCTTTCCTACGGCGCGCATTCGAACCTTTGCGTGAACCAGATCCGGCGCAACGGCTCCGCGGCGCAACGAAAGAAGTACCTTCCGAAACTGGTTTCCGGCGAGCACGTCGGCGCGCTCGCGATGAGCGAGCCGGGCGCGGGCTCGGACGTGGTGGGGATGAGATTGAAAGCCGAAAGGCGCGGCGAGCGCTACGTCCTCAACGGCAACAAGATGTGGATCACCAACGGCCCCGACGCCGACGTGCTGGTGGTGTACGGCAAGACCACCGATACCGGCATCACCGCGTTCCTCGTCGAGAAGGGCATGAAGGGCTTCTCGACGGCGCAAAAGCTCGACAAGCTCGGCATGAGAGGCTCGAACACCTGCGAGCTGGTGTTCCGGGATTGCGAATTGTCCAAAGACCAGATCCTGGGTGAAGAAGGAAAAGGGGTGAAAGTCCTGATGTCCGGCCTCGACTACGAGCGCGCGGTGCTCGCCGGCGGGCCGCTCGGCATCATGGCCGCCTGCCTCGACGTCGTGGTGCCCTACGTGCACGAGCGCAAGCAATTCGGCCAGCCGATCGGCGAATTCCAGCTCATGCAGGGCAAGCTCGCGGACATGTACACGACGTTGTCCGCCTGCCGGGCGTACGTGTACGCCGTCGGCCAGGCGCTGGATCGGAACGAAACGACCCGAAAAGACGCGGCGGGTGCGATCCTGTACGCCGCGGAGAAGGCGACCTGGATGGCGGGCGAGGCGATCCAGGCGCTGGGCGGCATGGGTTACATCAACGAGACGCCGACCGGGCGCCTCTGGCGCGACGCCAAGCTCTACGAGATCGGCGCGGGCACCTCGGAAATCCGGCGCTGGCTGATCGGGCGCGAGCTTTTTGGCGAGACACGATGAACCTGCGAACTTCCTTCTCCGAAAAACTCGGCCTGCGCCTGCCGCTGATCGCGGCGCCGATGGCGGGCGGTCCCACCACTCCGGAGCTGGTCGCCGCCTGCTCGGCGGCGGGCGCGCTCGGTTCCTTCGGCTTTGCCTACACCCAGCCCGAAGAGATGCAGAAGCAGGCGGCGAGCGTGCGCGCGAAGACCGACCGGCCCTTCGGCATCAACCTCTTCGTCTCGCCGCAGCCCGCGCCGGTCGCCGCCGAGGCGCAGCGCGCGGCGCTCGAAGCCGTGGCGGCCTACTTCAAGGAATTGCAGCTGCCCAAGCCGGAGCCGTTGAGCCCGCCCTACGCGCCGGACCTCGAGGCGCAGCTCGCGGCCGTCGAGGCGATCAGGCCCCGCGTCTTCACGGTGCACCTGGATTCCCTCTCGCGCGAAAAAGTGGAGCGGTTCAAGAAGCTCGGCATGCTGGTCGGCGGCAGCGCGACCTGCGCGGCGGAAGCAAAGGGGCTCGAAGCGCTCGGCTTCGACTTCGTGATCGCGCAGGGCGGCGAAGCGGGCGGCCACCGCGGCACCTACCTGCGCGATCCCTACGAGGCGCTCACCGGCACGCTTGCGCTGACCCGCATCGTCCTGCGGGCGGTCAAGCTGCCGGTCATCGCGGCAGGGGGCATCATGGACGGCGAAGGCATCGCCGCCGTGCTCGCGCTCGGCGCGCAGGCGGCGCAGCTCGGCACCGCTTTCATACCGTGTCCCGAAAGCGGCGCGTCGCGGGTGCACAAGGATTCGTTGCTGAACGCGACCGAAGACGAAACCCGCGTCACCGAGAAATTTTCGGGCAAGCCCGCGCGCGGGGTCGCCAACCGCTTCATGAAGGAAATGGAAAACGCGCCGCAGCTCGTCTTCCCGGCGCAGAACACCCTCACCGGCAAGCTGCGCCAGGCTTCGGCGAAGGCAGGCAGGCCGGACTTCGTCAACATGTGGTCCGGGCAGGCGGCGCCGCTAGCGCGCGCCCTGCCCGCCGCCGAGCTGATCGCCCGGCTCGAGACCGAAACCATCCAGGCCATCCGGAACTTGAAAGGACTGCTGCATGAATCCTGATCCGATCGTCATCGTCGCCGCGGCGCGCACCCCGATGGGCGCTTTCCAGGGCGAGCTGAAGAGCTTCGCCGCGCCGGAGCTCGGCGCCGCCGCGATCCGAGCCGCCGTCGAGCGCGCGAAGATCCGCCCCGAGGAGGTGCAGGAAGTCATCATGGGCTGCGTGCTGCCTGCCGGCCAGGGCCAGGCGCCCGCGCGCCAGGCCTCCCTCGGCGCCGGCCTGCCGCTCGCCGCCGGCTGCACCACGGTGAACAAGATGTGCGGCTCCGGCATGAAAGCCGCGATGCTCGCGCACGACATCCTTCTTGCCGAAAAAGACCATGTGATCGTGGCGGGCGGCATGGAATCCATGACCAACGCCCCGTACCTGCTGCCGAAGGCGCGCGCGGGCTTGCGCATGGGCCATGGCCAGGTCATCGACCACATGTTCTACGACGGCCTCGAGGACGCGTACGACAAGGGCAAATTGATGGGGAATTTCGCCGAGGACTGCGCTCAGAAATTTTCCTTCTCCCGCGAGGCGCAGGATGAATTCGCGATTGCGTCCCTGGAAAGGGCGCAAAAAGCCAACAAGGAGGGCTGGTTTGCCTGGGAGACCACGCCGATCGCCATCAAGGCCGGCAAGGACGAGAAGTTCGTCGAGACCGACGAGCAGCCGTTCAAGGCGAACATCGCGAAGATTCCGACGCTCAAGCCGGCGTTTCGCAAGGACGGCACCGTGACCGCCGCCAATTCCAGCTCGATCTCCGACGGCGCCGCGGCGCTGGTGTTGATGCGCCGCTCGAGCGCCGAGCGCCGCGGGCTCACGCCGCTCGCGACGATTGTCGGCCACGGCACGCACGCGCAGGAGCCAGGGTGGTTTACGACCGCGCCGGTCGGGGCCATTAAGAAATTACTTGAAAAAGCAAACTGGAAAGCGAGCGATGTCGATCTATATGAGATCAACGAGGCCTTCGCGGTGGTGACGATGGCGGCGATGAAGGAGCACGGCC
>CAYOVM010000056.1:0-6063 GCA_964407355.1 uncultured Enterobacteriaceae bacterium
ACGTCGATCGAGCGGTCGAACACCTCGTACTCGCGGCCGCGCGCGAGCTCCATCAGCTTGTCCCGCGACAAAGGCTGGCGCGGGTGCTGCACCAGCACCTTCAGGACCGAGAACTCGCCCGTCGTGAGCGGCACCGTCTTGCCGGCGCGGGTCAGCGTGCGGGTGGAGAGATTCAGCGAGAATTCGCCGAACTGGAAAGTCTCGGTGCTTGCCGCCGGGGCGCCGGGCGGGCCCGCCGGCGCACGGCGCCTGAGCACCGCGTTGATCCGCGCCAGCAGCTCGCGCGGATTGAAGGGCTTGGGAAGGTAGTCGTCGGCGCCCATCTCCAGCCCGACGATCCGGTCGACGTCGTCGCCCTTGGCGGTGAGCATGATGATCGCCGGCGACCCGGGCTGGGCGCCGCCCTGCGCTCTGAGGCGCCGGCAGATGGAAAGCCCATCCTCGCCCGGCAGCATGAGATCGAGCACCACGAGGTCGTAGCGCTCGCGCGCGAGCTGCTTGTCCATTCCCGCGCTGTCGGGCACCGCCTTCACCTCGTAGCCCTCGCCGCCGAGGTAGCGCACCAGCAGGTCGCGCAGCCTCTGGTCGTCGTCCACCACCAGGATCCGGGTTTTCAGCTCAGCCATGCGCGAAGATTACCGAGAAATGGGCTCGCTACGCATGCGGGAGGTAACCATTTGTTACACCGTTCCACCGCCGGGCGACTACCATGGCGGCATGCGGATGGCGATCCTGCCGGTGCTTCTTCTCGTGCTGACTCTTCTGCCGGGCCTCGCCCTGTCGCAGTCGGGCAAGGCAAAGCGCGGCCCGGATCAGCGTCCCTCTCAAACCATGACGCACGACGAGCGCCAGCGGCTGCGACAGGACATCGACTCGGCGCGCGGCAACTACCAGCGGCGCGATCCGCGGCGCCAGGACCGGATGCCGGCGCAAGAGCGCGAGAAGCTGCGCCGCGACGTGCAGGACGCCAACCGCGACATCCCGCGGAGGTAGGCGCGCGGCGGGCGCTACGTGACGCTTGTCGCGCTCAGGCCGTAGGACGGGGTGCTCGGCACGAAGAAGCGGAAGGCGTTCTTGCCGGCCTGCTTCGCCTTGTACATGGCGTTGTCGGCGTTCTTGATGAGGCCTGCCGCGTCCGTGGCGTGCTCGGGGAAGATCGCGATGCCGATGCTGGCCGAGACGCGCATTTCATCGCCGGGCGCGAGCTCGAAGGGGCGCATGATCTCGGCGAGCAGCTTGCGCGCGACGGTCTCGACCAGGATCGAGTCCGGAACGTCCTCGAGCACGATGAAGAACTCGTCGCCGCCCAGGCGCGCCACCAGGTCGCTCGCGCGCAGGCTCGCGCGCAGGCGGCGCCCGGTCTCGATCAGGAACCGGTCGCCCGAAGGGTGGCCGTACGCGTCGTTCATCTGCTTGAAGCCGTCGAGGTCGATGAACAGCGTCGCGAGCCGGCTCCCGCGCCGGCGCGCGCGCTCCACCGCCTGGTCGAGCGCGGGCCCGAGGCTGGTGCGGTTCGCCAAGCCGGTCAGCGGGTCGCTGTAGGCGAGGGAGGCGATGTGCTCGCGCGAGAGCACTTCCTCGGTGATATCGCGGCCGACGCCGCGGTAGCCGAGGAAGCTGCCGTCGGCGCCGGATCGCGGCTCGCCGCTCACCGAGAAATACCGCACCGCGCCGTCGGCGCGCGGACGGCCGAACTCGAAATCGCGGATCGGCTCGCGCGCTTCGACGGTCGCGCGCAGGCGCGCCCAGCCGGCTTCGTCGGGCATGGTGGAGGGCAGGTCCCAGGCCGTCTTGCCGAGGACCAGGCTGCCGAGCTGGCTCACGTAGCTCGGTCCGTGCACGAGCTGCGTGAACCTGCCCTGCGCGTCGGTCTCCCAGAAAAAGTCGGATGACATCTGCGTCAGGCTGCGAAAGCGCGCCTCGCTCTCGCGCAGCGCATCCTCGGCGCGCTTCCTCTGCAGGAACTGGCCGACCTGGCTGCCGATGGCCCGCGCCGCCTCGAGCAGCAGCTCGTCGGGCTCGCGCAGCGAGCGGCTCGAGAAGGTGAGCACGCCGATGCGCTGTCCTTCCGAGGCGATCGGGAACGCAAAGGCGCCGCGGATCCCGGCCTGCGCCAGAAGCTGCTTGAAATGCTGGATCTTGATGCGCGGGTCGTTGCCGGCGTCGGCGGTCCATACCGTCTCGCCGGTCTGCAGGACCGTCCCGGAAAGCCCCTGGCCCGGCAGGAAAGTCAGCTCGCGCGAGTAGTTTGCGAATTCCTCGATGGCAGGATCGCTGATGTACCAGGCGTCCTTGAAGCGCAGCAGGCCCGCGGCTTCATCGAGCGCGAAATGGCGGCCGCACACCCAGCCCTGGCTCTCGCAAATCGCGCGCAGCACCGCCGTGACGCCGCCGGCCGCGTCCTCGGCTTCCGAAAGAGCGCGCGCGATCTGGTGCTCCAGCAGCAGGAGCCGGTCCTTCTGTATGCGCCGGGTGACGTTTCGGGCGACGCCGCGATACCCCGTGAACCGCCCCGCCGCGTCGAAGACCGGCTCGCCGCTCACGTTCATGTACCGCAGCGTGCCGTCGGTCATGTGCCGGCAGAGTACGAGATCGCGAAACGGCTCGTAGCTCTCGAGCTGCGCGCGGTGCGCCGACCAGTTGCCGTTCAGAGGCGCCAGATCCGGCGTTTCCCAGCGTGTCTTGCCGAGGTAGAGGTGCGGATCGCCGGTGCTCGCCATCGCCGCCGCGCCCGGCCCCGCGATGACGGTGAAGCGAAACTGCGCGTCCTGCTCCCAGTACCAGTCCGAGAACAGATGGGTCAGGCTGCGAAAGCGCGTCTCGCTCTCGCGCAGCGCCTCCTCCGCGCGCACCCGCTCCGTGACGTCCTTCGCGATGCCGCGGTAGCCGCGGAACTCCTGATGCGAGTCGAAAACCGGCCGGCCGGAAACGCTGATGTAGCGGACCTGGTTGCCGGCGTCGGTGCGCTTCAGGAGCAGATCGTGAAACGGCTGGCGGGCATCGAGAAGCGCCTTGTGCTCCTCCCAGGTCTGGCCGAGGATCTGCGTGTTCGGCAATTCCCAGCGGCGCTTGCCGATGTGCGATTCGGGGCTGATGCCGCCGCGCGCGTCGGTCGCGCCCTTCGTGTCGATGAAGCGCAGCTCCGCGTCCTGCTCCCAGTACCAGTCCGAGGAAAGCTCGGTGAGGCTGCGGAAGCGCTCCTCGCTCTCGCGCAGCGCCTGCTCGGCCCGGGCCTGCTCGGTGATGTCTCTCGAGATCCCGGCGATGATCCAGCGCTTGCCGGAGCGGAATACCCGCCGCCGCGTCTCGAAGGGGAAGAGCGACCCGTTCTTGCAGCGATAGCGCGATTTCATCCGCCCGGGCGAGGACGGATCGGCGATCAGCGCGTCGTAGGCGCGGGCGAGGTCCTCGCGGCTTTCGGTGACCACATCGGCCGGCCCCATCGCGAGCAGCTCCTTCTTCGAATAGCCGAGCCGCTTGCACAGCGTGGAGTTCACGTCGATGAAGCGCAGGGTCTCCCGGTCGATCAGGGCGATCATGTCGGCCGAGTTCTCCATCGCGCGGCGGAAGCGGCGCATCTCGGCGTGCGTCGACGCGGCGGCGGAACGGGTCGCGCGGCGCTTGCCGCCGGGAGCCCGCTCTGTCTTGCCGGTCATCGCTGCGGCGCCTGCCCTGCGAATCGCCATCGTCCCCTTCCGTCGTCAATCTACTGGAGCGCTATGTGCGCGTCCAGACCACTAATCGAGGGTCGATTTGTCAAAAATGGTGAGCAATCGAATTCGCGTAGTAGGCAAGCAGCGGACGTTCCGCGGGATCGGCACGGTAAATGCCGTCGTGCTCCTGCACCAGGCGGCGAAGCTTGAGCATCCGCAGCCCGACGGTCAAGGCGTAGTCGAGGTCGCGCCGCGGGACGTAGACGTGGGCGCCGCGCGCCTCGAGCCGCTCCAGGACCTTGCCTACTTGCGCTTTCAGCTCGAGCTCGGAGAAGCCGCTGTCGGGACTGCGCGCGAACACCTCCGCCATGAGCGCGACCGGAACGACCGGCACCACGCGGCCGACCGCTTCCATCAGGTCGGCGCCGAGCCGCGCCATCGCCTGCTTCCTCGCTTCGCCCGCGAGCTTGTGGAAATCGATTCGCCGCGCGCCGCAATATTCGCGCATCGACACCGGCGAGCCGAAGTTGACGCACGCATAGCCGAAGCGGTGCCACTCGCTGCGCAGCATCAGGCCGAGGCTCTGGAGCGCGAACTTGAAGGCGCTGCGCAAGGCCTCCAGGCGGCCCGGGGGGTTTCCCTCGGCCGAAAGCAGCAGCGTGCGATCCTCCAGCACGCGGTCGTAGTTGATTCCGAGCGGCACGAAGACCAGGTCGCGCTCGCCGTCGACGTGGAAGCCGCGCATCATGTAGTCCAGCACGCCGAGCCGCGGCTCGCGCATCCTGCCGTCGCGGCTCAGGCCGCCTTCCGGGAACACCGCCTGCGGCACGCCCGCCTCGGTGGCCATCGCCACGTAGCGCTCGAGAACGCGCCGGTAGAGCTCGTCCTTCGAGTTGCGGCGCACGAAGTACGCGCCCATCGAGCGGATGAGCGCGGAGAGCGGCCACAGCCGCGCCCATTCGCCCACCGCGTACGACAGGGCGGTCTGGTCCGCGGCGAGATACGCGGCGAGCACATAATCCATGTTCGAGCGGTGGTTCATCACGAAGACCACCGTCGCGTTGGCGTCCACTTTTCCCAGGCCCTGCGCATCGATGTAGCCGATGCGCACGCGGTAGAGCGCCCGCGCGACGGTGCGGCCGATCCAGTAGCCGACGCGGAAGTAGAGATAGGCGTTGAAGCGCGGCACGATCTCGCGCGCGTAGCGCTCGACGCTCCTCAGCGCCTTGTCGAGCGGCAGCCTGTTCTCGAGCGCGTAGCGCTCGGCCGCCTGCTGCACCTTCGGGTCGGTGAGCAGGCGGTGGATCAGCGCCTGGCGCCGGGTGCGCTGGAACGGCCGGATGCCGATGCGCAGGCGCGTCGAGACTTCCTCGATGACCTGCTCCGCCGGGTGCGTCACCAGCCAGCGCAGCGCGGGCAGCAGCAGCTTGTCGAAAGCCGCCAGCGCCGCGAGGATCGACAGAACGACGAACAGCCAAGCCGGCAACGTGACCGTTTCGGTCATCCTGCCCCCTTATTCCGGGCGCCAGTCTAGCTCAGCGGCGCTCGCGCTCGCGCAAGAAGAGATACAGGCCGCTCGCGATGACGAACGCCGCGCCCGTCCAGACGTTCGGGCCGGGGACATCGCCGAATACCAGGTAGCCGAAGACCGCCATGTAGATGACCTGCTGGTAGAGGAACGGCGCGAGGATCGAGGCGGAGGCATAGCGATGCGCGAGCGCGAGAAGATAGTGGCCGAGGCCGCCCAGCACGCCGAGCAGGCAGGCGAGGGTCCACTCGAGCGTCCCCTCGGGCCATTCCCAGACCGCGATCGCGAACGGCGTGAGGCCGATCGCGGCCCCCAGCGCGGGCAGGTACTGGATCGTCTCGGGCGGGTCGTAGGCGGCGAGGTGCCGCGTCATCAGGTTGAACACCGCGTAGAGGAAAGCGTTGCCGATCGCGAGGATCATCGCAGGATGGAACTCGGCGCTCCACGGATGCACGATCACGAGCACGCCGCAGAACCCGGCGATGATCGCGATCCAGCGCGCGGCGCCGAGCTTCTCCTTCAGGGTCACGGCGCTGACCACCGCGATGATGATCGGCACGGTGAAGAAGATCGACGCGGTCACGGTGAGCTGCAGGTACTGCAGCGCCCAGAAGTTCATCCCGGTCATCAGCATGAACATCGCCGAGCGGGCGACGTGCCATTTGAGATGCCGCGTCCTGAAGAGGGCGTTCCCCTTGATCGGATAGAGGAGCAGCGTCGCGAACAGCGCGTGCGTCACGAAGCGCAGCCACACCACCATCAGCACCGGCATCGCGCCGACCAGCCACTTCGCGGTGCCGTCGAGCACCGTGAACAGCATGAAGCAGCACGACACCAGCCCGATGCCGATAAGGCGGTTGCGCGCGCTGTCGGCGTGCAGCA
>CAYOVM010000056.1:6163-16617 GCA_964407355.1 uncultured Enterobacteriaceae bacterium
CACGACACCAGCCCGATGCCGATAAGGCGGTTGCGCGCGCTGTCGGCGTGCAGCACTAACTAGGGGCTACGTCTCTAGGGGCCACGTCTCATCTCGCCCATGATCTCGCCGGCCATGGCGCGGACCTGCCTGTCGGTCATGGGTGCGAAGATTCCCTGGCCGCCTCGCGAAGCCGTGTTATACGAGCGTTCCCCGAGGAGCTCGCCGGTCTTGAGATCCATGAACTTCACCGCCGCACCCAGATAGGCGTTCCCGGTAAAAACGCCGCCGGCGTAACGAGCGCCCGGAGATACATAACGGAAGCCGTTGACGAACACCGCGAGCAGTGTGCCTTGTTCTCCGGTCGCGCGGGCCTCGCCTTCCTGCACCGACATGCGCACGCCGGCGGCTTCGGTCGTCTCGGTCATCGCCTTGCGCCATTCCGCGACGAGCTGCGGCCAGCTCGGCGACTGCATTGCCTGCTCGCTGCCCGAGATGTTCAGGACGATGTACTTCGATGAGTCAGGGGAGACCGCCACCGGCGCGGACTGCGGTGACGATTGCCTTACATTCGCGGCACAGCCGCCCAGCAGGACAGCAACGGACAGGATGACCAGCGTAAGGCTTTTCATGGCGATCCTCCTTATTTGATCGTGAGGAAATAGTAGTCGGCGGTGTAGGCGACGCGCGCGCTGGCGCCGGCGCTGGACGGATGGCAGCCTTCGCGCGGCGCGATGCCGCCGGCGGTGTTGACGCGCTGAACGCTCGTGACGTTGCTGAAGGCGCCCTGGGGGCCGACCGACTTCGCGCTGAGCAGCAGCCAGGGAATGGCGCCCGCGGCGGGCGCATCCGCTCGCTCTCTCTGCGTGCCGAGGATCTTGCTGCCGTCGCTCGCTTCCCAGTGCGGCCCGGCGTAGTGCCTGCCGACCTTCGCGCCCTGGCGGTCGAACAGATCGGCCTCGGGCGCGACGAAAGCCCACTCGAACGCGCCGAGCTCGTCGCGCCGCGGCCGGCACTCGTAGATCTGCACGCCTTTGGCATTAACCACCAGCGCGAGCGTCTCGTTCGGGCCGGCCCGGAGCTTGTCCGGGACCGCGACGGGGGTATGGGAGGCGCAGCCGAGAAGGAACACGGACACGAAACAGGCGAGCCGATTCTTCATTCCGTTCTCCTTTTCCCGCCGGCTACAGCGCGGCGATCACCGCGGCCGTGACGTCCTTCGTGCGCGCGTCGCCGCCGAGATCCGGCGTGAAGATTTTCTTTGCGCTCACCGATTCGATCGCCTTCATCAGGCGCGCCGCCGCCTTCGCCTCGCCCAGATGCTCGAGCATCATCGACGCGCTCCAGAAGGTGGCGATCGGGTTCGCGACGCCTTTGCCGGTGATGTCGAAGGCCGAGCCGTGGATCGGCTCGAACATCGATGGAAACTTGCGCTCCGGGTTGAGATTGGCGGTCGGCGCGATGCCGAGCGAGCCCGACAGCGCGGCGGCGAGGTCGGAAAGGATGTCCGCGTGCAGGTTCGAGGCGACGATCGTGTCGAGCGAGCCCGGCTTGAGCACCATCACCGTGGTGACCGCATCCACGAGCACGCGGTTCGTCTTTACATCCGGGTAGTCTTTATGAATTTCAAAGAAAACCTCGTCCCACAAGACCATGCCGTGCCTCTGCGCGTTCGACTTCGTGACGAGCGTGAGGTGCTTGCGCGGCCGCTTGCGGGCGATCTCGAAGGCGAAGCGGTGCACCCGCTCCACGCCGCTGCGCGTGAAGGTGGAGACTTCCATCGCGACTTCGTTGGCAAGCCCGGCATGCACCCGTCCGCCGGCGCCCGAGTACTCGCCCTCGGTGTTTTCGCGGATGATCACCCAGTCGATTTCTCCGGCGTTCTTCAGCTGCGAGGATATTCCCGGAAGAACGCGCGAGGGCCTGACGTTGGCGTATTGGTCGAAGCCCTGGCAGATCGGCAGCCGCAGGCCCCAGAGCGAGACATGGTCGGGAACGTCGGGCGCACCCACCGCGCCGAAGAAGATCGCGTCGAACTTCTTCAACTGCTCGAGGCCGCCTTCCGGTATGTACGCGCCTTTTTTCTTATATCTGTCGGAGCTCCAGTCGAAGCTCTCGAACGTCAGCTCGAAACCCTCCTTGGAAGCGAGTGCGCGCAACACCTCCGCGCCGGCGGGAATAACCTCCATTCCGATCCCGTCCCCCGGGATCGAAGCGATCCGATATGACTTCATCCGCCCCGCTCAGGCAGCCTTTCGCGAAACGCTGCGCACCGCTTCGGCGACGGCGGCGCCGACCTCCGAGGTGCTCGCCTTTCCTTTCATGTCGGGCGTGTGCGGTCCGCCGATGATCACGCGCTCGATCGCCCGCAGGATGTCGGCGGCGGCTTCCGGATGGCCGAGGTGCTCGAGCATCAGCGCGCCCGACCAGATGGTGGCGAGCGGGTTGGCGATCTTGCGCCCGGCGATGTCGGGGGCCGAGCCGTGCACCGGCTCGAAGATGGACGGCGCGGTGCGCTCGGGATTGATGTTGCCGGAGGCGGCGATGCCGATCGTGCCGGCGGTGGCGGGGCCGAGATCGGAGAGGATGTCGCCGAAGAGGTTGGAGGCGACGATCACGTCGAAGCGGTCCGGGTTGAGCACCATCTGGATCGTGAGGCCGTCGACGTGGTACTGGTCGGTCTTGAATCCGGGATAGTTCTTCGCCATCGCGGCGAAGCGCTCGTCCCAGTACGGCATGGTGATCGAGATGCCGTTCGACTTGGTGCAGGACGTGACGTGCTTCTTGCGCGTCTTCGCCAGCTCGAAGGCGTACTTCATGATCCGGTCCGTTCCCTTGCGGGAGAACGTCGAGAGCTGCGTCACGATCTCGCGGTCCGTGCCTTCGTACTGCCGGCCGCCGACGTTGCCGTACTCGCCCTCGGTGTTCTCGCGGATCACGTAGTAGTCGATGTCGCCGGGCTTGCGGCCGACCAGGGGACACGGCATTCCCTCGAACAGGCGCACCGGCCGCAGGTTCACATAGAGGTCGAAAATACGTCGAAAATCGATCAGCAGGCCCCACACCGCGATGTGGTCGGGCACCAGCGCCGGATTGCCCACCGCGCCGAAGTAGACCGCGTCGAACTGGCGCAGGATGTCGGGCGCGTCGTCGGGGCGCATCTTGCCGTGCGCCTTGTACCAGTCGCAGCTCCAGGGGAACTCCTGCCACTTGAAGCGCAGGCCGTGTCTTGCGCCCGCCGCTTCGAGGACGCGCACGCCCTCCGGGATGACTTCCCGGCCGATTCCATCCCCGGGGATCACCGCGATCTTGTGTTCCTGCATGGCCTCTCCCAAAGAAAGAAATTCTATCAGGCATAAAATCGGCGGATGAGATTCGCGGCGATCGAAACTTCCGGCGACTGGTGCTCGGTCGCGCTCTGGCGCGACGGCGAGATCGCGTCCATCGAGCGCCGGGCGCCGAACCGGCATTCGGAGCTCGTGCTGCCTATGCTGGAAAAGCTGCTGGCGGAGGCGGGATTGACGGCGGGAGAGCTCGACGCCGTGGCATTCGGCGCCGGGCCGGGCTCGTTCACGGGCCTGAGGATTGCATGCGGGATCGCGCAAGGGCTCGCGTTCGCGCGCGATCTGCCGGTCGCCGCCGTTTCGTCCTTCGAGGCGATCGCCCAGGAATCCGGCGAGGCCCGGGTCGTCGCGTGCATCGATGCGCGGATGAGCGAAGTGTATTATTCGGCGCTCGAGCGGCGCGGCGGCGCGCAGCCGTTCGCGTGGCGCGAAGTGGTGCCGGGACAATGCGTCGCGCCGCGGGACGCGGCGCCGCCGCCGGGCGCGGGCTGGGCCGGTTGCGGCAACGGTTTCGAGGCGTATCCGGAATTTCTTTCAGGAACGATCTTGCGCAGCAAGCCCGAGGTTCATCCCACCGCTTTCGCCGTCGCGCAGCTCGCCGCGCCGCGCTTCGCGGCGGGCGAGGGCATCGACGCCGCGCTCGCGGCACCGGTGTATCTGCGCGACAAGGTGGCCTTCACCACGCAGGAGCTGGCGAATCGATGAGCGCGGTCCTGAAAGGCGGCCCGTCGCTTTCCGCGATGCGCGAGCAGGACCTCGACGAGGTGATGGCGATCGAGGACGCCATCTACAGCCATCCGTGGACCCGGGGCAACTTCGCCGATTCGCTGCGCGCCGGCTACGCCTGCCGCGTCTGGCGCCGCGACGGCGAGCTCGTCGGTTACTTCGTGGTGATGGCCGCGGCGGGCGAAGCGCACCTCCTGAACCTGTCGATCGCGCCGGCGCGTCAGCGCAGCGGCCACGGCGGCGCGCTGCTGCACGAGGCGGCCGAGGTGGCGGCGAGCCTCGGCGCGCACAACCTGTTTCTCGAGGTGCGCCCGAGCAACCACGCGGCGCAGGCGCTCTACCGGCGCTTCGGCTTTCGCAAGGTCGCGGTGCGCCGAGACTACTATCCGGCGCACGGCGGGCGCGAGGATGCGCTCGTGCTGACGTTGCCGCTTAAATGAGCCGGCGCGAGGAAATACTTGCGGAGATGGGCTTGGCGCCGGTTTGGCGTTTAAGAAATAAGAATTCCATCGTAGAGACCGAACGGCAAGGCAATCCAGAACCGAATCCGCAAGGCTGGATCGAGCTGAAGCAGGCCGTTCCGGCGTGTACGGCTTGCGGCCTGCACAAAGGCCGTGCGCAGACCGTCTTCGGCGTGGGCGACGAGAATGCCGACTGGCTGCTGGTGGGCGAAGCGCCGGGCGCGGAAGAGGACCGCCTGGGCGAGCCCTTCGTCGGCCAGGCGGGACGGCTGCTCGACAACATGCTCGCCGCGATCGAGCTCAGGCGCGGCGACAACGTCTACATCGCCAACGTCCTGAAGTGCCGTCCCCCGGGGAACCGCAATCCCGAGCCGGACGAAGTCGCGAAGTGCACGCCGTTCCTGCTGAAGCAGATCGCGCTCATCCAGCCGAAGCTGATCGTCGCGATGGGCCGCTTCGCGGCGCAGACTTTGCTGAATACCGATGCGACTATCGCGAGCCTGCGCGGCCGCTTGCACGCCTACGCGGGGGTTCCGCTCGTGGTCACCTATCATCCAGCCTATCTGCTGCGCAATTTGCCGGACAAATCGAAAGCCTGGGCCGATCTCGTGTTCGCCAAAAGGGCGATGCGCGAATTAATCCGGGAGAAAGAAAACAGCTAGAACCTCAATGCGGCCCGTGCGGCGCCTCGGCGCGGGCGAAGGCGAGCAGGCGCTCGACCTCGTCGCGGTGGACACGGACGTTGCGCCGGTACCAGGCGTGGACGAGCAGCATGGTGCCCGAGACGAACAGGCCGAACACGAGGATCACGAAGTAGATCGAATAGCCCAGGCTGAGCAGCGCCGAGTAGAGGGCGATCATCACCAGGATGGAAGTGTTCTCGTTGAAATTCTGCACCGCGATCGAGCGCCCGGCGCCCACCAGGTGATGGCCGCGATGCTGCAGCAGCGCGTTCATCGGCACCACGAAAAAGCCCGCCAGCGCGCCGATCAGCACCATCAGCACGATCGCGAGCCAGACCTGCGTGACGAAGATCATCGAGATGACCACCAGCCCCATGGCGATGCCCAGGGGAATGACCTTCACCGACCGGTCGAGCGCCACCCATAGCGAGGAGAGGACCGCGCCGATCGCGATGCCGAAGGCGGTGACGCCCTGGAGGATCGCCGCCTTGGAAAGGTCGAAGCCGAGCGCGTTGCGCGCCCATTCGATGACGATGAACTGAAGGGTCGCGCCCGCGCCCCAGAACAGCGTCGTGACCGCGAGCGAGATCTGTCCCAGCTTGTCCTTCCACAAATGGCCGACGCAGCGCGCGAAATCCTTGAGCGTGTCCAGCGGATGGGGCGCCAGGGGCTTGAGCGCGGCGCCGGTGCGCGGCACCTGCAGATTGAACAGCGCCGCCACCGTGTAGACGATCACGATCACCGAGATCGCCGCCTCCGCCGCGGTATCGATCGGCGTGTCGATTCCCGGGAAATCGAGGTGCAGCAGCACGCCGGAGACCCGCGCGTGGATCAGCACGCCTCCGAGCACGGTTCCCAGGAGGATGGAGGCGACCGTGAGGCCCTCGATCCAGCCGTTCGCGACCACGAGCTTGCGGTGCGGCAGGTACTCCGTGAGGATGCCGTACTTGGCGGGCGAGTAGGCCGCCGCGCCGAGGCCGACCACGGCGTAGGCGAGCAGCGGGTTGGCGCCCCACAGCATCAGGATGCAGCCGCCGATCTTGATGGTGTTCGCGACGAACATCACCTGGCCCTTGGGCAGGCGGTCCGCGAGCGCGCCGACGTAAGGCGCGAGCACCACGTAGGACACGACGAAGAAAAACTTTAGGTAAGGCGTCAGCCACGACGGCGCGTCGGCCTGCATGAGCAGCGCGATCGCCGCCACCAGCAGCGCGTTGTCGGCGAGCGACGAGAAGAACTGCGCCGCCATGATGATGTAGAAGCCGGAATTCACGAGGGTTTTCGTCTAGCGCGGCTTTATAGCATGGATGCTTTATGCTTGAATGGGATTCCACGATAAAAGACCTCGGGACGATGCCCCGGCCGATCCGCGCCACGATTTCGAGCGGCGCCCTCACGCATAACTTCATGGTGGCAAAGGCCTACGCGGGCGGCGCGAAGGTCTGGGCCGTCCTCAAGGCGAACGCCTACGGCCACGGTCTCGAGCGCGCCGCGCGCGCGCTCGCGGCGGCCGACGGATTCGCCGTGCTCGATTTCCAGGAGGCCGCGCGGCTGAGGCTCGCGGGCGTGGCGAAGCCGATCCTCATGCTCGAGGGCATCTTCAAGCCGGAAGACGTGCCGCTGCTGCACAAATATTCGCTGACGCCGGTGATCCACAACCCGGAGCAGGTCGAGATGCTGCGCACCGCCGCGCTGCCGGGCGAGATCGACGTGTATCTCAAGATCAACACCGGCATGAACCGGCTCGGGTTCACCGTCGACAACCTGCGCGCCGCCTACAACGCCCTGCGCATGCACCCGCAGGTCAGGACCATCACCGCGATGACGCACTTCGCCGATGCCGACGGCGAAGCCGGCATCCAGGCGCAGCTCGACTGGCTCGGCGAGCTGCTCCAGCCGATCGAAGGCCTCAGCAAGGCGCCGCGCTCGCTGGCGAATTCCGCGGCGCTGATCCGCTACCCGGAGGCGCGCGCCGACTGGGTGCGGCCGGGGATCATGCTGTACGGCGGCTCGCCGTTCGGAACGACCAGCGCCGACCGCACCGGCCAGCGCCTCGATCTCCGGCCGGCGATGACGCTCGGCTCGGAGCTGATCGCTACCCAGCACCTGCAGCCGGGCGAGCGCATCGGCTACGGCTTCGCCTACGAGGCGGTCGGCGAGATGACGATCGGCGTCGTCGCCTGCGGCTATGCGGACGGCTATCCGCGCCATGCGCCTACCGGGACGCCGGTGCTCGTCAACGGCAAGCGCACCCGGACCGTCGGGCGGATCTCGATGGACATGCTGTGCGTCGACATCAGCGATATCCCGGGCGCGTACATCGGCACGCCGGTCACGCTTTGGGGCGAGGGCCTCCCGGCCGACGAGGTCGCGGCCGCGGCAGGGACCGTCAGCTATGAATTGTTTTGTGCGCTGGCGCCACGGGTGCCTGTCGCGGAAATTCCCTGAGACAGAAAATTGGAGCATGGCTAAAGTAAAAACCGCCTATGTGTGCGCGGAGTGCGGCGCTAACGCGCTGCAGTGGTTCGGGAGCTGTCCTTCGTGCGGCGTCGCGGGCACGCTGACCGAGACGATCACCGAGCGAGGCTTCGTCCGCCGCGGCAACGAGGCGGAACCGGTGGCGCTGGGCGACGTGCCGACGCGCGACGTGGAGCGGGTGCCGACCGGGCTGGACGAGCTCGATCGCGCGCTCGGGGGCGGGCTCGCGGCGGGGCAGGTGATCCTGCTCGGCGGCGATCCGGGCATCGGCAAGTCCACGCTGCTGCTGCAAGCTCTTTGTTCTTTTGGTTCCAAAGAAAAATGCATTTACGTTTCGGGGGAAGAATCGGCCGAGCAGGTGGCATTGCGTTCGCGCCGCCTCGGCCTCGATACCGGCGGCGTGCGCCTGCTCGCCGAGACGCAGCTCGAGCGCATCGTCGGCGCGCTCGAGGCCGGCAAGCCCGGCGTGGCGGTGATCGACTCGATCCAGACGATCTGGTCCGAGACGCTGCAGTCGGCGCCCGGCTCGGTGGCGCAGGTGCGCGAGTGCGCGGCGCAGCTCACGCGCCACGCGAAGCGCGCCGGCGCCGCGCTCCTGCTGATCGGGCACGTGACGAAGGAAGGCGCCATCGCCGGGCCGCGCGTGCTCGAGCACATCGTCGACACGGTCCTCTACTTCGAAGGCGATCCGGGCTCGAGCTTCCGCCTGGTGCGCGCGGTGAAGAACCGCTTTGGCGCGGTGAACGAGCTCGGCGTATTCGCGATGACCGACAAGGGGCTGAAGGGCGTGAGCAATCCGTCGCGTCTTTTTCTGTCGCAGCACGCGAAGGCGGTGCCCGGATCCTGCGTGCTCGCGACCATGGAGGGGACGCGCCCGCTCCTGGTGGAGATCCAGGCGCTGGTGGACGCGGCGCACGCGCCCAACCCCCGGCGGCTCTCGGTCGGCCTCGAGCAGAACCGCCTGGCGATGCTGCTCGCGGTGCTGCACCGCCACGCCGGCATCGCGACCTGGGAGCAGGATGTGTTCGTCAACGCCGTCGGGGGCGTGCGCATCGGCGAGCCCGCGGCGGACCTCGCGGTGTGCCTCGCGGTCGTTTCCTCGCTGACGGATCGGGCGATCTCGGAGAAGGTCGCCGTCTTCGGCGAGATCGGCCTCGCCGGCGAGGTGCGCCCCGCGCCGCGCGGCCAGGACCGCCTGAGGGAAGCCGCCAAGCTCGGCTTCACCACCGTGATCGTCCCGAAGAGCAATTTGCCGAAGAGCAAGATTGCGGGCGTGGAGATGATCGCCGTGGAGCGGGTGGACCAGGCGGTGCAGATTCTGCGAACCCTCTAAGACCCAGCGCATGGAACTGCCCGTCAAATTCAAGGAAATGCTGGAGTCCGCCGTGAACGTGCACCGCGCGGGCAACGCGCAGGAGGCGGAAGCGCTGTACCGCAAGATTCTGCAGAGCTTCCCGGCGGATCCCGATGCCTCCACGGCGCTTGCCGCGCTGCTTGCCGAAACCGAGCGCGAGGCCGAGGCGCGACAGGTCCTGGATGCGGCCATCGCGTCCCATCCCCACCATCAGCGCGTCCACGCTCAGCGGGACCGCGTGCAGTTTCTCGCCAAGCGCGCGGCGGATCCCGCGACCGCGAAGGAGCTCCAGGAAATGCGCGCGACGCTCGGCCGCATGAATGCCGAGCTGAAGCGCAAGGAGATCTACGTGCCCAGCGCCTTCTGGGACCATTTCGCCGAGCTGCACGTATATCTTCTCGAGCGCTATGGCGTCGCCAATTTCAAGCGGACGCTCGCCCACAACTACCAGAACTGGATGATGCTGGACCGCGACGATGCCCAGTTTCAGCGCCTGTTCGACCTGTGGGCGACCCACCTCAGCTCGCGCCCGATCCGCAACGCCGCGGAGCTGCCCGACGATGTCGGGTTCCACGAGTCCAGGACGAACCCGTTCTATCGCCTTGCGCGCACGGACCACTTCGAGGTCTACAAGCTCGGCGTCGGGCTGCTCTGGGAATACACCCTCGCGAAAGATCCGCACGGGATTCTGGCGGGCCTTTCGGAGTCGCTGCTCGGCAATCCGCTGCGCATCTATCGCGACGGCAAGCTGATCGCTTCGGACCTTTGCCATTCCGTGCGCGAGCGCAACGAGCTGCTGCAGCACAGCGGCCTGCGCGGCGACGAAGGCCTCGTCGTCGGCGAGCTCGGCGCGGGCAACGGGCGCCTGGCGGAGCTCTTCGGCCAGAGCACGAACTATCGCTACATGATTTTCGACATAACGCCGGCGCTCTACGTGTCGCAATGGTATGTGAAGAACCTTTTCCCGGACGAGAAGGTGTTCGAGTTCCGGCCGTTCCGGGATTACGCGGAGATCAGGGAGGAGCTCGCGGGCGCGCGCTTCGCCTTCTTCACCGCGAACCAGATCGAGCTGCTCCCCCCCGGCGCGGTGGACATCTTCATCAACATCAATTCACTTACCGAGATGACGCCGGCGCAGATCGCCAACTTCCTGCGGCAGATCGACCGCCTGACGAAGAGCTGGCTCTACCTGCAGCAGTGGTACCACTGGGTAAACCCCCTGGACCACGTCGAGGTCACCAAGGAGAGCTTTCATCCCGGAAAGAACTGGGAGCTCGCCTACGAAGGCGACAACGACGTATACCCGGATTTCTTCGTCCAGCTTTGGAAGCGGCCCGGCGCGCGCTGAGCGCCTAGCCCGCCTCGGCCAGCCGCGCCGCCCGCACGCCGCTGCGCACGGCGGCTTCGAGCGTCGGCGGATATTCAGGAT
>CAYOVM010000057.1:0-8709 GCA_964407355.1 uncultured Enterobacteriaceae bacterium
GCCGACGCGCCGGTCGGTAAAGATTTCCTCGAGATACAGCGCCGCCGGGTCGAGCTTCAGCTCGGCGCCGGCCTCATCATTCCTGGTAGCCATTATTTAACCTGCGTGAGGTGAGGGTTCGTCCTAAGCATACACGCCCGTACTGCGAAAGTGCCATCAATCCCGCAGCTTGAATCGCTGAATCTTGCCCGTAGCCGTCTTAGGCAACTCGTTCAGGAAATCGATCCATCGCGGATATTTGTACGGCGCGAGTTTTTCCTTCACGTGCTGCTGCAGCGCCGCCTTGAGGGAATCCGAGGGCGAGTGGCCGGGCTTGAGGACGACGTAGGCTTTCGGCTTGACGAGCTTCTGCTCGTCTTCACGGCCGACCACCGCGGCTTCGAGCACGGCGTCGTGGGAGACCAGCGCGGCTTCCACCTCGGCCGGCGATACCCAGATGCCGGAGACTTTGAGCATGTCGTCGGAGCGCCCGCCGTAGGCGTAGTAGCCGTCCGCGTCCATGCTGTACTTGTCGCCGCTCTTGGTCCAGGCGCCGACGAACGTGCTGCGGGTCTTGTCGCGGTTGTTCCAGTAGTGCGAGGCGGAGGTCGGGCCGGAAATCTCCAGCTCGCCGAGCTCGCCCTGCTTCACCGGATTGCCTCGCTCGTCGACCAGGCGCAGCTCATAGCCCGGCACCGCCTTGCCGGTGGTGCCCAGGCGAAAGTCGCGCGGGCGGTTCGAGAGGAAGATGTGCAGCATCTCGGTGGAGCCGATGCCGTCGAGGATGTCGACGCCGGTGCGCTCCTTGAAGCTCTTCGCGATCTGCGGCGGCAGCGCTTCGCCGGCGGAGACGCAGGTGCGCAGCGCAAGCGATTCCTTCTTCGGGAATTCCGGCGAAGCGAGCATCCCCGCATAGAGCGTGGGCACGCCGAAGAAGAGCGTCGGCTTCCGCTCGACCAGCCTCTTGAAAACCGCGGCGGGCGTCGGGCGCTCGGCCATCAGCACGGCGGTGGCGCCGGTGTAGAGGGTGAAGCTCATGGCGTTGCCCAGCCCGTAGGCGAAGTAGAGCTTCGCGGCGGAGAACACGGTGTCGGACTCGTTCATGCCGAGCACCCCTTTGGCATACAGCTCGGCGGTGATCGCCATGCTCGAATGCACGTGCACGGTTCCCTTGGGCTTGCCCGTCGAGCCCGAGGAATACAGCCAGAAGCAGGCATCGTCGCGCGTGGTGGGCGCGGCGGGAAGAGCCGGCTTGCCTCTTTTCAGGACTTCTTCGAAAAGCAGATTTCCCTTTGCATCCTTGCCTGAAACGATCACGTGCTTGAGAAACGGCAGCTTGCCAAGGAGCGGCGCAAACTGCGGCAGCAGCGCTTCCGACACGAGCAGCGCCTTGGCGCGGCTGTCGGACAGCATGTACTCGTAGTCCTTAGTGGTGAGCAGCGTGTTCACGGCGATGGGAATGATCCCCGCCCGGATGGCGCCGAGGAACGCGGTGGGCCAGTCGATGCCGTCGAGCATCGCGATCAGCACCCGCTCCTCCATCCCCAGGCCGAGCGCCTGCAGCCCGCTGCCGAAGCGATTCACGCGCTCCGCCAGCTCGGCGAATGTGTACTGCCCGGCGTCGTCGACGTAAGCGAGCTTGCCGCCGCGGCCGGCGGCGATGTTCCGCTCGATCAGGTCTGCGGCGGCGTTGTAGTCGCGCGGGATTTCCATTACCTGTTCTCCTCGGTCGCCCCTTCGGCTACCCCGGGGGCGGGCGAATTGTTGGCGACCGGGTCGTGCACGTCAAGCAGGGCCTCGCGCAGGAACGGCGCCGCCGCCGCGGCGAGCTCGCGCCCCTTGGTGTGAACCACGCTCCAGCGCTGCTCCAGCGGCAGGCCCTCGATCTCGAGGCCGAACAGATAGACGTCGTCGGCGCCCTTGGCGAAGCGCGAAAGCAGCTCGGCGCGCTCGGCGAGGTGCAGGCTGACCTGAACGCCGGGGTGGCGCGCGCAGAACGCGGCGACCAGCCGCGCGGCGACGCCGCGCGCCTCGGGCTCGGCCGCTAGGCGCAGGACCTCCGCCCGGCCCTCGCGCCAGGGAGCGAGCCGCTCATCGGCTCGCGCGAGAAGCGCGGTGAGCTCCACGCAAGTCTCGCGCAAAGCGTGCCCCGCCGCGGTCAGGTGCAGCCGCCGCCCGCGCTGCTCGAAAAGCACCACGCCGAGCGCGGCCGAGAGCTTCTTGAGCTGCATGGAGACCGTGGGCTGCGCGAGGTGCAGCTCCTCGGCGGCGCGCGTCACGCCGCCAAGGCGCGCGACGGCTTCGAAGACGATCATCTGCGGAAGAAGCCCATGACGAAAATAGCGGCGCAGCCGGGTGCGTGACATCTCGGTTCCTTTTCGGAAAACCGAGGTCTCGCTTGCAGCCTCGCCGGGCCGCGCGGACTATGGCGCGGCGACGGGCTGCCGGGATGACCGAGGACTTTGGCTTCAAGCCCCGTATTGACGGCCACCCCGCGGAAAGCTACTCCCCTCAGGGATGCCTGCATGGTACCACCGCAACCCATCGCGATTTGCAATGGCAGCCATCGCAATTCGTCAATTTTCATCACGCCGCGACGCGGCAAGAATCGGCTCCATGATTCCTGGAACCGAGTTCTGGTCCGCCCTAGCCGCCATCATCGTCATCGATCTGGTGCTCGCGGGCGACAACGCCATCGTCATCGCGCTGGCCGCGCGCAACCTGCCGAAGGAGCTGCGGCGCCGCGCGATCGCGTGGGGCGCCCTCGGCGCCGTGGCCGTGCGCGCCGGCCTGACGGTTGCCGTCCTTTGGCTGCTGCAGATCCCCGGCCTCATGCTGGCGGGGGGCGCGCTGCTCGTCTGGATCGCGTGGCGGCTCCTTGCGGGCAACGAGGCGAGCCGCGAGCACGACATCGCGCCGGCGACGAGCTTCTGGAGCGCGATGCGCACCATCGTGATCGCCGATGCGGTGATGGGCCTCGACAACGTGCTTGCCGTCGGCGGCGCGGCGGCGGGCGCGGCGCACAACAGTGTCGCCCTGGTGATACTGGGGCTGCTCATAAGCATCCCGATCGTGGTTTGGGGCTCGACCCTGATCCTGGGCTGGATCGAGCGCTTCCCGATCCTCCTCTATGCAGGCGGCGCCGTGCTCGCCTGGACGGCCGTGAAGATGATGACCGGCGAGCCGTTGGTGCAGGAAGCGCTCGCCGGACGGCCGCTCGTCACGGCGCTCCTCTATGCCGCCATCGTCGGCGGCGTGCCGGCGGTGGCGTGGCTGCGCAACCGCCGCCTCGAGCTGCGCAAAGACCTGAAGGAGACCCTGCAATGAAAATCCTCGTACCCGTCGACGCCTCCAGCGCGGCGCTCGCGCCCATCGTGCACCTCGCCGATTCGAGAACCAAGGCCGAAGTCCTCGTGCTGAACGTTCAGCCGAAATTCCCGCGGCACGTCGCCCGCTTCACCAGCCGCGCCGCTCGCAACGCGCTGCGCGCCGAGCGCAGCAACGCGGCGATGGCGCGCGCCATCGAAGCGCTGGCCCTCGCCGGCGTGTCCTTCCGCGCCCTGTCGGAAGCCGGCGCCCCCGCCGAGCGCATCGCCGCCGTCGCGGAGCGCGAGCAGGTGGACGAGATCATGATGGGCGTGGGCCGCCACCCGCTCTGGCTGCGCTGGCTGAACCCGTCGATCGCCCAGGGCGTGATGGCGCGCACCGATATTCCCCTCACGCTCTTCGCCCGCGGCCACGCGGGCGCGCTCGAGCGCTTCGCCGTGCCCGCCGGCGTCGCCGGCCTCGCCGCCCTGCTTATCGCCGCGGAATAGCCTTCATCAGCTCCGAGGCCATCAGCTCCGGCTCGATGCCCTCGCATTCCTCGGCGGCGTAGTTCAGCTCGACCTTGATGCCGTTCGGGTCGTAGAGGAACATCTGGAAGAGCGCCTGGCCGTTCGCGCGGCGCTGCGTGAACGGGACTTTTTCCCGCCTCAGATGCTCGAGCATGCCGCGCAGCCCGGTCGCGCGGAACGCGATGTGATCGAGCGCGCCGGTGCCCGCCCCCGCGTCCTGCGAGGTCCGGCCTAGATACTTCTTCTGGATCTCACCGGCGCTACGGGCGCTCGGCCCGATATGCACCAGGTCGACTTCGCCCGAATACATCCAGTGGACCGGAAACCCGAAGTCCGGGTGCGGGCCAGGTTCCAGCCCGAGGACGCGCGCGTACCAGTCGCGCGTGGCGTCGATGTCGTCGGCGGCCACCAGGAAATGCTCGATATGTGAAAGTGGCATGACGGGCTCCTCTCTTGCACTAATATATCGAAGCAATCGGCAAGGATATATCAGGAGGGAGCCGGGCATGTACGTAGCGGACTCGAAGCGCCTCACCAACGCGGGCGCCAAAAAAATGATGGCGGCCGCGATCGAGCGCGCGCAGAAGGACGGCATCGCCATCGTCGTCGCCATCGTGGACAGCGGCGGCAACATCCTGCTGGTCGAAAGAATGGACGGCGGCCGGTTCCACTCGGTGCACTCGGCCGTCACCAAGGCGGTCTCCGCCGCCTCGAACCGGCGCCCGACCGGCCCGAAAGGCGCGCAGGGACAAGCGCTCGATGTCATCCATGCGCTCGGGCTCTCGCTTGCCGCCGGCGCGGAGCGCTTCACCGCGAT
This sequence comes from uncultured Enterobacteriaceae bacterium, assembly GCA_964407355.1. Taxonomy (GTDB): domain Bacteria; phylum Pseudomonadota; class Gammaproteobacteria; order Burkholderiales; family SG8-39; genus SCGC-AG-212-J23. The sequence continues at coordinate 4,633 of CAYOVM010000057.1, forward strand.
GGAGGGCGGCTATCCGATCATGATCGGCGGCGAGTGCGTCGGCGGCATCGGCGTCGCGGGCGGCACCTGGGAGTTCGACGAGAAGGTGGCGAAAGAGGCGGTCGAGTCGATCGGCGCCAAGGCCGCGTGATGGGCGGGACGCAGCCGACGGTGCGGGTGGCGTGCCTCGGAATGGGCTGGTGGTCCGACGTCCTCGCCGACGCCATCAAGCGCTCGGGCAAGCTGACCATCGCCGCGTGCTACTCCCGCTCCCAGGACAAGAAAGAAAAATTCGCCGCGAAGTACGGCTGCCGCGCCGCCGCCTCCTACGAGGAAATGCTTTCCGACGGCAAGATCGACGCGATCATCAATACCACGCCGAACTCGGTCCATCTGGAGACGACGCGCGCCGCCGCCGCCGCCGGAAAGCACGTTTTCCTCGACAAGCCGATCGCCAACACCGTCGCCGACGCCCGCGCCATCACCGAGGCGTGCCGCAAGGCGAAGGTCGTCCTGGCGCTGGGTTATCAGCGCCGTCGCGAGTCGCATTTCAGGTTCCTGAAGAAGCAGATCGACGACGGCGTCTTCGGCCGCCTCGTCAACGCGGAAGCCAATATCAGCCGCGACCGCCTGGGCAAGATCGACCTTTCCTCCTGGCGCTACCAGGCGGCGGGGATGCCCGGCGGCGTCATGCTGCAGATCGGCATCCACTACACCGACGTGCTCGAATACCTGATGGGCCCGGTCAAGGCGGTGAGCGGGCAATTCGCCCGCCTGGTCCTGCCGGGCGACAATCCCGATGTCGCGAGCCTCGTCCTCGAGCACGAGAGCGGCGCGCTCTCCACCCTCAACGCGAGCTACGCCTCGGCTTCGGAGTACTACCTGATGAATATCTACGGCAAAGAGGCGAGCGCGTATTACGACATGCACAACGGCCTGCGCTTGCTGCGGCGCGGATCGGAAAAGGTAGAGAAGGTATCCTCCGGGAAGACCGATCCCATCGTCGACGAGCTGGAGGAGTTCGCCCGCGCGGTGCGCGGCGAAGCCCAGCCCGAGATGGACGGCGAGCGCAGCACGGCCTCGCTCGCCACGATCCTCGCCGGGGTCCGCTCGGCGAAGGAAGGCCGGCGCGTCGAAGTAAAGGAGATGCTCGCATGAAAGCTTTCAGGCGCTTGCTCGCCCTCGTTATTCCCGCCCTCCTTGCTCCGCTCGCCGGACAGGCGCAGGAGCCCGCCTACCCGCAGAGGAGCCCGATCGAGATCACCGTGCTTTTTCCCGCAGGCTCCTCCGCGGACGTAACCGCGCGCATGCTGGCCGACGGCATGTCGAGGACCCTCGGCCAGCGCGTTCTGGTGGTGAACCGCCCCGGCGCCGGAGGCGCGATCGGCTACAAGCACGTGGCGGCGCAGAAGGCCGACGGCTATTCGCTGGTGTGGAACTCCAATTCCATCTCCACCACGCATCATTCCGGCCAGCTGCCGTTCGACTACCAGAGCTTCGACCCGGTCGCTCGCGTGCTTGTCGAATCCGTGGTCGTCGCGGTGCGCGCCGACTCCCGGTGGAAGAGCCTGAAGGAGCTCATGGCCGAGGCGAAGTCGAAGCCGAAGACCATCAGCGTCGGGCATTCCGGGATCGGCAGCCATACCCACATCTCGCTCGCCGCCCTCTTCAACAGCGCCGGCGCCGAAGTGAACGAGGTTCCCTTCGGCGCCGCCCAGGTCGTCCCCAGCCTGCTGGGCGGCCACGTCGATGCGGTCGTCCAGCTTCCGGCCGCCCTGTCGGCGCCGGTGAAGCAGGGACAGGTAAGGCTGCTCGCCGCGCTGATCCCGAAGCGCGATCCCGCGCTGCCGGAGGTGCCGACCGCGAAGGAGCAGGGCTTCGACATATCGCTCGAGGCGTGGAGGGGCATCGCCGTGCCGAAGGGAACGCCGCCCGCGGCCGTCGCGGCCCTCGAGAAAGCGATCCGGGTCACCGTGGAGAGCAGCGAGTTTCAAAAGAGCAGCGAGCACCTCGGCGTGCGCCCGGCGTTCCTGCCGGCCAGCGAGTTCGGCGCGCTGATCGCCAGCGAAGACGTGCTGCTCGCGCGCCTGATGCACACGATCGGCCTGAAGAAATAGGCGGCCGGCGCGCGCCAGCGCTCAGCGCCGCTCGGGCTGGCTCGAGCCGGTGGCGCTGGAGGCGGCGGGTTTCTTCGCCGCGGTCTTCGCGGCGGTGCTCAGCTCCGCGATCAGCTTGCCGCAGTCGCTGTCCTTGCCCGGGCCTTCGTCGATCAGCGGCAGGACCATGAGGAGCGGATTGAGGATCGCCAGGGCGGCCGCGCCCGCGCCCTTGGCGACGATGCGCTTGACGTCGACCTCGACCTTGGGCTCTTTGAACGTGCCGCGGATGTAGAGCGGCGTGCGCAGCGACGCGACGCTGCCGTCTTTCGGCTCCGGAAAAAGCGTCAGGTTCAGCTGCTCGTTCTTCAGGTCGATCTGGCCGCTGCCGCCGATGTTCACCACTTCCGTATCGAAGACGAGGGCGTTCGCATCCGCCACGCCGTTCTTCACGCCGAAGTCGCCGACCACGCAGCGGATCTTGACCTGCTTGTCGCCCTCCAGCTTGACGCGGGTGATGCCCCACAGGTCGATCGCCACCATCTTCATGAGCAGCTCGCTCACGCTGCCGTTGTCCATGAAAAGGCCGATCTTGCCGTTGGCCGAGCCCAGCATGCGCGCCACGGAATTGCCGCTGCCGGTGAGCTCGATCGCCCCGCTCAGGTCGCCGACCGAGGCCCTCGCCACCTCGACGGTCGGGAAGAGCTTCGCGAACTGGAGCTTCTGCGCCTTGATCTTCGCATCCGCCTGGATCGTCTCCTGGCGGCCGTCGAGCTTGATGACGCCGGTGAGCGTGCCGCCGGCGAGGCCGAATTCGAGCGGATCGAGCGTCAGCACCGCGTCTTGCATCCGGATGCGCGTCGTCAGGCGCTCGAGGGGCAGCTGCTCGGGCCGCTCGAGCTTCCCCGCGCGCAGCTTCACGTCCGCATCCACGCTGCTCCAGCGGCTGCTCTCGAACGGAGCGTCGGGCAGCACCCGCTCGGACTGCTTCTCCCTCGTGCCGACCGCCGGCCCGAGGTCGGCGAGGTTGAGGAGCTTGGAGGTGAGATCGCCCTGCATGAACGGACGCTTGCCGCCCGTGTCCACCTGCAGCGTGCCGGCGAGATCGCTCTCCCCGACCGTGCCGGTGAAGTTCTCGTAGCGCGTGATCGCGCCGTTGCGGATCAGGCGCCCCGAGGTGTTGTACGCCGGCGTGCTCGGGAACGCCACGCCGAACACCTTGTACAGCTCGTCCATCGACTTGCCGCTCAGCTGGATCGCCGTGTCGATGCCGGTCAGCCCGACCAGCCCGGTGATCTTGCCGTCGACCTTGGCGGCGGTGCTGCCGATCCTCGCTTCCGCCTTCAAGGGGTACGGCTCGTCGTCCTGGTCGCGGATCGCGAGCACCGGTCCGCCATGCCCGGACACGGTGAGAGGCAGGCCGTTATACGTTCCCTTGGTGGTGAACGCGACGCCGGTGGCGTCGGTGGAAAGCTCGGCGCGCAGGCTGATGTCGAGGAGGGCATCGTCGTAAGCGAGCGTGCCGTGGTCGAGCGTCAGCCGGTGGATCTGCAGGCGCGAGGGCTGGTCGGGCTTGGGCTCGTCCTTCAGCACCCAGCTCTTGCGGCCCTCCTTGTCCTGCTCGAGGTCGAGCGCCGGGCGCACGAGGTGCACTTCGGGCAGCACCACGCGCCCCGCCACCAGCGGAAAGACGCTGATGGTGATCTCCGCGGCATCGGCCTTGAAAAGGTATTTCTCCTTTGCCCAGCCGGGATTGGAGAACGAGACGCGCTCGGCGCGAATGCGCGGATGCACCCAGCTCCAGACCGGCCGCAGGTCGCCTTCGATCAGGAGCTCGCGCCCGGTCTTGTCGGCGGCGAGGCGCGAGATCGGTCCGCGTAGTCCGTTCAGACCTGTGAAGTAGACCGCGGCAATCGCCACGACCACCAGCAACAGGAGCAGCCCCGCGGTCCACTTCAGGAATCTCACGAACCCACTGTAGCAAACCGCGTGCCGAACCGAT
>CAYOVM010000057.1:8809-16440 GCA_964407355.1 uncultured Enterobacteriaceae bacterium
TCCGGCAGCACGCCGCTTGACGCGTCGTGCATGTGGCGCTCGCCGATGCGCTCGGCGCCGAGCTCGGTCAGCAGCTCGTCAAAGCGCTTGCCGCCGAAGTTGAAGGTTTCCGCGTACGTGCGGTCGCCGAGCCCGAAAACGCCGTAGCGCACCTGCGCGAGGCTGGGACGCTTCTGCCGGAGCTCTTCGTAGAGCGGCTTTGCGTTGTCGGGGACGTCGCCCTGGCCGTAGGTCGAGGTGCAGATGAGGAACACGCCCGGGCGCGAGAACACGGCGGCGTCGGCTTTCTCCATGAGCAGCGTCTCGACCTCGGTGTCCCCGTCGTCGAGCGCGAGCTCCATCTCCTGCGCGCACAGCTGCGCCGTGCCGGTCATGGTGCCGACGAGGATGGTGATCTTCAATTGCACGTTGACAGTCACTATATTGCTTCATAAAATCTTGGTCAAGCACTATAGTTCATCAAACGACAGCACCGCCCATGAACGCGCCCCTCACCACGGAGCAGCAGGAGTCCGCCTATCTGGCGCGGCTCGGCGAGCGCGTGCGCGCCTGGCGCACCGACAACGGCATGACGCGCAAGGCGCTCTCCAGCGCGTCGGGCATCTCCGAGCGGTATCTGGCGCAGCTCGAATCGGGCCGGGGAAACATCTCGGTGCTGCTGCTGCGCAAGGTGGCGATGGCGATGGGCGTCGCGGTCCACAGCCTGGTGCACGAGGAGGAGCGCGCGCCGCGCGCGGCGCGCATCGCGCTCATCGGCCTGCGCGGCGCCGGCAAATCCACGCTGGGCGAAAAGCTCGCGCGCCAGCTCGGCGTGCCCTTCGTCGAGCTCGACAAGGAAGTGGAGAAGCAAGCCGGCGCGAAGCTCGGCGAAGTGTTCGGCCTCTACGGGCAGGACGCCTTCCGCCGCTTCGAGCGGCGCGCGCTCGAGCGCGTGCTGAAGCAGCACGAGCGCGCGGTGATCGCGACCGGCGGGGGCCTGGTGACCGATCCGGCCACGTACCAGCTGCTGCAGGAGCACTGCTTCTGCATCTGGCTCAAGGCTTCGCCCCAGGAGCACATGTCGCGCGTCATCGCGCAGGGCGACTTGCGCCCGTTTCGCAGCGCAATGCACGGCGCCGGCCGCTCCGCGGCGCTGGATGAGATCGAAAAACTGCTCGAAGACCGGGAGAAGCTCTACGGTCGGGCGGACGCGACAATCGAAACCTCCGGCCGGACCGTCCGGCAAAGCCTGGAACAGATGAAACGAGCTCTCGCATGATCTCCTACGAAACCGATCCCTCCCGTTACAACCACTGGAAGCTCGGCTTCGACGGGCCGCTCGCCACGCTGACCCTCGATGTCGCCGAGGACAAGGGCCTCGTGCCCGGCTACAAGCTGAAGCTCAACAGCTACGACCTCGGCGTCGACATCGAGCTGCACGACGCCCTCAACCGCATCCGCTTCGAGCATCCCGAGGTGAAGAGCGTCATCCTCACCAGCGGCAAGAGCCGCATGTTCTGCTCCGGCGCCAACATCTACATGCTGGGCACCTCGAGCCACGCCTGGAAGGTCAACTTCTGCAAGTTCACCAACGAGACGCGCAACGGCATCGAGGACGCGAGCGCGCAATCGGGCCTGAAGTTCATCGCCGCGCTGAACGGCACCACCGCCGGCGGCGGCTACGAGCTCGCGCTCGCCTGCGACGAGATCGCCATGATCGACGACCGCTCCTCCACGGTGAGCCTGCCGGAGGTTCCCCTGCTCGGCGTCCTGCCGGGGACCGGCGGCCTGACGCGGATCATCGACAAGCGCAAGGTGCGGCGCGACATCGCCGACGTCTTCTGCACCACCGCCGAGGGCGTGCGCGCCGACCGCGCGAAGGAATGGAAGCTGGTCGATCACCTCGCCAAGCCGCAGCAGTTCGCCGAATTCGTGAAGGCGCGAGCGCTCGAGCTGGCGAAGCTCTCCGACCGCCCGGGCGGGCAAGGCGTCGCGCTGACCCCTCTGGGCGCCAATAAACTGATAGACGTACAGATGGACTCGCAGAGCCGGACTGCGATCCTGACGATCAAAGGTCCTGAAAAAACGGACTTCGAGAAAACCGCCGACTGGTACCCGCTGCGCCTCGCGCGCGAGCTCGACCGCGCCATCCTGGACCTGCGCACCAACCAGCCCGACATCGGCCTGTGGCTCCTGAAGACGCGGGGCGACCCGAAAAAAGTGCTGGAGCTCGATTCCGTTCTGAAGAGGAATTCCGCGGATTGGTTCGTCCGCGAGACCCTCGGCTTCCTGCGCCGCAGCTTTTCGCGCCTCGACGTCTCGTCGCGCTCCATCTTCGCGGTGATCGAGCCGGGCTCCTGCTTCGCCGGCACGCTCTTCGAGCTCGCGCTCGCCGCCGACCGCAGCTATATGCTGGCGGCGGAGAAGAACGGTCCGCAGATCGCCCTGTCGGAGCTGAACTTCGGCGCGTATCCGATGGCGAACGGGATTGCGCGGATTGCCGCGCGCTTCGGCGGCGAGTCGCCCGAGTTTCAAAAATCAGTCCTTTTCAGCGCGGAAAAAGCGAGCGAGCTGGGCCTGGTCACGGCCGCCCCCGACGACATCGACTGGGAGGACGAGGTGCGCATCGCGATCGAGGAGCGCGCGAGCCTCAGCCCCGACGCGCTCACCGGCATGGAAGCGAGCCTGCGCTTCGCGGGCCCCGAGACCATGCTGACGCGCGTGTTCGGGCGGCTCACGGCGTGGCAGAACTGGATCTTCAACCGCCCCAACGCGGTGGGCGAGCACGGCGCGCTGAAGGTCTACGGCACCGGCTCGAAGGCGAAATTCAACTGGGAACGGGTCTAATGTCCTCCATCAACTACAGCGAGAAGATTCCGAACAACGTCGATCTCACGAACGACCGGACCCTGCAGCGCGCCCTCGAGCACTGGCAGCCGCAGTTCCTGCAGTGGTGGGGCGAGATGGGGCCGAGCGATTTCCGGCAGAACGATGTCTACCTGCGCACCGCGGTCTCGGTGGACGCCGACGGCTGGGCGCAGTACGGCGCGGTGAAGATGCCCGATTACCGCTGGGGAATCTTCCTCGCGGATGCCGCGGCGAACCGCACCATCGGCTTCGGCGACGCGATGGGCCAGCCGGTCTGGCAGCAGGTGCCCGGGGAATACCGCTCGACGCTGCGCCGCCTCATCGTCACCCAGGGCGACACCGAGCCGGCGTCGGTCGAGCAGCAGCGCCTGCTCGGTCATACCTGTCCTTCTCTTTATGATTTAAGGAATTTATTTCAAATTAATGTGGAGGAAGGCCGCCACCTGTGGGCGATGGTCTACCTGCTGCACGCCTACTTCGGCCGCGACGGCCGCGAGGAGGCGGAGGAGCTGCTCGCGCGCCATTCGGGCGACGCCGACAAGCCGCGCATCCTTACCACCTTCAACGAGCCGATCTCCGACTGGCTGTCGCTCTTCTGCTTCACCTATTTCACCGACCGCGACGGCAAGTACCAGCTGAAAAGCTTCGCCGAGAGCGCGTTCGATCCGCTCTCGCGCACCTGCCGCTTCATGCTGACGGAGGAAGCGCACCACATGTTCGTGGGCGAGACCGGCCTCTCGCGCGTGGTGAAGCGCACGCTCGAAGTGATGAAGGAGCTCGGCACCGACGACCCGGCGAGGATCCGCGCCCACGGCGCGGTCGAGCTTCCGCTCGTGCAGAAGTACCTCAACTTCTGGTGCTCGTCCTCGCTGGATCTGTTCGGCTCGGAGATCTCGTCGAACTCGGCGGCCAATTTCGCGAGCGGCTTGAAAGGGCGTCCCGACGAGTCCCAGTACGAGGACCATGTCTTAAGGGAAAAAAACATAAAACTGCTGACACCGGAAGGCGAGCAGGACGTTCCGATGCTAAATGCCCTCAACGAGGTAATGCGCGAGTCCTACCTGAAGGACTGCGAGATCGGGCTCAAGCGCTGGAACCGGTCGATCGAGCGCGCCGGCCACGCGTTTCGCCTCGCGCTGCCCTCGTCGCGCTTTCGCCGCTCGATCGGCGCCTGGGCGAACCAGCCGGTCACGCCGGAGGGCAAGATGATTTCGCGGGAGGAATACGACCGCAGCCTCGCGCAATGGATCCCGTCGGACGCGGACCGCGCCTTCGTTCATTCCCTCATGCAGCGCGTCGTCGAGCCCGGCAAGATGGCCGGCTGGATCGCGCCGCCCGAGCGCGGCATCAACAACCTGCCGGTCGAATACGAGTATGTGAAGCTGCACTAGCGCAGCGCGCGAAGCCGCCGTCGGCGAGGCGGCGGTCATCATCTCGACCTGGCCGCCCTGGCCGGCCGCCGCGATCCCCGCCGGCCCGCCGCCGAGCACCACGGTCTCGTACTCCCCCATGACCGGTGTTTCACGGCGCTCTTCCAGAACGAACATACAATCCATTATGCATTCCAATCTGAGCTTCGCTCCGCGTGAAGTGAACCTGGAGAAGCGCGGCGACGGCACGCTGCTGCTGCGCTCGCCCGATCGACTGGGCCTCACGGCGCGCTGCGTCACCGAGTGGCTGGATCGCTGGGCGCGCGAGGCGCCGCGGCGGGATTTCCTGTGCGAGCGCAAAGGCGAAGGCTGGCGCCGGATCTCCTACCTCGAGGCGTTCGGCGCGGCGCGCATCCTGGGCCAGGCGCTGCTGCACATGGAGCTCGGGCCGGAGCGGCCGGTCGCGATCCTTTCCGACAACGGCATCGACCATGCCCTGCTCGCGCTCGGCGCGATGCACGTCGGCCTCCCGGTCGTGCCGATCTCGCCCGCCTATTCGCTGATGTCGAAGGATTTCGGCAAGCTGAAGCAGATCTTCGAGCTGGTGAAGCCCGGGCTGGTGTACACCTCCGACCCCGAGAAGTTCGCGCCGGCGCTGGCCGCGGTGGGCGCCACCCCTGCGTCGCTCGCGAAGATGCTGGAAGTCGTTCCGGGCTCGACCCTGGAGCGGGAGTTTTCGAAGATAAGCGGAAAAACCATAGCGAAAATCCTGTTTACGTCGGGCTCCACCGGCACGCCCAAAGGCGTGATCAACACGCACGGCATGCTGTGCGCGAACCAGCAGCAGCTCGCGCAGGCCTGGCGCTTCGTCGCCGGGCGTCCGCCGGTGGTGGTCGACTGGCTGCCGTGGAACCATACCTTCGGCGGCAACTACGTCTTCAACCTGGTGCTGCGCAACGGCGGCACGCTCTATATCGACGGCGGCAAGCCGGTGCCCGGGCTGGTCGAGACCACCGCGCGCAACCTGAAGGAGATCGCGCCGACGATGTATTTCAACGTGCCGCGCGGCTTCGACCTGCTGCTGCCCTTCCTCGAGAAGGACGCCGGGCTGCGCCGCAATTTCTTCAAGGATCTGGATGTGCTGTTCTACGCGGCGGCCGCGCTCCCGCAGAACCTGTGGGACCGCCTGAAAAAGCTCGCCGCGCAGGAGAACAACAGCCGGCTCGCGATGCTTTCCGCCTGGGGCTCGACCGAGACCGCGCCGCTCGCCACGTCGGTGCATTTCCCCATGGACCGCCCCGGCGTCATCGGCCTTCCCGTGGCGGGCTGCGAGCTGAAGCTCGTGCCGGCCGCGGGCAAGCTCGAGGCGCGCGTGCGCGGGCCGAACGTCACGCCGGGCTACTACAAGCGGGACGATCTCACCCGCGCCGCGTTCGACGAGGAAGGCTTCTACCGCATCGGCGACGCGCTGAAGCTCGCCGATCCCGCCGATGCCGCCAAAGGCATCGTGTTCGACGGCCGCATCGCCGAGGACTTCAAGCTCGCGAGCGGCACCTGGGCGCACGTCGGCGCGCTGCGCATGAAGCTCATCGCCGCCGCCGACCCGCTGATCCAGGACGCGGTGATCACCGGGCATGACCGGAACGAGATCGGCGCCTTGGTGTTTTTAAGCGCGGCGGCGAAGGAATTGTCCGCGCAAGCGGTTCGCGATCGGCTTTCCGGAGTTCTCAAGGATTTCTTGAAGGAAAAAAGCGGGGCTTCCATGCACCCGACGCGCCTCATGATCATGACCGAGCCGCCGTCGATCGACGCCAACGAGATCACCGACAAGGGCTACATCAACCAGCGCGCGGTGCTCGAGCGGCGCGCCGCGCTCGTGGAGGAGCTCTACGAGGGCGGCGCGAACGTGATCCTGGCGGGCCCGGGCTAGGCGACCGAGACCAGCAGCTTCTGCATGCCGACGATCCGGCGATCGATCGCGACGCGGCGGTCCGAGCCGACCCGGTCGTTCGCGGCATCGACGTGGATCTTGCCGAGCACCGAGTAGCGCAGCCAGTCGGACTTCACCTTGAGCTCGAAGGCCCGCTTGGAAATCAGGTCCACCCGGCCGTAGAGCTCCCCGGAGCACTGGGCCCGGGCGCGCTGCAGGTGCGCCTGGGCGAGCTCGAGCAGCTTCGCCGCGTGGGCGAGGGAATCTACGCACCTGGTCTTTTCGACGTCGTCCATGGTTTGGCCCCTTTGTGCACTTATTCTAGGATATCGGCAATCCGATGATCCAAGGCCTCGTGCAGATATTGGTGTTCCAGGGCCTTGGCGAGCTGGCGACGCACTTCTTCCTGCCGCTCATTCCCGGCCCGGTCATCGGTCTCGTCCTGCTGGTCGCCTTCCTCGCCCTGCGCAAAGGCGTGAATGCCCCCCTCGACGAAGTCGCCGGCGCCTTCAGCCGGCACCTCGGCCTGCTCTTCGTTCCCGCCGCGGTCGGGGTCGTGATGTTCGGGCCGCATCTGAAGGCCCACGCCGCGGCGATCGCCGTGGCGCTGGTCGTGAGCGTGGTCCTCACCGTCGCGGTGACGGCGCTCGTGCTGAAAGCGTTGTCGCCGAGGAAGCGCGAATGAGCTCCCCGGCAACGGGCTTCCCGAACATCCACGAGATCTGGGTATACCTCTCGGGGAGCCCGCTCCTCGCGCTCACCCTCACGCTCGGCGCGTACCAGCTCGGCGTGCTCGCGTACGAGCGCGCGAACCGGCATCCGCTCGCGAACCCGGTCCTGATCGCGATCGTCCTCGTCGCGGCGACGATCACCCTGATCGGCATGCCGTATGCAACCTACTTCGAGGGCGCGCAGTTCGTGCACTTCCTCCTCGGCACGGCGACGGTCTCGCTCGCGGTGCCGATCTACAAGGGGCTGCACGCGCTGCGCGGGCGCATCCTGCCGCTGCTCGCCGCGCTCCTCGCGGGCGGGCTGACCTCGATCGTGAGCGCGGTGGGAATCGCGCGCCTGCTCGGCGCCGACCCGGCGATCGTCGGCGGCTTCGCCGCGAAGTCCGTGACGGCGCCGATCGCGATGGGCATCGCCGAGCGGATCGGCGCCTCGCCGACCCTGACTGCGGTCTTCGCGGTCTCGACCGGCATCCTCGGCGCCATGCTCGCGCGCTTCGTGCTCGACTTCGTGCGCTCGCGCGAATGGTGGCAGCGCGGCTTCGCGATCGGCGTCGCCGCGCACGGCATCGGCACATCGCGCGCGTTCAGCGTCAATCAGGAAGCCGGCGCGTACGCGAGCCTCGCGATGGGCCTGCACGGCGTGCTCGGCGCGGTACTGATTCCCCTCGGGGTGCGCCTGGCCGGCTTATGAGCTGCGCCTAGCGCCGCGCCCAGCCGAGCCAGACGATCGCGGCGACGACGAGGAAGGCGCCG
>CAYOVM010000058.1:0-6867 GCA_964407355.1 uncultured Enterobacteriaceae bacterium
TTCTACACCAACATCATGCCGGAGGCCGACGCGCTGAAGCTGACGCAGATCCCGGCGACCGAGCTCCGCAAGAACGGCGCCTACGACCTCGTCAACAAGATCTGGAACGAGAAGGCCAACATGCAGTACCTCGGCCGCGTCATCGACTTCACGCCGTTCCACCTCTACCTCACGAAGAAGATCGACAAGCCGGACCTCACCGGGCTCAAGATCCGCGTCACGCCGGTGTACCGCGATTTCTTCCAGGCGCTGGGCGCGACGATCGTGCAGACCGCCCCCGGCGAGGTCTACACCGCGCTCGAGCGCGGCGTGGTCGACGGCTATGGCTGGCCGATCCAGGGCATCTTCGACATGAAGTGGGAGGAGAAGACCAAGTTCCGCGTCGATCCGGGCTTCTACAACGCCGAGGTCTCGCTCATCATGAACCTCGACAAGTGGAAGGGCCTCAAGCCCGCGCAGCGCGATCTGCTCACGAAGGCCGCCGTCGCCATGGAGCAGCAGGCGGTGAGCTGGAAGAAGCTCAATGACGAGGACACGCGTCGCCAGGCGCAGGCGGGCATCCAGGTGATCAAGCTCGATGCCGCGGCGGCCAAGGAATATCAGGACAAGGCCTACGAGGTCGCCTGGGCGAGCGCCATCAAGGCGAGCCCGGCCTACGGGCCGCAGATGAAGAAGCTCTTCAGCAAATAGGAATGGAGCGCTTCTCGCCCGCCTTCGGCCGGTTGCTCGCCGCGCTGGCGCTGCTTGGTTGCGCGGTGCTTTTCGCGATGATGCTGGTGATCTGCGCGGACGTGCTGCTGCGCAACGTGCGCATCGTGCCGGGAATGCGCGGCGTGCAGTGGGCGAACGAGGCGACGGAGTACGCGCTCTACCTGATCACCGTCTTCACCGCGCCGTGGCTGCTGCGCCGCGGCCAGCACATCCGCATCGACGTCGTGCTGCGCGTCCTGCCGCCGCGCCTCGCCTGGTATTGCGAGTGGCTGTGCGATCTCATCGCGCTCGGCTGCTGCCTGCTGATCGCGTTCGCGGCGGCGAAGGCGGTGCTGGCGAGCCAGGCGATCGGCTCGATGGTGGTGAAGACCCTCGCCATCCCCGAGTGGTGGCTGCTCGCCCCGCTGCCGGCCTGCTTCATCCTCCTCGCGATCGAGGTGCTGTTCCGGATGGCGCGCCTGCAGGCGGGCGAGCCGGGGCCGCGCGAGGACGCGATCACGGTCGGCTGAGGAGCGAAACGATGTCCTGGCAGGCGGCGGCATGGCTGATGCTCGGCGGCTCGACGCTGCTGATGTTCCTCGGGCTGCCGGTGGCGTTCTCGTTCCTCGCGATCAACCTGATCGGCGCCTGGGTCTGGCTCGGCGGCGAAGTCGGCCTGGTGCAGCTCGCCCGCAACTCCGTGCAGTCGGTCACGAGCTTCGCGCTGACGCCGATTCCGCTATTCATCCTCATGGGGGAAGTGCTGTTCCACACCGGTCTCGCGGTGAAGGTGATCGACGGCATCGAGCGGCTGATCCGCGAGGTGCCGGGGCGGCTCGCGGTCGTGGCGGTGGTCGCGGGAACGGTGTTCTCGGCGATCTCGGGCTCGACCATCGCCACCACCGCGATGCTCGGCAGCCTGATGCTGCCGGTGATGCTCGCGCGCGGCTATCACCCGACCATCGCCGCGGGGCCGATCATGGCGATCGGGGCGGTCGACATGCTGATCCCGCCTTCCGCGCTCACGGTGCTGCTCGGCAGCCTGTCGGGGATCTCGATCTCGAAGCTGCTCATCGGCGGCATCGGGCCGGGCCTGATACTCAGCGTGATCTTCGTCGGCTACATCATGCTGCGCGTGAAGCTCGAGCCGGCGCTCGCGCCGAAGACGCCGCTCGAGGAATTCCACGGCTGGCAGAAATTCCGGCCGTTCATGCAGTACGTGCTGCCGCTCGTGTCGATCTTCGGCATCGTGGTCGGCGCGATGATCGCCGGCTGGGCGACGCCCACCGAATGCGCGGCGCTGGGCGCGTTCGCCACGATGGTGCTGGCTGTTTTATACAAATCTCTCACAATGGAAAATCTGTTGAAATCGCTGCAGGGAACCGCCGCCATCTCCGGAATGATCCTGTTCATCATCGTCGGCGCCACCACCTTCTCGCAGATCCTGTCGTTCTCCGGCGCGAGCGACGGCCTCGCGCGGCTCATCACCCAGCTCGGCCTGCCGCCGCTCGCGGTGGTCGCGGGGATGATGCTGCTGCTCATCTTCCTCGGCGTGTTCGTCGAGCAGGTGAGCATGATGATGATCACCCTGCCGATCTTCATGCCCATCGTGCAGCAGATGGGCGTCGACCCGGTGTGGTTCGGCGTCATGTTCCTCATCTGCATGCAGCTCGGGCTGCTGATGCCGCCGCACGGCCTCCTGCTGATGACCATGAAGGGCGTCGCGCCGCCGCAGGTGACGATGCTGCACATTTTCCGGGCCGTCACGCCGTTTCTGCTGATCAGCGTGATCGTGCTCATCCTCGTGTTCCTGGTTCCCGGGGTCGCGGTCTGGCTGCCGGGGCTGGTGGGCTGACATGGAACGCTCGTTCAAGGCCGAAGTGGCGAAGCTCGAGCTCGGCGACGGCGACACCTTCCACGGCGAGGGCATCCTCGCGGTCACGAAGGCGCTGCTGCAGTCGGGCGTCTCGTACGTCGGCGGCTACCAGGGCGCGCCGGTGTCGCACATGATGGATGTGCTGAACGACGCGCGCGACATACTCGACGAGCTCGGCATCCACGTCGAGGCGAACGCCAACGAAGCCGGCGCGGCGGCGATGCTCGGCGCCTCGATCAACTACCCGGTGCGCGGCGCGGTGACCTTCAAGTCGACCGTCGGCACCAACGTCGCCGCCGACGCGCTCTCGAACGTCGCCTCCGCCGGGGTGAAAGGCGGCGCGCTGATCGTGCTCGGCGAGGACTACGGCGAGGGCTCCTCGATCATCCAGGAGCGAAGCCACGCCTTCGCGATGAAATCGCAGATCTGGCTGCTCGACCCGCGGCCGGCGCTGCCGAAGATGGTGGAGATGGTGGAGCGCGCCTTCGAGCTCTCGGAAGCCTCGAGCAGCCCGGTGATGCTCGAGCTGCGCATCCGGGCGTGCCATGTGCACGGCTCCTTCGCCACGAAAAAGAACCTGACGCCCAGGTTCTCGAAGAACCTGCAGCTCGAAAATCCCGACTTCGACTACGGCCGGATCTGCCTGCCGCCCGCCACGTACGCGCAGGAGAAGCAGAAGACGGAAGTGCGCTGGCCGGCGGCGGTCGCGTACATCAGGGAAAACAGGCTGAACGAGGTGTTCGAGGGCGAGCGCAGCGATGTGGGAATCATCTGCCAGGGCGGCCTCTACAACGCCGTGGTGCGCGCGCTGCAGCTCCTCGGGCTCGCCGACGCCTTCGGCGGCACGCGGATCCCGATCTACTGCCTGAACGTCACGTATCCGCTCGTGCCGGATGAAATCGTGCAATTTTGCGCAAGCAAGACCTCGGTCCTGATCGTCGAGGAAGGCCAGCCCGCTTACATCGAGGACGCGGTCCTCGCTACGCTGCGCCGGGGCGGGGCGGACAAGGTGGCGGTGCACGGCAAGGGCGTGCTGCCGCTCGCGGGCGAGTACACGGGTGAAGTCGTTCTGAGCGGTCTTGCCCGCTTCCTCGGCCTTGAAACGGCTGTTCAGCCGGTCAAGAAACTAAAAGAAACGGCGGCAAATCTTCTCGGCCCCGGCCTGCCGGTGCGGCCGCCGGGCTTCTGCGTCGGCTGCCCGGAGCGGCCGGTGTTCTCCGCCATGAAGGTGCTGGAGAAGGAAGGCGGCAAGTACCACGTCTCGGCGGACATCGGCTGCCATACCTTCGCCACGCTGCCGCCGTTCAACATCGGCAACACCGTGCTCGGCTACGGCCTGGGCCTCGCCTCGAATTCGGCCGTGCACTCGATGTTCGGCAAGCGCACCGTGACGATCATGGGCGACGGCGGCTTCTGGCACAACGGGCTCACCTCGGGCATCGCCAACAGCGTCTTCAACAAGAACGACGGCATCCTCGTCATCATGAAGAACGGCTACAGCTCGGCGACCGGCACGCAGGAGCTGCCTTCTTCCGCGCAACACAGCGCGCACAAGGGCGACGTGAGCATCGAGCGCGCCCTCGAAGGCATCGGCGTGGGCTGGGTGAGGACCGTCGACAACTACCGCGTGGGCGAGGTGGCGAAGACGCTGAAGGAGGCGATGAGCTCGGACTACGCCGGCCTGAAGGTCGTCATCGCCGAAGGCGAATGCCAGCTCGAGCGCCAGCGCAAGCTCAAGCCGGTTCTTTCACAGAAGCTTTCTTCCGGAAAACGAGTCGTCAGGGTCAAGTACGGCGTCGACGAGGATACTTGCACCGGCGACCATTCCTGCATCCGGCTCTCGGGCTGCCCGACGCTCACCATCAAGGACAATCCGGATCCGCTGCGCCGCGACCCGGTCGCGACGGTCATCGAGGGCTGCGTCGGCTGCGGCCTGTGCGGCGAGAACGCGCACGCCGCGGTGCTGTGCCCGTCCTTCTACCGCGCGGAGGTCGTGCACAACCCGAACCTCCTCGACAAACTGCTTTTCAACGTGAGACGGCTTTTCGGTGGAACGGCAATTCACTGAGGAAATAAAGTCGCTGAAGCTCGGCGCGGGCGAAACCTTCCGCGGCGAGGGGATCCTCGCCGTCACCAAGGCGCTGCTGCAATCCGGCGTCTCCTACGTCGGCGGCTACCAGGGCGCGCCGGTTTCGCATCTCCTCGACGTGATGGTCCAGGCGCGCGAGTACCTCGAGGGTCTGGGCGTGCACGTGGAAGCCTGCACGAGCGAAGCCGCGGCGGCCGCGATGCTCGGCGCGTCGGTCAACTATCCGGCGCGCGGCGCGGTGACGTGGAAGTCGATCGTCGGCACCAACATCGCTTCGGACGCCCTCTCGTATCTCTCGAGCTCGGGCGTGATGGGCGGCACGCTGATCGTCTGCGGCGAGGACTACGGCGAAGGCGCGAGCGTGGCGCTCGAGCGCACGCACGCGATCGCCATGAAGTCCTCCATGTGGATGCTCGACCCGCGGCCCAACCTCCCGACCATCGTCGAGACGGTGGAGCGCGGCTTCGAGCTCTCCGAGGCGTCGAGCACACCGGTGATGATGGAGCTGCGCATCCGCGCCTGCCACGTGCACGGCTCGTTCACCGCCAAGCAGAACCTTCCGCCCGCGGTGTCGACGCGGCGCAAGCTCGAGGGCCCGCCGAAGGAATTCGTCTACGACCGCCTCGCGCATCCGCCGGCGATCTTCCGCCAGGAGAAGCTGAAGGCGGACGTGCGCCTGCCCGCGGCGCGCAAGTTCATCGCCCAGAAGAAGCTGAACGAGGTTTTCCCCGGCGAGGAGAAGGAGCTCGGGCTGATCATCCAGGGCGGCCTGTACAACGGCGTGATGCGCGCGCTGCGCCTGCTCGGCCTCGCCGACGACTTCGGCGCCTGCCGCATCCCGATCCTCGCGCTGAACGTGGTCTACCCGCTGGTTCCTCAGGAAATAAATGAATTCTCCGCCGGAAAAAAAGCGCTGCTGATGATCGAGGAAGGCCAGCCCGAGTTCATCGAGCAGGAGATCGCCACCCTCCTGCGGCGTGCGGATCTGCAGACGAAGCTGCATGGCAAGGACCTGCTGCCGATCGCGGGCGAGTACAGCGCCGAAGTCCTGGTGCGGGGCCTTTCCGAATTCCTCAAAGAGCATGCCCCGCATGTGGACGTCTCACGGGGCGCGGACTGGCTGGAAAAAACAGCCGCCGTGAGAAAACACGCGGCCGAGCTGCTCGGGCCCTTGCCGCAGCGCCCGCCCGGCTTCTGCGTCGGGTGCCCCGAGCGCCCGGTGTTCTCGGCGATGAAGCTGGTGGGCCAGGATCTCGGCAAGCCGCATGTCTCGATGGACATCGGCTGCCACGCGTTCGCGAGCTTCGAGCCGTTTTCCCAGGGCAACACGGTCCTCGGCTACGGCATGAGCCTCGCGGCCTCCGCCGGGGTCGGCCCGATGTCGGCGCGCCGGCCGATGGCGATCATGGGCGACGGCGGCTTCTGGCATAACGGTCTGCTCTCCGGCGTGGCGTCGCGCCTGCTCAACCAGGGCGACGGCGTGCTCGTCATCATGAAGAACGGCTACGCCTCGGCCACGGGCACCCAGGAAATCGTTTCTTCTCCAAAACAAAACGCCGACGCGATCGAGAACGCGCTCGACGGACTCGGCGTGAAATGGCTGCGCACGGTGAACAGCTACGACGTGCGGGGGATGATGAAGACGCTGAAGGACGCGAGGACCACGAAGTACGAGGGGCTCAAGGTGATCGTCGCCGACGGCGAGTGCCAGCTCGAGCGCCAGCGCCGCATCCGGCCTCTGGTTGCCGAAAAATTATCAAAAGGGAAAAGGCACGTGAGGGTGAAATACGGCGTCGACGAGGACACCTGCACCGGCGATCACTCCTGCGTCCGGCTCTCGGGCTGCCCGACGCTTACGCTCAAGGACAACCCCGATCCCCTGCGCCGCGACCCGGTGGCGACGGTGATCGACGGTTGCGTGGGCTGCGGTCTGTGCGGCGAGAACGCGCATGCCGCGGTGCTCTGCCCTTCGTTCTACCGTGCGGAAGTCGTCCAGAACCCGAACGTCTGGGATCGGCTGGTGTCTTCCTTCAGGAGATTCGTCCTGTGAGCGAGCTTCCCCGGCGTCCCCTGTGCATCCTCATCGCCGCCCTCGGCGGCGAGGGCGGCGGCGTCATGGCCGACTGGCTCATCGAAGCCGCCACGCAGTGCGGCTTCCCCGCCCAGAGCACCTCGATCCCCGGCGTCGCGCAGCGCACGGGGGCCACCACCT
>CAYOVM010000058.1:6967-16383 GCA_964407355.1 uncultured Enterobacteriaceae bacterium
CCCGCCCAGAGCACCTCGATCCCCGGCGTCGCGCAGCGCACGGGGGCCACCACCTATTATCTGGAAATCTTCCCCGCAAGAACGGAAACGCTGCAAGGGAGGGTGCCGGTACTGTCTTTGACCCCGAGTCCCGGCAATGTCGACGTCATGGTCGCCTCGGAGCTCATCGAAGCGGCGCGCGCGATGCAGAACGGATTCGTGAGTCCCGAGCGCACCACGCTCATCGCTTCGACGCATCGGATCTACGCCACGAGCGAGAAGATGCAGATGGCCGACGGCCGCTTCGACAGCGCGCGCGTGATCGAAGCCGCCCGCGCGCTCGCGAAACGCCCGGTGCTCTTCGACATGCGCGAGCTCGCGCAGAAGAACGGCACCGTCATCAACGCCGTGCTCTTCGGCGCGATGGCCGGAAGCGGCGAGCTGCCGCTGCCGCGCGAAGCCTGCGAGCAGGCGATCCGCAGCGCCGGCCGCGGCGCCGACGCGAGCCTGCGCGGCTTCGCCGCCGGCTTCGAGATCGCCGCGGGCTCGCGTCCCGTGCCCGCGGCGCCGGCGGCGCCTCGCCGGGCCACGCAGCTCGAGGAAATAATGGTGCTGGGCGTCTCCCGGCTGAAGGACTACCAGGGCGAAGCCTATGCAAACCTCTTCATGCAGAGGATGGAGCCGTTCACGAAAGGCGACCCGGAGGTCGCCGCCGAAGTGGCGCGCCAGCTCGCGCTCTGGATGAGCTATGAGGACATCATCCGCGTGGCCGACCTGAAGACGCGCGCATCGCGCTTCGAGCGCGTGCGCAAGGAAGTCGGCGCGAAGCCGGGGGAGCCGGTCGTGGTAATCGACTACCTGAAGCCCGGGGTGGAGGAATTCGCTTCGCTTCTTCCGCCCTTTTTAGGCGGAAAACTGATTTCCTGGGCCGAGCGGCGCGGAAAACTGGATGCCTACAACGTCGGCATGCACATCAAGACCTCGAGCGTGCTCGGGTTTCTCCTCGTGCGCGCCCTCGCCTGGCTCAAGCCCTGGCGCCCCCACAGCTACCGGTATGGCGCCGAGCAGCGGCTGATCCGGCGCTGGCTCGACCTCGTGGGCGACGCCGCCAAGCGCGACGCGGGCCTCGCGCTGGAGATCGCCCGCTGCGCCGGCCTCGTCAAGGGCTACGGCGAGACCCACCGCCGCGGCAAAGGCAACTTCCTCGCCTTGCTCGATGCGCTCGTCGAGAACCCGCCCGCCACCGAGCCGCGCGCGCAGGCGCAGGCGATCCGCAAGGCCCGCGAGGCCGCCCTCGCCGACCCGGAGGGCCAGGCGCTGGAAAAGCAGCTGGGCAAGCCGGTCGTCTGGCTCAAGCCGGTCGGCCGCACGTAGAATCCCTTTTTCGGCCCGCGCTTCAGACTTTCAGAGGCAGACTTTCAGAGGCAACCCCATGGCAAGCGTTCCCAAGCCCAGCATCGGCACTGCACGACAGGACCTTTATCGCCGCATGGACAAGCAGAACCTCGCTCCGCTGTGGGAGGTCCTGCACGACCTGATTCCGAACCAGCCGGCGACGCCGTGCAAGCCCGCGCTGTGGAAGTACGCCGAGGCGCGTCCGCACCTGATGGAGGCGGGTACGCTGATCACCGCCAAGGAGGCGATCCGGCGCGTGCTGATCCTGGAGAACCCCGGGATGCGCGGGGAATCCTGCATCACGCAGAGCCTGTACGCCGGTTTGCAGCTCATCCTCCCCGGCGAGATCGCGCCCAGCCACCGCCATTCGCAGTCGGCGCTGCGCCTCATCGTCGAAGGCTCGGGGGCCTACACCGCGGTCGACGGCGAGCGCACCACCATGCACCCGGGCGACTTCATCATCACCCCTTCGTGGACCTGGCACGACCACGGCCATCCGGGCAGCGATCCGGTGGTGTGGATGGACGGCCTCGACATCCGCCTCGTTCAGGCTTTCGCCGCCCAGTTTCACGAGGTTTACCCGGAGGACGTGCAGCCGGTCACGCGCAGCGAGGGCGCGTCGATCGCCCGCTACGGCAACAATCTCGCGCCGCTCGGCGCAGCCGCCCCGTTCGGCAAGACCTCGCCGATCTTCAACTATCCCTACGAGCGCAGCCGGGAATCGCTCGCCGGGCTCGCGCGCGATGCCGACCCCGATCCCTGCCACGGCTGGAAGATGCAGTTCACCAACCCGCTCACCGGCGGCCATGCGATGCCGACCATCGCGGCGTTCATCCAGCTCGTGCCGAAAGGCTTCCAGACGCAGCCGATCCGCTCGACCGACGGCACGGTGTATTCGGTCATCGAAGGCGAGGGCCGCGTCGCCATCGGCGCCGAGGAATTCGAGTTCGAGGCGAAGGACGTCTTCGTCGTCCCCTCGTGGGTACCGTTGCGCGTGACGGCGAGGAGCGAGTGCGTGCTGTTCTCGTTCTCCGACCGGCCGGCGCAGGAAGCGATGGGCCTGTGGCGTGAAAAGCGAGGCTGAGCGCAGATGAATCCCGCAGACAAGGAAGGGCTCGCCAGGCAGTACAACAACCGCGAGCTGGTGCCCGATCACGCGCAGTACTTCGCCCGCTGGGGCGAGACCTCGGCGCGCGCGCGCAGCATCATGACCTCGCGCCTGGACCAGCGCTACGGCGACATGCCGGGCGAGAGCATCGATATCTTCCCGGCGCGCAAGGGCGACGGCACGTGCATGATGTTCATCCACGGCGGCTACTGGCGCTCGCTCGACAAGCGCGATTTCTCCTTCCTCGCCCCCGCCTGGGTCGACGCCGGCGTCTCGCTCGCGGTGGTGAACTACGATTTGTGCCCGGCGGTGACGATCGAGGAGATCGTGCGTCAGATGCTGCGCGCGAGCCGCTGGCTGTGGCTGCACGCCGAGGACTTCGGCATGGACCAGGACCGGCTCTACGTCTCGGGCCATTCGGCCGGCGGTCACCTCGCCGCGATGATGATGGCCGCGGTCTTCCCGGTCTTCGACGCCAGCCTGCCGAAAGACCTGTGGAAAGGCGCCCTCGCGATCAGCGGCATCTACGACCTGCGGCCGCTGCCGCAGCTCGATTTCCTGCAGGCGGACCTGCGCCTGGACGAGGCGGCGGCGCTGCGCCTCTCGCCCGCGCTCATTCCGCCCGCGACCCGCGCGCCGGTGATGACCTCGGTCGGCGGCGACGAGTCGGGCGAGTTCCGGCGCCAGAACGCGCTCCTCGGCGAGCGCTGGCGCTCGGCGTTCGCCGGCGACATTCCGATGCCGGGCAAGAACCATTTCTCGGTGGTCGACGGCCTCGCCGACCCGTCGAGCGCGCTCTTCACCGGCGCGCGAAAGCTCATGAAGCTGGACAAATGAAGGAATTTCTCCGTTCGGCGCAATTCATCGACAGCGCCGATCCGGCGGTCGTCGAATTCGCGAAAAAGCATGCCGCCGGAAAAAGCGGCACGGAGCGCGCGATCGCCCTCTACTACGCGGTGCGCGACGAGATCCGCTACAACCCGTTCCTCGATTTGTCCGATCCGGAAGCGTTCCGCGCCTCGGCGGTCCTGCGCGCGGGCGAGGGCTTCTGCATCGGCAAGGCGGCGCTCCTCGCGGCGAGCGCGCGCGCCGCGGGAATCCCGGCGCGCGTGGGCTTCGCCGACGTCAAGAACCACCTCACCACGCCGAGGCTCGCCGAGACGATGGGCACGGACCTCTTCATCTACCACGGCTACGCCGAGCTCCATCTCGACGGCAAATGGGTGAAGGCGACCCCGGCATTCAACCTCGCCCTGTGCAAGCGCTTTCGCGTGAAGCCGCTCGAGTTCGACGGCCGCAACGATTCGGTGTTCCATGCCTTCGACGAGGACGAGCGCCGCCACATGGAATACCTGCGCGAGCGCGGCAGCTTCGCCGACGTGCCCACCGCCGAGATCCAGCAGGCGTTCCGCGAGACCTATCCCAAGTTCTACGGGCTCGGCCGGGACGCCGCCAAGGAAACGTTCGCCTGAGAGAGCTTCTCGAGGACAGCTTCCGGGCGGCCGTCGCGGCGGCCGACCCGCTGCAGATCCTCGCTGCGCATCTGCCGAAACCGCCAAGCGGCCGTACGTTCGTCGCCGCGGCGGGGAAGGCCGCCGCCTCGATGGCGCTCGCGGTGGAGAATGCGTGGGAGCCGGCAGCACCGCTCAGCGGCATCGCGATCACGCGCTACGGGCACGGCGTGCCGACGAAGCGCATCCGCGTCGTCGAGGCCGGGCACCCGGTGCCCGACGAAGCTGGCGAAGCTGCCGCGCGTGAAATGCTGCTGCAGGCGAGAAAGCTGAAGGAGGACGATCTCCTGCTCGCGCTCGTCTCGGGCGGCGGCTCGAGCCTGCTTTCGCTGCCCGCCGAGGGCATCTCGATGGCGGACCTGAAGAGCGTCACGGCCGCGCTCCTGAAGAGCGGCGCGACGATCCAGGAGATCAACACCGTGCGCAAGCACCTCTCGGCGATCGCCGGCGGGCGGCTCGCGGCGGCGTGCAAGGCGCCGGTGCTCGCGCTCATCATCTCGGATGTCACCGGCGACGACCCGACTCACATCGCCTCGGGTCCGTGCGCGCCCGATCCGACGACCTGCCGCGACGCGCTCGATGTCCTGCGCAAGTTCCGCATCTGCGCGCCGGCCGCCGTGACGGCGCGGCTGGAGAAATGCGTCGACGAAACGCCGAAGCCGGGCGATCCGGTGTTCGCGCGGGTCGAGAACCGTGTGATCGCCACCGCGCACGGCTCACTCGAATCCGCGGCGCGGATTTTCCGGGCGAAGGGCATCGAGCCGGTGGTGCTGGGCGACACAATTACGGGAGAAGCGTCGGAGGTCGCCAAGGTCATGGCGGCGCTGGTCCGCGAGATCCGCCGCTACGACAAGCCTTTTCGCCCTCCGGTGGCGCTGATCTCCGGCGGCGAGTGCACCGTCACCCTCCGCGACGAGCGCAACGAGGGCGCGCGCGGCGGACGCTGCGCCGAGTTCCTGCTCTCGCTAGCGATCGAGCTCGACGGCATGGAGAACGTCTGGGCCCTCGCCGCCGATACCGACGGCATCGACGGATCCGAAGACAACGCGGGCGCCGTCATGGCGCCCGACAGCCTCGCGAAGGCACGCGCAAAAGGAATCGACGCCAAGGCAATGCTCCTGCGGCATGACAGCTACGGCTTCTTCGCCGGCCTGGGCGAGCTCGTCGTAACCGGTCCCACGCGCACCAACGTAAACGACTACCGGGCGATTCTTATCCTCTAGACCGGCGCGACGATTTTGTACGCGTCTCACTCGCGAAATCGTACGACCGGATAAAGCGCAACTCACGCCGTCGTAGGGATAACCCTACTCCGCTGACACGAACTGACACTTCGTCGGGGATTTCCCTATAGAAATCATGGGGTCCCCCCATACTCCTGCGTTTGATTCGCAGGTATTCTGCATAGATGAAACCTACGAGCGGAAGTGGCTCCTCGGCCATGGACGGCATTGCGCCCGCGACGTGGCGCAAGCTGTTGCTTCCGGCGTTGATTCTGATTGTCGGCGCGGCGCTCTCCGTCGTCTCCTTCCTGATCGTCCGGTACAACGTCGAGAACGAAGCGAAGCTGCGCTTCGAGCGCCAGGCGAGCGACGCACAGCATGTGATCGCCGCGCGGATCCACTCCTACGCCGACGTCATGTATGGACTGAGGTCACTGTACAGGGCCTCTTATCCAGTCACGCGCATGGAGTTCCATCACTATGTGACGGGTCTCGAGCTAGCGCACCGTTACCCTGGATTCTGGACCTTCAACTACGCTGAATACGTTTCTGGCAAAAACAAGGCGGGATTCATTGCGCGCGTCAAGAAGGACACGAGCCTCGATCCGCGCGGCTACCCGGAGTTCGCAATCAAGCCGCCCGGCGACCGGCCGGAGTACTACGTCCTGGTATATGTCGAACCGATGGCGGGAAACGAATCCGTCTTCGGCCTGGATATTTCCAACAATCCCTCGGCAAACAATCAACAGGCCCTGAAAGACGCCTTGGCGGCCGCTCGCGACAGCGGCCAGCTCACGTCCTCGGGACAATTGCTTCGGGTCACGAAGGGACAAGAGCGCCTTGCAAGCCTTGCCATGCGGTTGGCGGTGTACCGGTCCGGGATGCCGGTAAAAACCGTAGAGGAACGGCGCGCGGCTTATCTCGGCTCCGTCGGCGCCGCCTTCTACGTCAGGGAACTGATGCGGGGCGTGCTGGACGAGCAGGCGCTCCGGCTCATGCGCTTCATGCTCTACGAGGCCGGTCCGGCGCAAAAGTATGTGGCGGGTAAAGTTGCTCTAGGCGCCGACCGGCTCCTGTTCGACAGCAAGGATTTGACCGGGTCCGCCGACGCGACTATCGGCGCGGCCGAGGAGAATTCTTCCTTCAGGGCGGTGCTGCCGATCGAGGTGGCAGGCCGGGTCTGGGAAGTCCATTTCACTACTCCGTACAAGGCCGTGATCGGCAAGGTCGACGCGGCCCTGCCATGGCTGGTCCTCGCAGGCGGATTGATCACGACCGCCCTCCTCTTCGGCCTGTTCAACTCGTACGCCAATTCGCGGCGCCGCGCCGAGATGATGGCTGTAATGATTACCGCCGACCTGCGCGAGAGCAAGACCTCGCTCGCGGAAGCGCAGCGCATGGCGAAGCTCGGGAACTGGTCGCTCGACCTGCGCGACGGCCGCCTGCGCTGGTCCGACGAAGCGCTGCGTCTGCTCGGTATGCCGGCGGAAAAGGCGCCCATCGATCTGCAGGAGTTCTTCGACCACGTGCACGCCGAGGACCGCGAGCGCGTGCGCCAGGCGATCGGCGATTGCCGCCACCACGCCAAAGGCTTCGACATAGAGCATCGCATCGTCGTCGATGGCGCGGAGCGCTGGGTGCACGGCCTGGGCGAGTCGCGGGTGGCGAAGGACGGCCGCGTCGAAATTATCCGCGGCACGATAATGGACATAAGCGAGCGCAAGCTCGGCACGCGGCGCAAGGAGCTCGAATCGCAGCTCGCGCGGCTCTTCGCGGCCGCGCGGCCCACCGCCGAAACCATGAACGACGTCCTGGGCGCGATATGCGCCGAGTGCGCGTTCGTGTCGGGCCGCTACTGGGAAGCGGAACCCGACGCCGCAGAGACGGCGGGCGCGGTCTTGCTGCCGCTCGTGGCCGATCATACCAAGCTGGGCACGATCGGCCTTTTCGGCCGGGACCCGGCCTCGATGCACCCGGATCTTCTCAAGCTCCTGGAAGGCGTCGTCGCACAGGTCGCTCAATACCTGATGCGGCGCCGCGCAGAGGACGACTTCAAGCACCTGGCGACCCACGACGCGCTGACCGGCCTCCCCAACCGCCTGCTTTTCAGCGAGCGCGCTTCCACGGCGATCGCGCGCTCAGAGATCAGCAAGCGCGGCCTGGCGGTCCTGCTCATCGACCTCGATCGCTTCAAGAACGTGAACGACACGCTCGGCCACGGCGCGGGCGACGCGGTGCTGAAGGCCTGCTCGGAGCGCCTGGCGCGCTGCCTGCGCGACACCGACCTGATTGCGCGCATCTCAGGCGACGAATTTGCGGTGCTGGTGGAGCCGTGCGCCCAGCCGGCGGCGGCAATCGCGGTGGCGCGCAAGATCCTGGGAGCGATCGAGCGGCCGCTGATCATCCAGGGACATGAGATCGTGCTCACCGGAAGCGTCGGCATAAGCGTATATCACGAGGACGGCCGCGACGTGGAGACGCTGCTGAAGCACGCCGACATCGCCATGTTCCGGGCCAAGGAAATCGGCCGCAACAACTACCAGTTCTACTCGGCGCAGATGAACCCGCACAGCCTGCAGCGCCTCTCGCTCGAGAGCGCGCTGCGCCGCGCGCTCGAGCGGAAGGAGTTCGAGCTGCACTACCAGCCCAAGTTCGACATGAAAAGCGGCGACATTACCGGCGTCGAAGCTCTGCTCCGCTGGCGGCACTCGGAGCTCGGAAACGTTCCCCCGGTGCAGTTCATCCCCATCGCCGAGGAGACGGGCCTGATCGAGCCGATCGGCGCCTGGGTGCTCCAGGAAGCCTGCGCTCAGGCGTTCCGCTGGCATGAGCAGGGCCTGCGCGGCATACGCATGGCGGTGAACCTCTCGGCGCGCCAGTTCCGCAATCAGAAGCTGGGCCGTGACATCCGCAAATACCTGGTGGAAAGCGGGCTCGATCCGCGCCTGCTCGAGCTCGAGCTCACCGAGAGCATGGTCATGCAGGACCCGGAGCAGGCGGCGGCGATGCTGAACGAGCTGAAGGCGCTGGGCCTCACGCTCTCGATCGACGATTTCGGCACCGGGTATTCGTCGCTCGCGTATCTCAAGCGCTTCCCGATCGACAGCGTCAAGGTGGACCGCTCGTTCGTGAAGGACATCCCGGGCGACACCGAAGACCTCGCGATCGTCGAGGCGATCATCGCGCTCGCCCACAGCCTGCGCCTGCGCGTGGTCGCCGAAGGCGTCGAGACCTCCGAGCAGCACGCGCACCTGCAAAGGCTCGACTGCGACGAGATGCAGGGCTACTTCAAGAGCAAGCCGCTGCCCTCCGACGACGCGACGCGCTTCCTCGAAGCGAACGTGGGCAGGGACGCCGATGGCAAGCCCACCCGCAAGCCGCTGACCGTCGTGACCTGATCCGAGACAGGCGGCCTGGACCCTCGCCGCGCTTTCTTATCTCATCGTCGCGTTCCCACTCTCCAGCAGACCACGCGAAGATAAATTCGTAAAAGTTCGTCGTAAGGGAATTCCCTATGGAAGGAATATTCCCTATCGGGGATAGCCCGATGCTCGGCAAGTAAACCCTCCGATACGCCGAAGCTGCATGCGTCAGTAACGTGCACGCATGGCTTCAGCACATCTCAAGTCCGAAAAAACAAAGCACCCCGTTCCGCAAGGAAGCCCCGCGGCCACTCGCCGCATCTCCGTTTGGCTATAGCACTTCCATAAACGCTGCTCATAACTCTAACCAAGGACAAATCATGGAAATGAACACCCACTGGACCACCCGCCCCACCGAGCAAGTCCTCGCCGCCATACAGGCCCTCGATGTCGAATCCGTCAAAGTCAGGATGATGGATCCGGTGCGCGGCGAAGGCTGGACCCAAGAGCGCGCAGACGCCGCCGAGATGACGTACAAGAACTTCCTCACCATGCTGGTGAAATACCCCGACGACGCCGAGCAGATCGCGATGAGCGAGGACACCGACGAGTTCTGGCATACCCACATCCTCCAGACCCGCAAGTACGCGGACGACTGCGAGGCGATGTTCGGCGTTTTCCTGCACCATTCCCCTCACCTCGAAGACATCACGCAGGAATACCTGGAGAAAAAGGCCGCCGCGGCCGAGATCACCCGGCGCCTGTATCAGCAGGAGTTCGGCGCCGGCATGGACGCCGCCTGGATCCCGAACACCACCATGGACGCTTCGAACGTCGC
>CAYOVM010000059.1:0-8577 GCA_964407355.1 uncultured Enterobacteriaceae bacterium
TCGACCAGGCACTTCGGGTCGGCGAGCTTCGCCTCGATGCAGGCGCGTGCCGGAAGGTTCTTCGGATCCACCCACGCCGTCCACACTTCGTTCATCGGCGCGCGATTGCGGATGTCGGTCACCCAGATGGTCGCCGACAGCACCTTGGACTTGCTGCTGCCGCACTTGGCGAGCAGGCGATCGATCTCGTCGACGATTTCCTTGGTCTGCCCCTTCACGTCCTTGTTAACGTCCTTCGCGACGATGCCCGCGAGGTACACGGTATCGCCGTGCTCGACGGCGTGCGAAAGGATGCTGCTCGGGTCATGCCGCACGATGCTCATGTTTCAGTGCCTCCTTTGACGGATTTCTGGACCTTGCGGTCCTCGCGCTTGGCGGCCGCCATCGCCTCGGGCTCGAGCTCCTCGGCGCTGCGATTGAGCCAGACGAACAGTCCCCAGGCCGCGAGCAGCGCCGCCGCGGCGAAGCCGACGCTCGCGACGTAGGGAAGCTGCTCGGGCGACTCCTGGCTGACGCGGAACATCAGCACCACGGTCTCGATGGACATCGCGACCACCAGGACGATCATGAAGCGCGAAAGGAAGCGCCGCACCCGCGTCGGCGCGCTCATGTGCGCCTCGCGCTGCACCTCCTCCTCGAGGATGGTCTGCCCGAGCTCGAGCGCGGCGACCGCCACCGTGAGGACGGCGATGCTCTCCAGCACGAAATTCAGCCGGTCGGTGATCCCCGACTCGTCGAAGAGCTGCACACCCTGCCAGAGCTGCGAGCCCGCGATCGCGACCAGGGCGAAGCCGGCCGCGAGAAACAGCAGGCTGATGACGAAGTGGCCGATCGGGAACAGGCGGTGCATCGCGTTCATGACGGCTTTCATGGCGCGCTAGTTTACTGCCAGGTACGCCTTTTCGAGCGCGCCGTCGGCCGCGATTTCGCGCGCGTCACCTGAAGCGACGATGCGCCCGTCCTCGACGACATAGGCGCGATCGGCGAGCCCGAGCGCGAGCCCCGCCATCTGGTCCACGAGCAGGACGGTCGCGGACTCGGCCCGCAGGCGGTCCAGCGACGCGAAAAGCTCGCCGATGACCTGCGGCGCAAGGCCCAGCGACGGCTCGTCGAGCAGCAGCAGCCGCGGCTTCGCCATCAGCCCCCGGGCGATCGCGAGCATCTGCTGCTCGCCGCCCGAGAGCAGCCCGGCGCGCTGCTGCAGCCGCTCGCGCAGGCGCGGGAAGCGCTCGAGCATCGCCTCGATCTCGCGCGGATCGAGCTTTTTCCGGGAATACGCGCCGAGCTCCAGGTTGTGGAGCACCGAAAGCTCCGGGAAAACCTGGCGGCCTTCGGGCACCAGGACGACGCCGCGCGCGACCAGCCGGTGCGCCGGCTCGCGCGAGATGTCCCTGCCGGCGAAGGCGATGGCGCCCTCGACCGGGCGATGCAGGCCGCAGATCGCGCGCATCAGCGTCGACTTGCCGGCGCCGTTGGCGCCCAGCACGGCGACCATCTCGCGCTCGCGCACGGCGAGCTCGATTCCCTTCAGCACCGGCTCGGCGCCGTAGCCCGCCGCCAATCCGCCCAGCTCGAGCAGCGGAGCGCCCGCGGCGCCCCGCCGAACGGCGGGCGCGTGCTCCTTCTCGCCGAGGTAGGCCTTGCGCACCGCCGGATCCCGCTGCACTTCGGCGGGCGTGCCGGCGGCGATCCGCAGGCCGGCATCCAGCACGACCACCCGGTCGGAGAGGCCCATCACCACCTGCATATCGTGCTCGACCAGCACCACGGCGACGCCGCTCCCCGCGATGCGCCGAAGGAGCTGCGCGAGCTTCGCCTTGTCCTGCGCCGACAGGCCCGCCGCCGGCTCGTCGAGGAGCAGGACCGAGGGCCGCATGGCGAGCGCGCGGGCGATTTCGACCAGGCGCTTGTCGACGTGGGGCAGATCCGACGCGCGTGCGTCGAGCCTGCCGGCATAACCGACGAAAGCGAGCAACGCGGCGATGCCGGCGCCCGGCTTCTCCTTCAGGGCAGTCTCCACGTTCTCGGAAACGCTCATGGAGCCGAAGAGCTGCGTGGTCTGGTAGGTGCGCGCGACGCCGGCGCGCGCGATGCGCCACGCCGGCAGTCCCTGGATCTCGCCCGCGCCGAGGCGGATCGTGCCGGAGTCGGGGCGATAGAAGCCGCTCAGCATGTTGAGCACCGTCGTCTTGCCCGCGCCGTTCGGCCCGATGAGGCTCGTCACCTCGCCCGGCTTCGCCTCGAGCGCGATCTCGTGGGCGGCCCTCACGCCGCCGAACGAGATGCCCAGGCCCCGGACCTCGAGGCCGGCGCGCTCGGCGGGTTCCAGCGTGATTTCGCCTCCCTTCTCGGCGCGGCCGGCCTTTCGCGGGAAAAATTTCATTACCGTGCCCACCACGCCCTCCGGAGCGAGCCAAAGCACCACGAGCAGAAGCGCGCCGAAGAAAAGCAGCCGGTATTCGGCGAGGCCGGCGAGAAGCTCCGGCAGCAGGACGACAATGGCGGCGCCGACCAGGGGTCCGGCCGTGGTGCCGGCGCCGCCGATCAGCACCACCAGCACGAACAGGATCGATTGCGAGAAGCCGAAGGTGGAGGGCGTGACGAAGCCCGACAGCGGCGCGAACAAGGCGCCGGCGATGCCCGCGCAGCAGGCGGAGATCGCGAACGCGCCGGTCTTGACCCGGACCGGCGCGAGCCCGGTCGACTCGGCCGCGGTCTCGGAGTCCCGCACCGCGCACATCGCCTTGCCATACCTGCTTTTACTCAGGAAGAAATACAGCAAAGTGAAAACCGCCGAAGCGGCGATGGCCACGAGCGCGATGCTGCGCTCGCCCAATTCGAAGCCGAAGGCCGAGGGCCGCGGGACTCCCATGATGCCGTTCTGGCCGCCTGTAAGGCCGCGCAGCTCGACCGCGGCGTTCTCCACGATGAAGCCGAAGGCGATCGTCACCATCGCGAGATACGGCCCCTTCACCCGCACCGCGGGGAGCGCGAGCAGCGCCCCGGTGACGCCCGCGATCGCCGCCGCCGCCGGCAGCGCCGCCCAGAAGCTCCACTTCGCCGCCACCGTAAGGATCGCGACCGTATACGCCCCCAGCGCATAGAAGCCGACGTGGCCGAAGGACACCTGCCCGCTCAGGCCGAGCAGCACGTTGAGGCCGATTCCCGCGATCGCCGTGAGCGCGAGCGTCGCCATGACGAAGACGTAATAGCTGTTCGCTTCCAATGTGAACAGGAAGCTCAATAAAAATCCGAAGGCAAAAATGGCGGGCTTCATACCTTCTTCGTCTCGGCGCGGCCGAAGAGGCCGTTCGGCATCAGCGCGAGCACCACGATCACCAGCGCGAAGCCGAGGATCTGGGTGTACGCCGAGCCGAGCAGCGCGGTGATCAGCGACTCGGTCGCGCCGAACATCAGCCCGGCGAGCATCACGCCCCAGGGGCTGCCCAGGCCGCCGAGGATCGCCACCGCGAAGGCTTTCAGGCCGAAGAGCGTGCCCATGTCGGAGTGCACGTTGAAAAGCGGCGCGATCATCATCCCGGCGGCGCCGGCGAACGCCGCGGACGCGGCGTAGGCGAGCGAGATCGTGAGCGGCACGTTGATTCCCATCAGCCGGGCCGCTTCCGGGTTTTGCACCACCGCGAGCATCGCTTTTCCGGTCCTGGTCCTTTTCGAAAAAAGGCTCAAGGCGAGCGCGAGCGCGAGGCCCACCGCCGGGATCGCGAGCTGCAGCACAGAAATGTTGAGGCCGCCAAGCTGCACCGAGCCCTGCGCCCACGAGAGCGAGAACCCGCGCGGCTCCTTGCCGAAGGTGAACAGCACCGTGTTGTCGGCGACGATGCCGAGGGCGACCGTCGCCATCAGCCAGGCGTTGGAGCCGCGCCGCGCGAACGGACGCACCGCCACGAGCTCCACGACGACGCCGTACACCGCGCACAGCGCGAGCGCGAGCAGCGCGGCCGGAAGGAACGGCCAGCCGAGGGTGACCGCGAAGGTGTACGCGAGCACCGCGCCGACCATCATCGCGCTGCCCTGCGCGAAATTCACCGTTCGCGAAACCGCGTAGGTGACGTGGAAGCCGAGCGCGAGCAGCCCGTACATGCTGCCCAGGGCGAGACCCGAGATAAGCGCCGACGTTACGAGCATGGATAAGAAAACGGCCGCGCTCGGCGGCCGTCTTGCGGGGTGTTGCTTATTCTACTTCTTCATGCCCACGGGAAGGATCTGGTTGTCGATGAACTGCGTCCAGACGTAGTCGTTCTCGTTGACCGCATCGTGGTTGTCGGGGGTGAAAGGCTTCGCGTAGGTCTTGATGAGGCCCTCGTACTTGTCGATCTTGTAGAAGCCCTCGCGGATCTTCGGACCGTCGGTCGAGCCCGCCGCCTTGATCGCGAGCGCCGTCAGCATCATGCCGTCGTACGCGTTGGCCACGCCCACCGCCGGCGTCACGTCGCCGGCGCCCTTGACGTCGGGATACTTCGCCATCAGCGCTTTCAGCACCTTCTCGCCGACCGGCGACTGCTTGCCGAAGAAGCTGTAGGTCTGGATGAAGTGCACGTCTTTCGCGCTCGGCCCGGCAAGCTCGGTGAAGCGCCCGCCCGCGGGTCCCCAGTGCGACACGACCGGCGGCTTCCAGCCCATGCGGTCGAGCGACTTCACGACCTGCGCCGAGGGGCCGACGTTGCCGACCAGGAACAGGCAGTCGGCGCCCGCCGCTTTCAGGCGGGTGAGCTGCGGCACCACATCGACGTCGTTGCCTTCGAACTTCTCGATGCCCGCGGGCTTCATGCCCTTTGCGCTGAGCGCGGCGGTGAGGCCCTTCTCGTTCGACTCGCCCCAGGGGTTGTTGACGAGGATCATGCCGCAGTTCTTCGCGTTGAACGCCTTCTGCGAATATTGCAGCATCGCCTTGTCGACGATCTCGTCGACCGCGGAGACGCGGAAGACGAAATTCGGATTGGCGCCGTTGCGCGTGATCGGCGTGCCGGCGGCCCACGGCCCCATGAACGGCACCTTCGCCTCGTTGACGATCGGAACGATGGCGATGGAGACCGGCGTATCGAGGCCGCCGAAGAGGACCGCCACCTTCTCCTTGTACAGCAGCTCGCGGGCGGCGATCACGCCCTTCGCCGGCGTCGCCTCGTCGTCGCGCCGCACCAGCTCGAGCTTGCGGCCGAGCACGCCGCCTTTGGCGTTGATCTCGTCGATGGCGACCGTGAGGCCGCGCGTGATGGCTTCGCCGGCGCGCGCCGACTGGCCGGACAAGGCCGTCACCAGGCCGATCTTGATCGTTTGAGCGTTTACGCTCGAAACACCCAGGCCAAGGGCCAGAGCGGCAAGAAAGAGCTTGAGCATCGTTATCTCCCGGAAGGTCAGCGAACTTTAGCAGGAGCCATGCCATGCTAGGCTTTCGGCATGCACGATCCGGTGAAAATCGTCGAAGAATATCTGCGCCTGCACATGATCCCGGACCCGGACGCGGCCCGCCAGTACTGCGCGCCGGACCTAGAAATCCGCTTCACCGGCAACCGCTTGATGCACGATCCGGCCGAAGCCACCGCCTTCAACCGCGCCCGGTACAAGTGGGTCAAGAAGAAGTTCGGCCCGACCCACGTCGTCGCGGGCGGCAGCCCGGAGGAGACCACCGTCTACCAGACCGGCACGCTCTACGGCGAATGGCTCGACGGCACGCCGTTCGAAGGCAACCGCTACGTCGACCGGTACGTGGTGCGCCACGGCAAGATCGCGCGCATGGAAGTCTGGAACGACAGCGCGGAGTGGCTTCTGGTGCGCGCCGGCCTCGCGAAGCCCTGAATTGGTGCGCCCCCTCGCCTCCCACGGCCGCTATCCGTATTCGGCGATCACGCGCCGCGCCGACTATCACTGGCCCGGCAGGAAGCGCCTGGCCGTCTACATCGGCTTCAACGTCGAGCACTTCGACTTCGGCGCCGGCCTCGGCGCCTCGCTCGCGCCGAGATGCCCCGAGCCCGACGTGCTCAACTTTTCCTGGCGCGACTACGGCAACCGCGTCGGCGTATGGCGCTGCCTGGAGCTCTTCGACACGCTGAAGCTGCCGCTCGGCGCGCTCATCAACACCGCGCTCTACGACTACTGCCCCGAAGTGATCGAAGCCTTCGTGAAGCGCGGCGACGAGCTGATCGGCCACGGCCACACGAATTCAGAGCGGCAGGGCGAGATGCCCGAAGATAAAGAAAAAGATTTGCTTCTTTACTGCAAAGAAAAAATTCAAAAGCAATCGGGCGTGTCTCCCACCGGCTGGCTCAGCCCCTGGATCTCGGAAAGCCGCGTCACTCCCGATCTCCTTGCCGAAACCGGCTACCGCTACACGCTCAACTGGTGCCACGACGACCAGCCGGTCGAGTTCAAGACGCGCAAGGGCAAGCTCTGGTCCATCCCCTACCCGCAAGAGCTGAACGACATCCCGATGATCGTCGCCCGCCAGATGGACGGCCGCGACTTCGCCGACCTGATCGTCGACAACTTCGACGAGATGCTCGCGCAGTCGAAGTCCCAGCCGCTCGTCATGGGCATCGCCCTCCACCCCTACCTCGTCGGCCAGCCCTATCGCCTGAGACACCTGCGCCGCGCGCTCCAGCACATCGCGCGGAAGAAGAAAGACGTCTGGCTCACCACCCCCGGCAAGATCTGCGACTTCGTCTCAAAGAAATCAGGGACAGACCACGATTAGGAAATCGATTTCAAAAAATCGTGGTCTGTCCCTGATTCTCAGCCTACCCAGCGCCGGGCGTTCCGGAACATCCGCATCCAGGGTGAGTCTTCGCCGGCGTCGTCGGGGGCCCAGGACATCTGGACGTTGCGGAAGGCGCGTTCGGGGTGCGGCATGACGATGGTGAAGCGGCCGTCGGCGGTGGTGAGGCCGGTGATGCCTTGCGGGGAGCCGCTCGGGTTGTAGGGGTAGGTGTCGGTGGGCTTGCCGCGGTTGTCGACGTAGCGCATCGAGATGAGCGCCTTGGCGGCATCGTCCGGACTGGAGAATTCGGCGCGGCCTTCGCCGTGGGCGGTGACGATGGGAATGCGGCTGCCGGCCATGCCTTTGAAGAAGAGCGACGGACTCTCTGTCACTTCGACCATCACGAGGCGGCCCTCGAATTGCTCGGAGCGGTTGCGCACGAACTTCGGCCAGTGCGCCGCACCCGGGACGAGCTCCTTCAGGTGAGCCATCATCTGGCAGCCGTTGCAGGCGCCAAGGGCGAAGGTGTCGGTGCGGGCGAAGAATTCGGCGAACTCGGCTCGTACTTTCGCGTTGTGCAGAATGGTGCTGGCCCAGCCGCGGCCGCCGCCCAGCACGTCGCCATAGGAGAATCCTCCGCCCGCCGCGAAGCCCTTGAAGCCCGCCAGCGACGCGCGCCCGGCGATGAGGTCGGTCATATGGACGTCGACCGCTTCGAAGCCGGCGCGGTCGAACGCGGCCGCCATCTCGACCTGCCCATTGACCCCCTGCTCGCGGAGGATGGCCACCCGGGGCCGCTTTCCCGTATTGACGAGCGTCGGCTTTTCGTCGGCAGAGAATGAAATTGAAACCGAAAGACCGGGATCTGCCGCGTCCAGAATCCGGTCGTATTCCTCGCGCGCGCAGTCGGGATTGTCGCGCAGCGTCTGCATGCGCCAGGTGGTCTCGCTCCAGATGCGCTGGAGATGATCGCGCTTCGCCGCGAAAGCCGGCTTGGCGTTGCGCACGACGCGGATCTCGTCGCGCGCGTTCAGCAGGCCGACGACGTGCGAGCAGTGCTCGAGGCCGGCGTCGCGCAAGGCGTCCATGACGCGCCCGCGGTCCGCGGCGCGGATCTGCAGCAGCGCGCCGAGCTCCTCGGAGAAAAGCGCCGCGAGCGCGAGGTCCTTCGCGCGCCCCGCGAGCTGCTCGTCGGAATTGCGCTTGAAAGCGTCGACGTCGTCGGCCGCGGCGTCGAAAGCGATCGCATCGAGGCTCAGCGTGACGCCGCAGCGGCCGGCGAAGGCCATCTCGCAGGCGGCGGCGAAGAGTCCTCCGTCGGAGCGGTCGTGGTAGGCGAGCAGCAGTTTTTCCCGGGACAGCTTTTGTATCGCGTCGAAAAAGCCCTTGAGCAGCGCCGGCTTCTCGAGGTCGGGACAGCGATCGCCCATCTGCGAGTAGACCTGCGCCAGGATCGAGCCGCCGAGCCGGTTGCGGCCCTCGCCCAGATCGACCAGGACCAGCTCGGTCTCGCCGGCATCGGTGCGCAGCCGCGGCGTGAGCGCCGCGCGGGCGTCGGTGGTCGGCGCGAACGCGGAGACGATAAGCGATACGGGCGCGACCACCTCCTTGCCGTCCCACGCTGTGCGCATCGACAGCGAATCCTTGCCGACCGGGATCGAGATCCCGAGCGCGGGGCATAGCTCCATCCCGACCGCGCGCACCGTGTCGTAAAGCGCCGCATCGTCGCCGGGATAACCCGCCGCCGCCATCCAGTTCGCCGAGAGCTTCACCTTGCCGAGCGATTCGACGCGCGCCGCCGCGAGGTTGGTGATCGCCTCGCCGACCGCCATCCGGCCGGACGCGGGCGCGTCGATCAGCGCGAG
>CAYOVM010000059.1:8677-13594 GCA_964407355.1 uncultured Enterobacteriaceae bacterium
TCGATGTCGATCGGCTTGTTCTTGAAGCGCGCGTCCTCGACCGTCAGGCGGCCGTCGGCGGTGGCGGTGCCGATCACGGCGAAGGGGCAACGCTCTCTTTCGCACAGGTTTTTGAATAGTTCTAAAGTCTGTGGCGCGATTGCAAGAACGTAGCGCTCCTGCGCTTCGTTGCACCAGATCTCGCGCGGCGACATGCCGCTGTCCTCGGTGGGAATATCCCTGAGCTGCACCCGCGCGCCGCGTTCCGCGGCGTGCACGAGCTCCGGCACGGCGTTCGACAGCCCCCCCGCGCCTACGTCGTGAATCGACAGGATCGGGTTCGCGTCGCCGAGCTGCCAGCAGCGATCGATCACCTCCTGCGCGCGCCGCTGCATCTCGGCGTTGCCGCGCTGCACGGAATCGAAGTCGAGGTCTTCCGTGTTGGCGCCCGCGCCCATCGACGATGCCGCGCCGCCGCCCATGCCGATCAGCAGCCCCGGACCGCCGAGCTGGATGAGCAACGTCCCCGGCGCGAGCCCCGCCTTCGCGGTGTGGCGGTCCTGGATGCTGCCGATTCCGCCCGCGAGCATGATGGGCTTGTGGTAGCCGCGGTTCTGGAACTCGAAGCTGCGGAAGTAGCCGCACAGGTTCGGCCGGCCGAACTCGTTGTTGAACGCCGCGGCGCCGATCGGCCCTTCCAGCATGATGTCGAGCGCGCTCGCGATGCGTCCCGGCTTGCCCGGATCGGTTTCTTCCCAGGGCTGCAGCGCCTGGGGAATCCGCAGGTGCGACACCGAGAAGCCCGCGAGGCCGGCTTTGGGCTTCGCGCCGCGCCCGGTCGCGCCCTCGTCGCGGATCTCGCCGCCCGCGCCGGTCGAGGCGCCCGGAAACGGCGAGATCGCGGTCGGGTGATTGTGGGTCTCGCACTTCATGACCGTGTGGGTCAGGCCAGGATGCCTTCCGTAAACCCTGTCTTCATTCGCATACAGGCGGGAAGCGGCCCGCCCTTCCATGATCGCGGCGTTGTCGGCATAGGCGACGATCGTGCCCTGCGGATTGACCGCGTGCGTGTGGCGGATCATCGCGAACAGCGAGCGCTCCTGCTTCTTGCCGTCGATGATCCAGTCGGCGTTGAAGATCTTGTGCCGGCAATGCTCCGAGTTCGCCTGCGCGAACATCGTCAGCTCGGCGTCGGTGGGATCGCGCCCGAGCTTGCGGTAGGCCGCTTCCAGGTACTCGATCTCGTCCTCGGTCAGGGCGAGCCCGAGCTGGCGGTTCGCTTCGCGCAGCGCCGTGACCGGAACCGGCCGGACCGGCCGCGGCGGCACATGCTCGAAGAGCTTCGCCGCCTCCTCCGTCGAGCCGAGGAGAGTCTCGGTCATGCGGTCGTGCAGGAGCGGGCGGATCGCCCCGGCGTCGCGCGGCTTGTCGACGTGGAAGAGCGTGCCCCGCTCGATCCGGCGCACCGCGGCGAGGCCGCAGTTCCTGGCGATGTCCGTCGCTTTGGAGGACCAGGGCGAAACCGTGCCGAGGCGCGGCACCACGAGGAAGGCGTCGCCGCGCGCCTGCCCGGGCGGCCTTCCGTAGTCGAGCAGCTTTTCCAGCAACGCGCGCTCGGTCGCATCCGGCGCTCGGTCGCATTCGACGAAATGCCGGAACTCGGCCGCGACGGCGCGCACGCCGGGATCGGCTTTCTGAAGCACGGCGAGCAGCTTGGAGAGGCGGAACTCCGACAGCGCGCGGGCGCCGCGGAGCTGGAGGATCTGGGACACTAGTTCACTTGACCAGGGGCTCCGTGACCGTGCCGCCGATGTTCACGGTGGCGCGCAGGTTCTGCGAGGAAGTCCGGATGTCGGCGATGATGCGCCCCGAAAGCGCGCCGTCGGGGCTGATGTCGGCGCTCGCGGCGGCGTTCATCGCTCCCGCGCCGAAGCTCACGTTGCGCAGCGAGACGGCGCCGCGGTCGAACACGCCCTGCCCGTTCATCTCCGTGAACGGCGTGCGCCCGGTCGCCTGCCGGCCGCCGGTCTGGATGGCGCGCGACAGGTCGAAGGTGCCCAGCACGCCCTTGTTCAGGCTGAACGTGCCTTCGACGCGCCCCTTGGTCTTGAACTTCGTCGGGTCGGCGTCGCTCATCGAAAAGCGGGCGGTGCCCTCGGCTTTGCCCTCCGACAGCAGCGCCGGGGCGAACACCGCGGCGTTGATGCCGCGCCCGGTCATTACGCCATCGAGGGTCCAGCTCGGGCCCCATCGCAGGTTCGCGCTGCCCGAAAAGGCGCCGTCGAGGTAAGCGCCGCCCCAGGATTCGATGCGGGCCGACTCCCGGGTCGCGCGCCCCTTCATCGCGAACGTCGACAGCGTCACCTCGGGCATGAAAGGCAGCGTGAAGCCCGAGGCGGTGACGTCGAAATCGACCCCCGTCGCGGTGG
Organism: uncultured Enterobacteriaceae bacterium; assembly: GCA_964407355.1. Classification (GTDB taxonomy): domain Bacteria; phylum Pseudomonadota; class Gammaproteobacteria; order Burkholderiales; family SG8-39; genus SCGC-AG-212-J23. The sequence continues at coordinate 11,086 of CAYOVM010000059.1, forward strand.
GCGTGAGCTTCGCCGCCAGGCTGTCGGGGCCCTGCACGGAGACGACCCTGATGTTGCCCGTAGGGCCGACCAGCACCTCGGCCTCGAGCACGGGCAGCGGCAGCGGCCCGGCGAGCGTGAGCCGCTTCACGTTCAGGCGCCCCACCGAGAAATTCCGGCCGCGCAGCGTCGCGGCGAACACTTCGCCGATCGCCCGCTGCTCCACCGTCACGCCCTCGAGCTCGATGCGCGAGAACGCCTTCCTGTCGTCCAGCAGCGAGCCGATCTCGGGGAACGCCCGGACCGACGCGATCTTCGTGCCGCCGACGCTCACGCCGTCCAGCTTCAGCTCCACGCCGGAGAGCAGCGACACATGCGCGGCTGCGATCCGGACCGGGCGCCCGATCGCGTCGCTCGCCGCCTTCTCGTACTCGGCGGTCGAGATCGGCATCACGTGCAGGACGCCGACGCCGGCGGCGAGGAGAAGGAAAAGGAAGATCGCGAGGGGCTTGCCCCAGCTCCTCCTGCGGCGCAGGGGCTTGTAGGCCGCCGGCGCGGGCGCCGCGCTGCCCGCCTTGGCGGCGCGCTTCGCCTCGCGCTCGCGCTCCTTCGCCCGCTGCTTCGCCTCGCGCTCGCGCTCCTTGGCTTCGCGCTCGCGCTCTTTCGCCGCCTTGCGCGACTCCTTGCTGACGGCCTCCTGGTCGGCCTTGATGTCGTCCATGCCGAGATCGTCGTCGCTGACGCCGATATCGTCGGACTTGGCCTCGGCCGCGGCGCGCACCGCGAGCAGCTCGGCCTCGCGCTCGCGGCGCTTGCGGTCCTCGGCCTCCTGCTTCGCGCGCTCCGCTTCCGCCTCCCGGGCGCGCTTCGCCTCGTCTTCCTTGCGGCGGCGGTCTTCCTTTTCCGCCGTTTCCTTGGCCAGCGCGGCGGCAAGCTCCGCTTCTTCCTTCGCCTTCCTCTCCTCCTCTTCGCGGGCCTTGCGCGAGCGCTTCTCGTCCCTCTCCTTGCGCTCGGCCTCTTCCTTCGCCTTCCTCTCCTCCGCGTCGCGGTTGCTGAAGGAATCGAGATCGGCCAGCAGGTCGCCAAAGCCGCCGTCGGCCACAGGGGCCGCCGCGGGTGCGGGTGCGGGTGCGGGTTCACGCGCAGGCGACGCATCCATGTCGAAGATTATTTGCTGTTCCTTCGCTTCTCTTTCCTTCGCCTCCCTGGCGCTGCGCTCGGCGGCCACCCGCTCGGCTTCCGCTTTCTGCATCTCGCGGATCGCGCGCTCGTTCTCTTCGCGAACGCGCCGCTCGTCTTCTTCCCTGCGGCGCTTCTCCTCTTCTTCCCTGCGCCGGCGCTCCTCGGCCTCACGCGCCTTGCGCTCCTCGGCTTCGCGCGCCTTGCGCTCCTCTTCCAGCCGCTGCCTGAGCTCCTCGGCCTCGCGGCGCGCCCTCTCCGCCTCGGCCTGGATCCTGGCGCGCTCGGCTTCAAGCTTCGCCCGCATCTCGGCTTCGGCCTTCGCCTTCGCCTCGGCCGCGATGCGCATCGCGGCCTCGTGCGCCGCCTTGACCTTCGCCTCAGCCTCGGCCCGCGCTTTCGCTTCGGCGTCCGCTCTTACCTTCTCCGCGGCGTCCGTGCGCATCTTCGCTTCGGTCTCGGCGCGGATTTTCGCCTCCGCCTCGGCCTTGACGCGATCGCGCTCCTTTTGCGCCCTTTCCTCCGCCTCGCGGCGCGCGCGCGCCATGTTGTCTTCCTGCGCTCTTTTCTCGGTCTCGGCGCGCGCCTTGGCGGCGGCATCCATCTGCGGCGCCGCCGCGATCTTCGGCTTGGGCGGCGGCGAAGCCGGAATGGCGATGGTGAAATCCAGGTCGGGGCCCGCGGCGGCCGCGGGTGCGGCGGGCGCGGGCTTCGCCGCGGCGGCGGCCGGCCGGGCCGCGCTAGGCTTGGCGGCGGGCGCCGCGCCCGCGGAGACCTCGCGGATGTAGCCGTCCTTCTCGAGCTGCACGATCAGCTGCTGGAACTTCGCGTCGTAGGGCTTGCCGACCCGGTCCGCGACGTCGGAGACTGTAAGCCTGCCGTCGAACGCGGAAAGCACCGCGCGGTCGCCGCGAGAGAGCAGGCTCGTCTTGCCGGAAGCCTCCTGGACGCCCTTCCCGGATTTCGAATAGATCGCGTTGGGAGTCATTTCTTTCGACCGCTATTATATTGGCCCGTACCCTCCGCCGCCCGGGGATTCGATCACGAATACGTCGCCGGGCGCCATCTGCGCCTCATCGAAGGGGCCGAGCTCGAAGCGCGTCCCGTCCCTGCGCACGACATAGTTGCGTCCGGGAAGCCCCGGCGCGCCGCCCGCCATGCCGTGCGGCGCGACGCGCCGGTGCCCGGACAGGATCGCGGCGGTCATCGGCTCGAGGAAGCGGATGCGCCGCGTCGCGCCGTCGCCGCCGCGCCAGCGGCCGCGGCCGCCCGAGCCGCGGCGGATCTCGAAGCTCTCGAGGCGCACCGGGAAGCGCCATTCGAGCACTTCGGGGTCCGTGAGCCTGGAGTT
>CAYOVM010000059.1:13694-16278 GCA_964407355.1 uncultured Enterobacteriaceae bacterium
CCGCCGGCCACCGTCTCGTAGTACTGATAGCGGGCATTGCCGAAGGTGAAGTTGTTCATCGTGCCCTGCGACGCCGCCATCACGCCGAGCGCGCCGTAGAGCGCGTCGGTCACGCATTGGGAGGTCTCCACATTGCCCGCGACCACCGCCGCCGGATAGCGCGGGCGCAGCATGCAGCCTTCCGGGATCAGGACCTCGAGCGGCTTCAGGCATCCGGCATTGAGCGGAATGTCCTCGTCGACGAGCGTGCGAAAGACATAGAGCACGGCGGCCATGGAGACGGCGGCGGGCGCGTTGAAGTTGTTCGGCAGCTGCGCCGAGGTGCCGGTGAAATCGATCGTCGCCGTCCTGCGCTCTTTTTTTATCGAGATCCTTACTTTTATGACCGCGCCATTGTCGAGCGGCAACTCGAAACCGCCGTCCTTCAGCACGCCGAGCACCCGGCGCACCGACTCCTCCGCGTTCGCCTGGACGTGGCTCATGTACGCGCGCACCACGTCCAGGCCGAAGTGCTCGACCATCCGGCCGAGCTCCTGCACGCCTTTCTCGTTGGCGGCCACCTGCGCGCGCAGATCGGCGATGTTCTGCTCGATGTTGCGCGCCGGGTAGCGCCCCGAGCCGAGCAGCGCCGCGGCCTCCCGCTCGCGGAACCGGCCTTCTTCGACGAGCAGGAAGTTGTCGATCAGCACGCCTTCCTCTTCGATCGCCTTCGAGCCCGGAGGCATGGACCCGGGCGTAATTCCGCCGATGTCCGCGTGGTGTCCCCTGGATGCCACATAGAAAAGGATTTCGTCTGAAAAACCGAAGACCGGCGTGATCACGGTCACATCGGGCAGGTGCGTGCCGCCGTTGTAAGGCGCGTTGAGGACGTAGACATTCCCGCGCTTCATCCGGCCGGCGTTCAGGCGGATGACGGTCTTGATCGACTCGCCCATCGAGCCGAGGTGGACCGGCATGTGCGGGGCGTTGGCGATGAGATTGCCTTCGGCGTCGAACAGCGCGCAGGAAAAATCGAGCCGCTCCTTGATGTTGACCGAGTACGCGGTGTTCTGCAGGCGCAGGCCCATCTGCTCGGCGATCGACATGTAGAGGTTGTTGAAGATCTCGAGCATCACCGGATCGACCGACGTGCCGATCGCGGCCGGGTTGCGCCTCGGCGCGATCCTTTCCAGCACAAGATGGCCGAGGGCCGTGACCGCCGCCCGCCATTGCGGCTCGAGCACCGTCGTGGCGTTCGCCTCGGCGATGATCGCCGGCCCCTCGATGCGCTCGCCGGGCGCCAGATCCTCGCGCCGGTACAACGGCGCCTCGTGCCAGCGGCCGCCGGTAAACATCCGCACGGTTTCAGCCGGTCGCGCTTTTTCCTTGCGCTCCTTATCGGGAGCTTTCTCGCGGAATGGCTCACCGGCCGCGATCGCCTCGACCGAGACCGCCTCGACGATCAGCCCTTTTCCCGGCATCAGAAAGGAGAACTGCTTGCGGTAGGCCGCCTCGAACTCCTGCGTCATCGCGGAAACGCTGCCGAAGGAGACGGGCAGCGCCGTATCGGTCCCCGCGTATTTCAAATGGATCTTGCATACGCTGCTCAGGCTGCCTTCCGGCAGTCCTTGCGCGACAAGCTCTTCCTTCGCCTGCCGCGTCAGCTCTTCAGCCGTTTCTTCCACCAAAGAAAGACTTTCCTGACGAAGCTCGGTCTCGACCGACTGCTGGCGCATCGCGACCTGGTCGGCGAGGCCCATGCCGTACGCCGACAGCACGCCCGCATGCGGATGGATGAACACGCGCGTCATCGCCAGCGCGTCGGCGACGAGGCAGGCATGCTGGCCGGCCGCGCCGCCGAAGCAGCACAGCGTGTAGCCGGTGACGTCGTGGCCGCGCTGGACGGAGATCTGCTTGATCGCGTTCGCCATGTTGCCCACCGCGATCTGGATGAAGCCTTCGGCGACTTCCTCTACCGACCGGTTGTCCTGGATTTTTTCGGCCAGTTTTTGAAATTCGCGTTTTACCGTTTCAAAATCCAGAGGCTCGTTGCCTGAAAAGCCGAACACCTTCGGAAAGTGGCCGGGCTGGATCTTGCCGAGGATCACGTTGGCGTCCGTGACGGTGAGCGGTCCGCCGCGCCGGTAGCTCGCGGGGCCGGGGTCCGCCCCGGCGGAGTCCGGGCCGACGCGGTAACGGGCGCCGTCGAAATGCAGGATCGACCCGCCGCCCGCGGCGACGGTGTGGATGCGCATCATCGGGGCGCGCATGCGCACCCCCGCGACGCGCGTCTCGAGCTCCCGCTCGAGCTCGCCGGCGTAGTGCGACACGTCGGTCGAGGTGCCGCCCATGTCGAAGCCGATGATCCGGTCGAAGCCCGCGGCGGCGGAGGTGCGCACGGCGCCGACGATTCCGCCCGCCGGGCCGGAGAGGATCGCATCCTTGCCCTGGAAGCGGCGCGCGTCGGTGAGCCCGCCGTTCGACTGCATGAAGAGCAGGCGCACCCCGCCGAGCTCGGCCGCCACCTGCTCGACGTAGCGGCGCAGGATCGGCGAGAGATACGCGTCGACCACCGTCGTGTCGCCGCGGCCGACGAGCTTCATCA
>CAYOVM010000060.1:0-9236 GCA_964407355.1 uncultured Enterobacteriaceae bacterium
CTGCGCATCGCGGCGCTGGGCGGTTGAAAAAAGGGGAGCACGGGTCATGACCGGCCGAACGCTGAACCTGCTGGCGCGCTTCACTTCGCTGCTGCTCGCGTGGGCGCTCGCTGCTCCGCTTGCGCACGCGCAGTGGACCGCCTCGGGCGCGAGCGGCCAGTCGACGGTCGCGCTCTCCGACCCGGGCAAGGCGCTCGCGCTCGCCTCCGGCGCGCGCGTGCTGGTCGTCGGCCAGGAAGACAACCGGCTCTCCGTGGTGAACCCCGACACGGGGGCGGTGCTGGGGCAGGTGCTTTTGCCCTACGAGCCGAGGTCGGTGGCGATCGCCGCCGACGGCTCGCGTGCGTACGTCGTGTACGGCAACTCCAGGCTCACTGCGGTGGACGTGGCCGCGCGCACGATCATCGCCACATGGACCGTCGGCGGCGATTTGAGGAGCCTCGTGCTCATGCCCGGCGAGACCGAGCTCGCGGTTGCCGATTCGGGGCCCAATCGCCTGCTGGGCGTGAGCGCCACCACCGGAACGATCAACCGGCAGGTCTCGCTCGCGCACGAGCCGCGCGACGTGATCCGCGGCAACGGCGACGCGAAGCTTGTGGTGGGCGCCGTGAACGGCTGGCTCATCACCGTGGACGGGGGCTCCTTCAGCGTGCTTTCGCAGCTCAAGCTCGCCGACGAGATCCGCTCGCTTTCCTGGTGGCAGGCGGGCGCGCGCGCCCTGGCGGTGCACAAGCGGGCGGACGCCGTGTCGCTCGTCGATATTGCCGCGAACCAGGTGACGGCGACAGTGGCGCTCGACGGCGACCCCGACCGTGCGGCGATGGCGTCCGCCGGCAGCGTCGGTTATATCGCCACGCAGGACGATGCGAGCGTCAACCGCGTCGACCTCGCCGGCCCGACGCTGCTTGGCCGCTACGCGATCGCGGCGCGGGTGAACGCGCTCGTCTTCGACCCCGCCGCGAACGTTCTTTACGGCGCGCTGAGGAACGACCAGAAGCTCGTTCGCCTCGATCCGAGCGCGGCAAGCCTGATCTCGGTGCTGCAGCTGCAGAAGCGCTTGCGCGATGTGGCGATCAACCGGGCGACCCAGGAAGCTGCCGCGGTGGCCGACAAGTCCGACGAGATGTTTGTCGTCAAGCTCGCAGACCGCACCGTGCGCCAGATCGCGCTGCCGGCGCGTCCCGATCTCGTCGCGGTCGATAGCGTTCTTAACCGCGCCGTGGTGGCGTTCCGCGGCAGCGGCGCGAAGCTGCGCTTCGCCGACCTTGCGGCGAACACGCTTTTCCCCGAGACGATCGGTTACGACAGGAACCTGGAAGCGATCGCTATCGATGCCTCGCGCGCGCTGGCGCTCGCGATCGTGGAGGGCGAGCGTCCGGTGCTCGTCATCGACATCAATGCGCGCGCGCGGCTCGCCGACGGCCCGGCGGATCGCTACCGCGCCCTTGCGGTGCACGCCGAGCGCGGCGTCGCCTACCTCGCGACCGAGGGCAGGCAGCTCAAGGTCATGGATCTCGCCACGCGCGCAATCGCGGCGAGCGTGGATCTCGGCTTCCGGGTAAATGCCATCGCGGTCGACGAGGCGCTCGACAAAGCGGTGCTCACGACACACACGGGAAACAAGGCGCACGTGCTCGATCTGGCGACGCTGCAAATCGAGGCGAGCCACACGCTGCCGAGCCACCCGGGCGCGCTCGCCATCCAGGCCGACACGCACGTCGCGGTGATCGCCAGCCGCGAGTCGGACAAGATCTCGCTCCTCGATCTCAACGCGAACACGCTCAGCGCCGGCTTCACCGCGCTCGACAAGCCCCATGCGCTCGCGGTCTCGGGCCGCTACAACCTGGCGGTAGCGCTCTCCGGAGAAAGAGACGAAGTCGCTTTCGTGCAGCTCCCGAACCCGGTACCGGTGCTGCAATCGCTGGCGCCCGTCCAGGCGCCGGCCGGCAACCCGGCTCTCGTCCTGACGCTCACAGGCAAGGGTTTCGTCGATTCGAGCAAGGTTTTCTTCGGCACCCTGGCGCTCGCCACGCGCTGGAAGAGCGCCGCCGAGCTCCAGGCGGACGTGCCGGCCAGCGCGCTCGCGACGCCAGGCACGGTTCAGGTGACCGTGCAGAATCCTGCCCCTGCGGGCGGCACGTCGAACGCGCTTCCCTTCACCGTCGCTGGCGCGCCCGTTCTTTCGGCGATCGCGCCGGCGTCCGCGCTCGCCGACGGCCAGGCGAAGGCGCTGATTCTCACCGGCCAGAACTTCACCTCCGGTTCGGCCGTGCTCTTCGGCAGCGCCGCGCTTCCCGCGACGTTCCAGTCGAGCACCAGCCTCGCGCTCACGGTGCCGGCGAGCCTCACCGGGACGCCCGCAGTGGTCGAGGTGAGCGTGATCAATCCGGGCGGGCTGATCTCGAACAGCCTGCCCTTCACGCTGACGCCGGTTCTGGCGATCAGCTCTGTCAGCCCGCCCAGCGCCGACGTCGGCGCGGTCGTCACGCTGAACGGCGCCGGATTCGATCCGGTGCCGGCCAACAACCTGCTCGTCTTCCGCGGCATCGACAACACGACCGTCCCCGCGGCCGCGATCAGCGCGACGCCGAGCACTATCAGCGTCCGCGTGCCGCCGCTCGCCGAGTCCGGGCCGATCACCTTGACGAATTCCCGCGGCACGGTCCAGAGCCCGCCCTTCACCGTGGCGCGCGAGCAGAACTACGATCTCGTCGTCAGCCCCGCCGCGCTGACGGTGTTCACCGGCGCGAGCGGCGCCGCCCAGGCGCAGCTCTCGAGCACCGGCACGAAGCAGTACACGGGGCTCGTCACGCTGTCCGTGCAGGGCTTGCCGAACGGCGTCACCGCGAGCTTCGCTCCCGCCGCGACGCTGTCGGCGTTCCAGGCCGGCACCATCACGCTCTCCGCGAGCACCGCCGCGGCGCCCGGAAGCTATCCGCTCACCGTGCGAGCGGACGCGAAGGAAGGCGGCTCGACCTTCTCGCGCACCTCCGCCGTTACGCTGAACGTGCAATCCGGTGCGGGCGTCACCGGCATCAAGGGCCGTTTCGTCACTCCCGAGGGCGCGGGCATCAGCGGCGTCATCGTGCGCGCCGACATCGCGCAGAATCCGCAGCCGCAGACAACGACAGATGCCGCGGGCAACTTTCAGCTCACCGGTCTGCCTGCTGGTGCGGTCACGTTCCGCTTCGATGCGACCCCGGCGAATCCGCTCTATCCGATCTGGCCGTATACGACCACCACCGTCGCGGGCCAGGTCACGGTGATTGCGGACTGGACGATCAACCCGCCGCCGTCGGCCGACAAGTTCGTGCCGATAAGCAACGCGACGCAGACCCAGATCGTGTCCGATCCACGCTTCCCGGGGCTCGAGATCAAGCTGCCGGCGGGCGTCTCGATCATCGGCTGGGACGGCGTTCCGAAGACTCGCATCGCCGTCGAGAAAATAATGCCGGACAAGCTGCCGGTCACCGCGCCGCCGGTTCCGATCCGCGAGGCTTACCAGCTGTATTTCGGCACGCCGATGGGGGGCATCCCAAGCGAGCCCATCCCGGTGACGCTGCCGAACGTCTCCGAGAGGGAGCCTGGCGAGCAGGTCGAGATATGGTTCTTCGACGGCAGTCCCATGGGCGGCTCGGGCGAATGGAAGAAGGCCGGATTGGGCACCGTGTCGCCCGACGGCAAGACCGTCGCGAGCAACCCCGGCGTTGGCATTCCGCGCTTCTGCGGCGTGTGCGGGCTGCTGTCATTGAACTGTCCGCCACCGCCCAATCCACCGCAGCCTCCGCCGGGGGACTGCCCGAAATGCGGCAAGCCTGTGGATCTGTTCACCGGACAGGAGCTCATGAAGATGGACCTCATGAGCTTGAGCGGGCTCACGCCGATCAAGCTGTCCATGGCATACAACCCGGTCGATGCCTTCAACAATCGTGCGGGAACTGTCGCGAGCCTCGGGTTTGGATGGGTATCGAGCTACGATGTCGCTTTCCTGCCCTTCACCGGGCCGCAGAAGCGCTTGGTCATGCCCGGATCGGTCTTTGTGAACTTCGTCGACGACGGCTCCGGCACCTACAGATCTTTCGACGATCCGCGCTACGACGGTGCCGAGATACGGGCCACCAACTCGGCGGCGAGCGAGTGGGAGCTCAAATACAAAGATGGGCGTGTCTGGCGCTTCAAGCCTTTTGCCGGGATCCCAGGAGTGATTCGCGGCGGACCTCCGACCTTCGTCACGGAGATGGTCGATCACGCCGGCAACGTGCTGTCGATCTCGCGCCAGTCCAACGGCCGTATCGTGGCTGTTGGCAACCAGAACAGAAACGTCTCCATGACGTATGGCACCAACGGCTTCGTGTCGCAGCTGCGCGACACCGCCAACCGGACGGTACAGTTCACCTATACGCCGACGAATCGGATCAAAACCGTGACCGATCCAGACGGCAAGGTCGCCAGCTTTACCTATGTGGATGACACCGAGATAGTCCCTGATTCCGCTTGCAGCGCGCAGCCGACGATGGGCGAACGCATCAAGACAGTCCTGATGCCGGGATGGAACGCGCCCACCGAGAACTTCTACGGCTCGTCGCGCCGCGTCCTGCGTCAGCGCGCCTATGACGGCAGGGAGTACAGATTCGCGTACAAGGTCACGGGCGCTTGCGTTACTCACGTTTCCAACCCCGGCGTGCGGTGCCTCGCCAATTGTCCCAATATCGATTCGTGGGAGAATTTCCAGGCAGGCTGGCGCATTCACGGCGGACAGACCGTCGGCAGCACAGTCTCCGATCCGAGCGGAGCGCAATCGACGTTTGGGTTTACCGCCAAGGGTACCGCCCCCACCTCCACCAATGGAGAAGGCCAGCTCACGAAGCGGAAATTCGACAGCGCCAATCGTCTGATCGAGCGCACGGACGCCCTGGGGCGGACCTGGAAATACGAGTATGACGACGCCGGGAACATCACCCGATTTGTGGATCCTATCGGACGTGTCGGCGAATACACTTATGATGCGAAGTGGCAGCTGGTGACGAGCTTTACACGTTTCCTGCCGGACGGTACGCGCGTCGTCGCGCGGTATTCCTATGACCCGCAAAGCGGAAATCTCACCGGCGTCACCGACCCGATGGGCAGGGCCGAGACCTATGCCTATACCGCGCGCGGTCAGAATTCCGCACTTACAACGCTGGGTAACCGTACCAGTACATTCCGCTACAACGACGCGGGGGATCTCGTTTCGGTCACAGACCCTCTGGGGAACGAAGGGCAAGTAGCGAGCGACGGTGCCGGCCGCGCAACGGCTGTAACCGATGCGCTAGGGTTCACCTCGACCACCGAATACAACGGCGCGGGCCAGGTGACGAAGCTCACCGATGCGCTGGGGCAGATCAGCCGGAAGAATTACGATGCGATGGGCCGGCTCACCGGGATCGTCAATCCGTTGAACAACCCGATCGAGTCCTATCAGTACGACATCAACAACCGTGTGTCGCGCATCACGGATGCCCTGAACAAGTCCACCTCTCTCACCTATGACTCCGCCGGACGGCTGGCTACCACGACCAATCGTAACGGGGCTGTTACGACCTATACGTACGATCTGCAAAACCGCCTTACGGCGATCGTCTATGGGGATGGAACCGTGCAGACTCGAACCTACGACGCGGCCGGACGGCTGGTGGAGGTTCGCGAGCCGGACAATTCCGCGAAATTCACGTACGACAATGTGAATCGCGTCGTCAAGGTCGTCACCGACAATGCCGCGGGCGTGAATGAAGTGTCCTACACGTACGACACCTTGGACCGGGTCACGAGCCGCGCGGTCAATGGAACCGACGCCACCACATATACCTTCGACAAGGCTGGACGGCCCACGAGCATGACGTACCGCGGGCAGACGACTACCTACGCGTGGGACAGCGAAGGCAATCTCGAATCGAAGGTTTTGCCGGACGGGATCGTGCAAAGCTTCGAGTACGACGCCACGGGCCGGATCACGCGGCTCCAGTATGCGAAAGCCGACGGCACCGTGATCGAGGCCATCGCATACACGTATGACGCGAAGGGCAATCGATTGACGAGGACGAGCGGGGTGGCGAGCACGCAAGAGACTCCGATGACGGCGACTTACGATGCCGCAAACCGGATGACGAGCATCACCCTGACCGGCACCGGACAGATCTTCGATCTGGCCTATGACGGCAACGGCAATCTTCTGACCAAGACGGAGCGCAGCAACCCGTCCAACGTAACGACCTACGCATGGAATAGTCGCAACAAGCTCGTCCGGATTCAGGCGCCGGGATTTGACGCAGCCTTCGCCTACGACTTCATGGGCCGGCGCATCAGCAGGACCTTGAACGGCCAGACGGTCAACTATGTATACGACGGTCGGCAGGCTATCGGGGAGATGAGAGGAGGGACCATAAGCGTGTCCCTGCTGACCACGGTGGCGATCGACGACGTCGTGGCGCGGCATACGTCGGCGGGCGCGCGCACCTATCTGACCGACGCGCTACGCAACGTCATTGCGCTCGCCAAAGATGACCAAAGTATCCAGAATTATTATTCCTATACGCCGTACGGCGAAGTTACGACGCTGGGCGACGATGAAGGCAACTCAATTCAGTACACGGGCCGGGAAAATGACCGGACTGGCCTCTACTTCTATCGCGCGCGTTACTACGACCCGGTGCTTAAGCGCTTCATCAGCGAGGATCCCATCGGGCTGGCCGGCGGACCGAACGCGTACGCCTACGTGGAGGGAGACCCGATCGGCGCTACGGATCCATCGGGTCTGACCCTGCGTGCGTGGTGGATCCAGCTGCCCACCCCTGGGTTTGATGGTCTTAGCGACTTTGACGTCACGCCCGTGGATGTAAAGATCGAAGGTCCGCTAAACGTCGTCTTTTTCTACGTTACGGCCCGTCTCAAGGCGCACGTCGATTTCAGTGTGGGCTGTGAGGAGACCGACGAGTGCGGCTCGGTGAAGACCTGGACCACCTCCGCGTCGATCCCCTTCTCCGTCCCGGTGCGCTGGCCCATCAAGATCAACCTCATAGGCACGTTCCTTGGATTTAAATACGGGCTCGCAGGAAAAATTGCGTGGGCGCTCATCCAGGTCGCGATTTATGCTCCTGACGCTAAGGAGTTTTACGACAAATACAAAGAGCTGATGTCCGCCGCGGCTCTCTTGGCTGAGCAGCTCGCCAGCCAGGATCCAACGGTGTTTTGCTACGGAGGCGATTAGCAAGCTTGTTGAGCCGAGTTCAGTGCTACTGGGCGGCGTTTCTCGGATGGTCGCTGTTGGCCATCTTTCTGTATTCCGCGGAGCCGATCGAAGGGATCATGACCGTATATGTGCTCACCTCCTTTCTCGCTCTCATGCTCATGCATTCGGTCGAGAAACGGCGATATCTGGAACGCCTGAAAGAAATCGAGCCCGACAATTGGCGGGCTCTTACGACCAGCGCTTCATACAAATGGCTGGGGGCCTTAAGCCCCGTCTTGCTCAGATATGTCTTTTCTCGCACCCCTGCCGCTGTGCAACGGCTCGAAGACACGAGAAGGTCATACCGGCGTTCCGAGATATTTTCTTACGTGGCGGTCGTCGTGATCGTGCTGATATATGCTGTGGTACCCGCTTTCGAGCGATGAAGCGCACATGCCGCATATGGGATCCGGGTTGAGCCGCCCCGGGTTAGCTTGCAGCCGCCGGCTTCGGCTGCGGCTTGGCCGGCGCGCCCCCCGGCACGACCGCCGGCGCATAGCTGAACTTCCAGTCCGAGTACTTATCCTTCCCCTCGAACTCCTTGTCGCGCACCGCGAAGCCCCCTGACTTGAGCGGCCGGTCCTCGGAGGTGCTGAACACGCCGGCGATGCCGCCGTCGGGGGCCTTTACGGTGCCCCATTCGTCCTTGCCGGTCACCGGGTCGGGGTAGAGCTTTCTCAGGTAGCGCACGGTGCCGGGCTGGCGTGGGTCTTTGATTAGGTCCGTGAGGTTGCGCGGGTACTGGCGCGGCCCGCTGAGGTAGTAGCGCTCGATGGCCTTGCGGTATTCGTTGCCGATGTGGAGGAGGTCGGCCTCGCGCTCGCGCAGCGTCATGGTCTGCCAGACGTGGCCGGCGAGGGCGAGGCCGACGCCCATCATGGCTACTATGAACAGAACAGTGAGGTAGGTGAAACCCAACCCCCCGCTGCGCTGCGCTCGCGGCCCCCTTGTCAGGGGGCCAAAAACAAAGGCGGGCATCACCATGCGGAGAACTCGGTGCCGTCGGTGGCTTTGCCCGGGGCGCCGCTCTTCACATCGAAGACGCCGCCTTTCGCCGGGTCTTCGGGCGGCACGGGAATCCAGGTGGTGGCGCTCTCGGTGATCGGATCGGTCGGCACTTTGCGCAGGTACTTGTCGGTCATGAGCGAGTTGAGCGATTCCGGGTACTTGCCCTTGTCGGCGTAGTACTTCGAGATGGCGTCGCGCATCTGGTAGAGGTTTTCCTTCAGCACCGCTTCCTTCGACTTGTCGAGGCTGCCGAAATAGCGCGGCACCGCGATCATGAGGAGGGTGGCGATGATGACCAGCACCACGAGGAGCTCGACCAGGGTGAAGCCGAACCCCCCGCTCGCCTTGCTCGCTGCCCCCCTTGTCAGGGGGGTGAAGAAAACCTTCACCATTCGCGGTAGGGGCGGCCGTTGATGCCCTTGCCCGTGGCGAGGGTGTAGATGTCGAAGACATCGTCGCCGTCGCGCGGGTCGTCGGGCGGGCTCGAATAGGCTCGCTTGCCCCAGGTGTCGGCCGGGGGGCGCTCGGAATCGGTGGCGAACGGGTCGCGAGGGATGCGCCGCAGAAAGTACATCTTGTCCTTCTTCGGGCTCTTCAGATCCTCGACGCCCTCCACCAGCTCCTCCAGGCGCTTCGGAAAGCCCGACTCGCCGACGCGCTTCAAGATGCGGCCTTCGTCCGAGGCCTGCTTGTAGGCGTCGATGGCGGCGCGCACCTCGCGCAGCGCGCGGCGCAGGTCCTGCTCCTTGGCGCGCTGGTGCACGAGCTCGTTGAGCGGCATCACGGCGGAGGCGAGCACCGCCACGATCGCGACGGTGATCACGAGCTCGATGAGGGTGAACCCCCCGCTGCGCTTCGCTCGCGCCCCCCTTATCAGGGGGGCAAAGGTTCGTTCCAAGATCATTCCGCTATTGCGCCGGGGGCTTCTGGCCGCCGAAGGGCACCATCTCCGGCCCCGGCCCCG
>CAYOVM010000060.1:9336-16005 GCA_964407355.1 uncultured Enterobacteriaceae bacterium
TATTGCGCCGGGGGCTTCTGGCCGCCGAAGGGCACCATCTCCGGCCCCGGCCCCGGTGCCGTCGGCGGGAACACGGAGGCCCCGGGCGTCGGCGACGCCGGCGCCGTGCCGGGGATCGGTGCCGTACCGGGGATCGGCGCCGGCGGCGCCAGGGGAACCTGAGGCGGGATGAACGAAGGCGTGCCGCCGCTGCCGGCGGAGAGGCCGGTGGAGGCTTCGGTGCCGGCGGAGAACTCGACCGAGCTCACGCCGGGGCGCGCGATCTGGCGCATCAGGCGCGGTGTGATGAGCAGCATGATCTCGGTCTTGGTGCGGTTGTCGCTGGTGGAGGAGAAGAGGCGCCCGACCACCGGCAGCTCCCCCAGCCCCGGGACGCGAAACGCGGTGCGCCGGTCCTCATCGCTGATCAGGCCGGCGAGGATCTGCGTCTCGCCGTCGCGCAGCCGCAGCACGGTCGCCGCGTTGCGCGTGCCGATCTGATAGGTGAGGGTGTTCGAGGTCGCGCTTTGCACCGTGCGCGTGATGTTGCTCACCTCCAGGCCGACCTTGATGCCGACCTCGTCGTCGAGATAGACGAGCGGCTCGACCTCGAGCTTCAGGCCGACGTCGAGATAGCTCACCGATTCGGAGACGAAGCCGCCCGCGGCGGCGGCGGTGGTGGTGATCACCGGCACGCGGTCGCCGATGTGGATCTTGGCTTTCTCCTTGTTCTTCACCCGGATGCGCGGGTTGGCGAGCACGTTGGTCGAGCCGTCCTGCTGGCGCAGCGTGAGGATGAAGAGCGGATCGGTGAAGGTGAGGCGCACCAGGTTCGAGTTGCGGCCGATCCATTCCGGCAGGCTGAGCACGCCGGGCGTGCCGCCGGTGACGGCGATGCCGCCGCTCGGCGTGGGCGCGGCGGTGCCGCCGCCGACGAGGCTCAGCGCGACCGAGCTGGGATAGCGCAAGCCGAGCTCGAGCAGGCGGTTGTAGCCGATTTCGATGACCTCGACCTCGAGCAGCACCTCGGGCTCGGCGAGGTCCTGGGTGGCGATCAGGCGCTCGGCGAGGCGCACCGCGTTCGGCGTGTCCTTCAGCACGATCAGGTTCAGCTTCTCGTCGAGGAAGATGTCGCGCGTCTTCACCAGCGTGCGGATCATGTTCGCCGTCTGCTTCACGTCTGCGTTTGCGACGTAGAAAGCCTTCACCACCAGCTCCTGGTACTCGCGCAGCTTCTGCGGCGTGTTGGGGTAGATGAGCACCGTGGTCTCGTTGATGATCTTCTGCTCGAGCTGGTTGCTCATCAGGATGAGGCGCACCACCTCCTCGAGGTCCTGGTCGCGCACCGCGAGCGAGCTGCGCTGATCGGCGCGCACGTCCTTGTCGAACACGAAGCTCACGCCGGTGGCGCGCTGAAGGACGTCGAACATCGCGCGCACCGTCACGTCGCGCAGCTCGAGCGAGATCGGCTTGTTCGAGGCGGGCCGGATGCGCACCGGCGCGAGGGCGGGCTTCGCGAGCTTCTCGTCGATCACGCGCTGCAGGCGTTGCGCGTCGCGCTGCTCGGGGTTCTCCACCAGCACCGGCCGCAGCATGTCCTGCGCCTCCCGGAACTTCTCCGCCCGCACCAGCTTCTCGGCGGTCGCGAGGACGGCGCGGTGGCGCTGATCGGCCTCGAGCGTCGCGAGGCCGGCGCGCGCCCGGGCGTTCGCCGGGTCGTAGCGCTGGACCTGCAGGTAGAGCGCCTGGGCCGCCTCGAACTCGCCGGCGGCGCGCAGCGTCTCGGCCTGCGCCAGCCAGCGGGCGTTCGCCGAATCGCGCACGCGGAAGTATTCCTGGCGGAGGAGGCGGTCCTCGGGTGCATCGGCGCTCGCTTTCTGCAGCACCTGCACCGCGTCCCCGGCGCGGCCTTCGTGCATGGCCTTGCGCGACTCGCTGATGGCGCTGTCGGAGGCGCAGCCTGCGGCGAGCAGGGCCGCGAGGGCCGCGAGCAGCGCCGAGTGGATGAGAGTCATGGTGTGTTCCCGTTCTCTATGGTGTCGCGCGAAGCTCACGGTGTGTCGCCTGCGGCGTCGCGGGCGGGCTGGAAGTGGATGGTGATCCTGAATTGCGCGTCGAGCTGCGCATCGGCGGACTTCTTGCGCTCGAAGCGCAGGCCGTCGATCGAGGCGACCGGCATCTTGGTGAGCACCGCGCCGGCGAAGCCGCGCACCTGCGCGTAGCTGCCGCGCACCGGCAGCGTGATGCGGTAGGCGATGAGCCCCGCCGGACGTTTCTCGACGCGGTACTCGCCCTGCAGGAGATCGAGGCCCGAGCCGCGCGCCAGGCCGTAAAGGCGCTCGAGCTCGCCGCCGAGCCGCTCGACATGCGGGAAGAGGGCGTAGAAAGCCTCGAGCTGCTCGGCGCGGCTGTCGAGCGCGGCCGGGCGCGCCGGGCCGGGCAGGCGCGAGCGCTCCGCCGCGGCGCGCCGCGCCTCGAGCTCGAGCTCGGCCGGTCGGAGCGCCGAGAAGTAGAAGGGCAGGCAGAAGAGCAGCACGCCAAGGCCGAGCACGCCCGCCGCGCCCAGCTTGGCCAGAAAAATGCGCAGAAATCTCACGGCGCGCCTTTCAGCCGGGCGAGCACGGTGAACTGGATCGGGCGGCGCGGCTCCTCGAGCATCACCTGGTGGCTCGCGATGTGCACGTCCGCCAGCACCGGCGCCGCCGCGAGGCGCTCGAGGTAGGCGAGCATCGCCTTCTCGCTGCGCGCCTCGGCGGTGAGGCGAAGCTGGCGCTGCTGCGCATCGGGCTGCATCTGCAGGAGCGCCACCTCCGGGCTCGAGGCGCCCTCGACGGCCTGCACCATCGCCGCCCAGGGCAGCGCGAGCTGGCGCACCACGGCTTCCGCGCCCTTGATCTCCTCGTCGAGCGTCTTGCGGGCCACCGCCGGGCGGCGCTCGCCGCCGGCGAGCATGTCGCGCGCGGCGTCGATCCGGGCGATCTCGACCTTCACGTCGCCGTAGCGCTGCACCAGGACGCCGGCGACGCCGAGCGCGATCGCGAGCAGCGCGATGCCCGCCGCCCGCCGCGTGCGCGGCGGCGCGATGTAGTCGAGCTCCGCGCGCGGCAGGCTCATGTCGCGCACAAAGCGATGGCGTAGCGGCCGTCATCGAGGGGCGAGTACCCCTCGAGGCGCCGCAGGCCGAGCGGCGAGAGCTGCCAGTCCTGCGCGCCGGCGGGCTTCGCGCCGTGGATCGTCGCGCGCTTCACCATCTTCGCGCCGGAGCGCAGGCTTTCGCGCTCGAGCAGCTCGAACACGTCTTCCCCGTCCTCGAGGCGCAGCGACTGCACCGACTGCCAGCCGGCGCGCGAGGCGAGCGCGAAGCAGGCGCGCTCGCGCTCGAGCAGCACCAGCCAGGCGCCTTCCTTGCCGACCTGGTTTTTCCAGAGGTTGAAAGCCGCCATGAGATAAGGCTGGACCGAGACGAGGCGCGGGCGCGCCGCGGCCGGGAAGCAGGCGCGCAGCGCTTTCAGCAGCCCTTCGTCGACGCCCGAAGCGATGCGCGCGCCGCCGGGGCCGCCCTCGCTCATGCGAAGGTCCCAGGTCCTGGCGCGCTCGCCGTAGATGCGCGTGAAGTGAAAGCGCGCGAGCGCCAGCTCCTCCTCGGGGCCGGACAGGGCCGCGTCGAAGGGCACCAGCGCGTAGCGCACCAGCCGGTTGGAGAGCACTACGGTGACTTTCAGCCGCTCCGTCTTCAGGGCCTCGAGGTGTTTCCGGAGGGCTTCGACGGCGCCGTCCCAGGGCGCGGCTCCGTACGAGGGATCGCACTCGAGCAGGTCTTTCTTCACCAATTTCTTCTTCAGGAAGCCGCGGACGCGGCAAACCGCCACCGTCTCCGGCTCGAGCGAGACGTAGAGCTGATCCACCTGCAGCTTCAGGCGATCAGTCGACAAACGTGACACGGTCGATCTCCTCAAGCGTGGTCTCGCCCTTGCGCACCGCCTCGAGCGCCGCCTCGCGCAGGGTGCGCGTGCCGTTCCTCTTCGCCGCCTCCTTCAGCTGCCGGATCGGCGCGCGCGCGATGATCAGCTCGCGGATCTCGTCGTTCAGGATCAGGAGCTCGGCGATCGCCTTGCGGCCCTTGAAGCCGGCGCCGCGGCACTCGCGGCAGCCCTTCGCCTTGCACGCGGGGCAGATCATGCGCACGAGGCGCTGCGCGAGGATCGCGTTCAGCGCCGAGACGAAGCTGTGCAGGTCGACGTTCATGTGCATGAAGCGGCCGATGACGTCGAACACGTTGTTCGCGTGCACCGTGGTGAACACGAGGTGGCCGGTGAGCGCCGACTGCACCGCGATGTTCGCGGTCTCGGGGTCGCGGATCTCGCCCACCATGATCTTGTCCGGGTCGTGGCGCAGGATCGAGCGCAGGCCGCGCGCGAAGCCCAGGCCCTTCTTCTCGTTCACCGGGATCTGCAGCACGCCGGCGAGCTGGTACTCGACCGGGTCCTCGATGGTGACGATCTTGTCCTGGCCGGTGTGGATCTCGCTGATCGCGGCGTAGAGCGTGGTGGTCTTGCCGCTGCCGGTCGGGCCCGTGACGAGCAGCATGCCGTAGGGCTCGCGCGAGAGCCGGCGCAGCGCGTCCACGTCCTCCTTGTCGAAGCCCAGGCTCGCGAGCGAGAGCTTCTGCTGCGTGCTCTCGTAGAGCGTCTGCTTGTCGAGCACGCGCAGCACCGCGTCCTCGCCGTGGATGCTCGGCATGATCGAGACGCGGAAGTCCACCGCCCGGCCGCGCTCGAGGGCCTTGAAGCGCCCGTCCTGCGGCACGCGGCGCTCGGTGATGTCGAGCTCGGCGAGCACCTTGATGCGCGCGATGGTCTGCTCGGCCTGCGCCGTGTCCTGGATGAACTTCACCTGCGACAGGATGCCGTCGATGCGGAACTTGATCACCAGGCCCGCGGCCACCGATTCCAGGTGGATGTCGCTCGCGCCGATCATCAGCGCGTCGCGCAGCGTGGAGCGCACCAGGCGCACGATCTCGCTCTTCTCGTCGCTGATCGCCTTCAGCGAGAGATCCTCGGTGCGGCCGTGCTCCTCGACGCCGCCAATGGCGGTAACGGCTTTGACCTCGTCGAGCGCCTTCAGCGTCTCCTCGTGGCTCGCGAGGTAGGCGACGAGGTCGCCCCGGTGCGCGAGGCGCCAGGCGAAGGGCACCGCCGCCAGGCGCTCGTCGGCCCAGCTCGCGAGCTCCGTCGAGAAGGGATCGTCGGTGACGAGCAGCATTCCGCCGCCGTCGGCGCGCACCAGGGCGCAGCTGCGCTCCGAGCACTCGTTGAAGGGCAGCACCTCGAAAGCGGGCGCCGCTCGCCTCAGCTCGTCCATGCGGATCACCGGCATGCGCAGCGTCGCGCTCAGGCGATCGGCGAAGGCGTCCGGGTCGAGGGCGAGGCGCTCCTCGAGGACGTCGACCAGCCGGCGCCGCCCCGCGGCCGCGGCGGCGCGCGCCTGCGCGAGCACTTGCGTATCGATCATGAGCGTCGTTTCACTTTCCTGTTTCATGGCCCTTTATTGCAGGCTCCCTGCAAGCTCGAAAATCGGCATGTACATCAGGATCACGATCGCGCCGATGCCCAGGCCGATCACCGCCATCAGGATCGGCTCGAAAAGGCGCGTGAACCATTCGACCCAGCGCGAGATCTCCTCGTCGTGGAACGACGCGGCGCGGTCCATCATCTCGCCCATGTTGCCGCTTTGCTCGCCGACCGCCAGCATGCGCATCGCCACCGGCGTGGTGAGCCCGGCCTCGTCGAGCGACGCGGAGACCGGCTTGCCCTCGCTGATCGCGCGGCGCGCGTGCGCCAGGCGCTCGCGCAGCCCGGGGTGCAGCAGCTCCGCGCCCATGTCGAGCGAGGCGATGAGCGGCATCCCGCCGCGCAGCAGCATGCCGATGGTCCGGTAGAACCGCGCGAGCTGGTAGAGCTTCATGCGCTCGCCGAGGGCGGGCACCCGCCAGAGGAAGTCGCCGATGCGGGCGCGGACCGCGCTCGAGCGGAACATGTAGACAAGCGCGATCACCGCCGCCGCCAGGAAAATCAGCACCAGCACGCCCTGGCCCTCGACGAGCTGGCCCCAGCCGAGCAGGACCTTCGAGAAGATCGGCAGGTCCACCTTGCGCTCCTCGTAGATGTGCGAGAAGCGCGGCACCACGTACAGCATCAGGAAGAGGGTGACGAGGAAGCCGACGCCGATGAGCAGCGCCGGATAGATCGAGGCGTTCACCAGGCGCTTGCGGATCGCCTCGAGCTGGATGGCGTAGGCCACGTACCGGCCGAGCGCCGCGCCGAGGTCGCTGGTGTGCTCCGAAGCGCGCACCGTCGCGATGTAGAGCGGCGGGAAGGCGTGCGGCAGCTGCTCGAGCGCGGCGGAGAACGGCCGGCCCTGGCGCAGGATGCCGGCGAGGCGCTCGAGCGCCGCCCGGAATTCCGCCCGGCGCTCCTTCTGCGCCAGCGTCTCGATGGAATCGACGAGCGGCAGGCCCGCCTGCAGCAGCACCAGCAGCTCCTGCGAGAAAAGCACCACCGGAAAGCGCTCGCCGCTCTTCCAGCCGCTTAGCATCGCCGCGCGCTGGCGCACCGCGATCACCGTGTAGCCGCGGCTCTCCGCCTGCTGCACCGCGCCGCTGCGGTCGAACGCCTCCAGGTCGAGCGCCTC
>CAYOVM010000061.1:0-8324 GCA_964407355.1 uncultured Enterobacteriaceae bacterium
GCCGAAGCGGCACAAAAGCGCGCGGCGCGGCTGCGCTGATGCTGATGGAGCTCGGCGCAACGGCGCGCGATCTCGGCCGGCTGACCGAGATCGCGGCCGTCTTCGCGCGCTACGGCTTCGGCGACGCCGTGCGCCGGCTCGGTTTGGCGCGGGCGGTGGAACGCGCCGGAGAAGCGCTGCGCTGGAAAAGCGCGGCCGAGCTCGTGCGTCTCGACCCGCCGCAGCGCCTGCGCCACGCGCTGCAGGACCTCGGACCGACTTTCGTCAAGCTCGGGCAGCTCCTCGCCACGCGCGTGGACCTCTTCCCGCCCGAGTGGATCGCGGAGCTCGAGAAGCTGCAGGATCAGGCGCCGCCCGCGCGGTGGGTCGAGGTCGAAGCGCAGCTTGTCGAGGACCTGCACGGCGATCCGCGAGCCATTTTCCGGGAATTCGACGAAGAACCGCTCGCCGCCGGCTCCATCGCGCAGGTGCACCGCGCACGGCTCGCCGACGGCACGGCCGTCGTGGTCAAGGTGCGCCGCCCCGGCATCGTGGCCACCGTCGAAGCCGATCTCAGCCTGCTCGCGCGTCTGGCGCGGCTTGCGGAAGCGCGCCTTCCGGATCTCGCGCGCTTGCGGCCGCGCGAGGTCGTGCGGCGCTTCACCCACACGATGCGCGCCGAGCTCGACCTTGCCGTCGAGTGCCACAGCGCGGAACGCGTGGCGCAAAGCTTCCGCGGCGATCCCGGCATCGTCGTGCCGAAGGTCTACTGGACGTGGACGAGCGAGCGCTTGAACGTTCAGGAGTACATCGAAGGCGCACCCAGCCGCGATCTCGCGGCGGTGGACCGCGCCGGGCTCGATCGCAAGGCGCTCGCGCGCCGCGGCGCGCAGGCGATGCTGAAGATGGTGATCGAAGACGGCTTCTTTCACGCCGATCCCCATCCCGGAAACCTCTTCTATCTTCCCGGCAACCGCATCGCCTTCATCGACTTCGGCATGACGGGCCGCCTGAGCGCCGCGCGGCGCGACGAGCTGGTGATGCTGCTCAACAGCCTGGTCGGCCGCGATGCCGAAGGGGCCGTGGAGGTCCTTCTCGACTGGGCCGGCACGCTTCCGGCCGACGCCGAGGCGCTGATTTCGGATGTCGACGCTTTCGTCGACCGTTACCACGGCACGCCGCTGCGCGAGCTGAGGGCGGGCGCGATGCTGGCGGACCTGACCCGGCTCCTGCAGGAGCACAAGCTCGCCCTGCCGCCCGATCTCGCCCTGGTGCTGAAGGTATGCGTCACCCTCGAGACGATCGGACGCGAGCTGGACGCGGGCTTCGACATGGTCGGCGAGGCGGAGCCGTTCCTGCGCGCCGCGGCGCTGGAGCGGCGCGGGCCCACGGCGCTAGCGCGCCGCGGCTGGCGTGCCGCCGCTTCCGCGCTCGAGCTGCTCGCCGACCTGCCGCTCTATCTGCGCCGGCTGCTGCGCTCCGCCCGGCGCGGCCGCCTGCAGGTCCACGTCGACGTGACAGCGCTCGCGGGCTTCGGCGCTCAGCTCGACCGGGCCGCGAGCCGTCTCACGATCGGCGTCGTCACCGCCGCGCTCATCATCGGCTCGTCGATTGTCATGACGGTCGAGGGCGGACCCACGCTCCTCGGGCTGCCTTTCTTCGGTCTCGCGGGCTTCCTTGGCGCCGTTGCCGGCGGAATATGGCTGCTCCTGTCCATTTCGCGAGGCGGGAAGGCGAAATAGGCCATGGCGCGCGTCGGCATCATCGGTGGCGGCGCCTTCGGCACGGCGATGGCCTGCGTGGTCCGCCGCTCGGGCCATGAAACCGTCGTCTGGGCGCGCGAGCCGGAGGTCGTTGCGGCCATCAACCGGGAAGGCACGAACCCGGTCTTCCTTTCCGGTGTGCCGCTCGTGCCGGGAATCCGTGCGACGCTCGATATGGCGGCGGCGGCTCGAGCCGATTTCCTGCTGCTCGCGCCGCCCGCGCAGCATATGCGCCCGGTTTGCGCTCAGCTTCGATCGCTTCTCGAGAGCGGGACTCCCGTCGTGAGCTGCTCCAAAGGCGTCGAGCGCGGAACCCTCGCGCTGATGCCCGAGGTCCTCGCGCAAACGCTGCCGAAGGCGAACATCGCCGTCCTGTCCGGACCGTCGTTCGCGCGCGAGGTCGCCGTCGATCTCCCCTGCGGGGTGACGCTCGCCTGCGCCGATGCGAGGCTGGCGAAGCATCTGGCGGGCGATATCGCCAGCGCCAACTTCTGCGTCCATCCGTCCGGCGACGTGCCGGGCGTGGCGATCGGCGGCGTGATGAAGAATGTCGTCGCGATCGCCGCGGGCATCGCGGCGGGAAGAAAGCTCGGCGAAAACGCGCGCGCCACGCTGATCACGCTCGGCCTCGACGAGGCGATCCGGCTCGGCATCGCCAAGGGCGCCAGGCACGAGACCTTCATGGGTTTCAGCGGCATCGGCGATCTGACGCTCACGGCCAACAGCCTGCAGTCGCGCAACACCTCGCTCGGCGTCGCCCTCGGCGAAGGCCGGGCGCTCGCCGAGGTGCTCGCCGGGCGCAAGGAAGTCACCGAAGGCGCCTTCTCGGCGGAAGCGGTGGTCGCCCTGGCGCGCCGGCTGGGCGTCGCCATGCCGATCGCGGAAGCGGTCGACGCGATGCTGAATCACGGCGCCGCGCTCGATTCGACGATCGCGCGCCTGGTCGCTTCCTGCCCGCTTTCGCTCAGCCTTCGCGCGCAGCCGGTTGCGCGGCAGCGGCCACACTGCGCCGAGCCATGAACAGGAAAGCTCGAACGCGGGCGCGAGCGAGGCGAGCCTTGCCGCGCCCCCCGCATCCCGGCAAACGGCGCGAGCCCCTGCCCTGGCGCGAGCCGAAGCCGGCGCGCGACGACCCTCGCGCGCCGGCGCGGCTCAAGAAGATCCTGGCGAGCCCGACCTACCGCGAAGCCGAGCATGACGAGAGCTTCCTGCAGCGCGACGACAACCGCGGCGTGCGCCTGCTGCTCGAGTATCTCAAGGCCGAGGCGATCCTGCGGCAGGAGAGCATCGATCACACGATCCTCGTCCTGGGCAGCACGCGGATCGCCGAGCCGGCGGCGGCGCAGCGGCGCGTCGACGAGCTGCGCCGCGCGCTGAGCGCGCATCCGGACGGCGGCGAGACCCGGCGCCGCCTTGCCGTGGCGGAAAAGGTCCTCGCGAACAGCCGCTACTACGAGGTGGCGCGCGAATTCGGCAGGCTGGTCGGCGCGGCCGGCAAGCGCCGTCCGGGCTGCCGCGGCGCGATCGTGACCGGCGGCGGGCCGGGCATCATGGAAGCCGCGAATCGCGGCGCGCACGATGCCGGCGCTCCCTCGCTCGGCTTGAATATCAGCCTGCCGCACGACCAGTATCCGAATCCCTACGTCACGCCGAGCCTGTGCTTTCAGTTCCGCTATTTCGCGCTGCGCAAGCTGCATTTCCTGCTGCGAGCGCGCGCGCTGGTGGCGTTTCCCGGCGGCTTCGGCACCTTCGACGAGCTGTTCGAGACGCTGACCCTGGTGCAGACGCGCAAGATCAAGCCCCTGCCCGTCGTTCTGGTCGGCGAGGCGTACTGGCGGCGCGCCTTCGACGTCGACTTCCTGCTCGCCGAAGGCGCGATCGACGCGGAAGACCGCGAGCTCTTCTGGTTCGCCGAGACCGCGCAAGAAATCTGGAGCGGCATCGTGCGCTGGTACCGCCTCGCCGGCGAGCCGGTGTTTCCCCGCGTCGAGCGCGATTGACCCAGATGCGCCCCTTGATATAGAGCAGAAGGCGCTCTCGACCTGCGTCAAGGGCAGGCGACGCTACGGACTCAAAGGTCGAAGCGGTCCAGGTTCATCACCTTGTCCCACGCGGCGACGAAGTCCTTGACGAACTTCTCCTTGGCGTCCGCGCTCGCGTAGACCTCCGCTATCGCCCGCAACTGCGAGTTCGAGCCGAACACGAGGTCCACGCGCGTGCCGGTCCACTTCACCTTGCCCGTCTTGCGGTCGAGCCCGTCGTAGATGCCCGCGGCGCTGTCGTTCGGCTTCCACTGCGTGCCCATGTCGAGCAGGTTGACGAAGAAGTCGTTGGAGAGCGTCTCCGGCCTGGTGGTGAAGACGCCGTGCTTCGCGCCGCCGAAATTCGCTCCGAGCATGCGCATGCCGCCGACCAGGACGGTCATTTCCGGCGCGGTCAGCGTCATGAGCTGCGCCTTGTCGAGGAGCAGGCGCTCGGGGCCGACCGGGTACCTGCCGCCCAGGTAGTTGCGGAAGCCGTCGGCGATCGGCTCGAACACCTCGAAGGACGCCACGTCCGTCTGGTCCAGCCGCGCGTCCACGCGCCCGGGCCTGAACGGCACCTTCACCGCGACGCCGGCCTTCTTCGCGGCCTGCTCGAGCGCCGCGCAGCCGCCCAGGACGATCAGGTCGGCGAGCGATACCTTCTTGCCGAACGATTTGCGGACCGTTTCGAGCGTCTTCAGCACCTTGGCGAGCTTGGCCGGCTGGTTCACTTCCCAGTCCTTCTGCGGCGCGAAGCGGATGCGCGCGCCGTTGGCGCCGCCGCGCTTGTCGGAGCCGCGGAACGTGGACGCCGAGGCCCAGGCGGTCGACACGAGCTGCGCGATCGAGAGCTTCGAGGCGAGGATTCTCTTCTTCAGCTCGGCGATCTCCTTCTCGCCGACGAGCTTGTGGTCGAGCGCCGGGAGCGGGTCTTGCCAGATCAGCTCTTCCTTCGGCACTTCGGGCCCCAGGTAGCGGGCGCGCGGGCCCATGTCGCGGTGCGTGAGCTTGAACCACGCGCGCGCGAACGCGTCGGCGAAGGCCTGCGGATCCTCGAGGAAGCGGCGCGAGATCTTGCCGAACTCCGGGTCGAAGCGCAGCGTGAGGTCGGTGGTCAGCATCGTGGGCTTGTTGAGCTTGCCCGGGACGTGCGCGTCGGGAATGATCGCCGGCGCGTCCTTCGCCACCCATTGCTTCGCGCCGGCGGGCGACTTGACCTGCTCCCATTCGAACTTGAACAGGTTCTCGAAGAAATTATTGCTCCACAGCGCCGGCGACTTGGTCCAGGTCACTTCCAGGCCGCTGGAGATCGTGTCCTTGCCGTGCCCCGAGCCGTAATCGCTGATCCAGCCGAGGCCCTGCGCCTCGAGCGGCGCGCCTTCGGGCTCGGGTCCCTTGTGCGACTCCGGCGCCGCGCCGTGGCACTTGCCGAACGTGTGGCCGCCCGCGATCAGCGCCACGGTCTCCTCGTCGTTCATCGCCATGCGGCCGAACGTGGCGCGGATGTCCTTGGCGGCGGCCAGGTAGTCGCCGCTCGCGTCCGGGCCTTCCGGGTTCACATAGATGAGGCCCATGTGGGTGGCGCCGAACGGCCCCAGGTCGCGGTTGCCGCTGAAGCGCTTGTCGGTGCCCAGCCAGGCGATCTCCTCGCCCCAGTTCACGTCCTCGTCGGGCTCCCACACGTCGGCGCGGCCGCCGCCGAAGCCGAAGGTGCGAAAGCCCATCGACTCGAGCGCCACGTTGCCGGCGAGGATCATCAGGTCGGCCCAGGAGATCTTGCGGCCGTACTTCTGCTTGATCGGCCAGAGCAGGCGCCGCGCCTTGTCGAGGTTGACGTTGTCGGGCCAGCTCCCCAGGGGCGCGAAGCGCTGCTGTCCGCGGCCGCCGCCGCCGCGCCCGTCGGTGACGCGGTAGGTTCCGGCGCTGTGCCAGGCCATGCGGATGAAGAACGGGCCGTAGTGGCCGAAGTCCGCCGGCCACCAGTCCTGCGAGTCGGTCATCAGATTCATCAGGTCGCGCTTGAGCGCCTTGTAGTCGAGGCTCTTGAACTCCTTCGCGTAATCGAAGCCCTTGCCCATCGGGTCGGACTTCGCCGAATGCTGGTGCAGCAGCTCCAGGCGCAGCCGGCTCGGCCACCAGTCGCGGTTGGTCCGGCCGACGCCGGCGGCGTGGGTGTACGGGCAGCCGACGGCCTTCGCTTTGGCTTTCATGTCCATGCGGTTCTCCGGTTGTTTGTTGGTGGCGTCATTCCACGGCGCGCGCGGCACGCCGTCTAATCATTTGTGTGGATGCGCGCGATTGCGCGTTTCTATGGCGGCTCGGAACATCGCGTCCCGCCATTTTTTGCCTCCGGGGACGGCCGATGTTGATCTGCGTCAAGTCATGCGGGCGGCGGCCGCCGGGCGCCCGCGGGCCGGCGATAGATGACGTAATAGACGAGCGCCACCAGGACGCTGCCGCCGGCGACGTTCCCGGCGATCACCGGAACGAGGTTTTTCCACAGCCCCGAGAGCTGGACCGCCTCACCCGAGGCGGCCTGGAGCATCATCGCGAGCGGCAGGAAATACATGTTGGCGATCGAGTGCTCGAAGCCCGCGGCGACGAAGGCCGCGACCGGCATCAGCACGGCCACGAACTTGTCGACGACGCTGCGCCCGGCAAGGGTCATCCACACCGCCATGCATACCAGGACGTTGCACAGGACGCCGCGCCAGAACGCCGTCCAGGCCGGCAACGACGTTTTCGCCGCCGCGATCTGAAGGTAGGTCTTCCCGATTGCCCCGCCGTTCATGTCGGGATGACCGGACAGGAAGACGATCGCGGCGAGCCCGACGGCGCCGACGAAGTTCGAAAGGCAGACGACGGTCCAGTTGCGCAGCACGTCGCGGGTAGTGATGCAGCCCTGCGCCCAGCCCATCGCGAGCAGGTTGTTACCGGTGAAGAGCTCGGCGCCGGCGACCACGACGAGCAGCAGCCCGAGCGAGAAGACGGCGCCGCCCAGCACGCGCGAGGCGGCGAAGCCCAGGCTCGCATCGCTCGCCACGATCACGTAGAAAAGGGATCCCAGGCCGATGAAAGCGCCGGCCAGCATGCCGAGCATCGCGAGCGAAAGCAGCGGCGTGGCCGCCTTCGACACGCAGACAGCTTCCACCCGCGCGGCGATCTCCCGCGGCGAATAGGCGTCGAAGCCGGTGGCCGATTCCATCGCCCGAGTATCGCCACCGCCCTTCATGCGCCTTTGACTTGCGTCAATCCGGTAAGCGAAAGCGCATGCGCTTCATGAAGGGGGCCTAGACGCGCTCGCCCTCCGGATATTGAGTTAGATCAACATCGGCGCCTTACGCGGATTTAGGCTGGGCGCATGCAATCGAACTCCGAAATCGTTTGCCTGCTCTGGGAAGGCGCTTCGAGCGTCGACGCCGCGCGGCACGCGATGCAGAAGGGCAAGCGAGTCGAGATCGCGCTGCCGCAGGGCGTGCATCACGCGCTCTTTCGCCATCTGAACCCGCAGGCGCCGCTCGGCGCGCCGGAGGCCTTCGATGCCGAGGGCGGGCCGGAGCTTCTGCCGCGGATCGCCACCGTGGCCGGCCTGCGCGAGCTCGAGCAGCTGGAGCGCCTTTCGCGCCGCGCGCGCTACCGCGTGGAGCTCAGCAGCCCCGATCCGCTGCTCGTGCTCACGCCGTCGGCGCCTTCCGCAGCAGGCGTCGCAACTCGGCGAGCGGCCGGGTAGGTCGTTTGATCTGGGTCAAGCTGACGCTCCCCGATCGCGCTAAGTTGACATCGCGCCGATCCTCGAGGGGTCGGAGAGGCGCAAAGATGAGCGGCCCGGTGGTACCGGGCGATATCGCGGCGACTCTCCTCCCTGAGCCGCGAACGGATGAAGAAGCCGCTCAGACCGGTTTGAGGCTCAGACGGCGCGGACCGGGATCTTCACCGGCCCGCCTTCTTCACGGAAGGCGGGCTTTTTATTTGAGATCGAGCAGGTGGCTCGGCTTGCTCATCGGGCTTGACTTGCGTCAAACCGCCATCGCGGCGTCTCGCTACCTTCGACTCATGCAGATTCCCCTCCAGATTTCCCTCCACGGGATCAAGCATTCGAACGCGCTCTACAACGCCATCCGGGAGAAGGCGGAGAAGCTTGATCGCTACTACGACCGGATCATCAGTTGCCGGGTGGTGCTCGAGCTCGCCGGGCGCCACAAGCGCCACGGCAAGCAGTTCAGCGTCCGCATCGATCTCAAGGTGTCCGGCGGCGAGATCGCGATCACGCGCGAGCACGACGAGGTGCTCGCCGTCGCGCTGCGCGACGCGTTCGACGCCGCGAGGCGAAAGCTCGAGGACTACGCGCGCGGCCGGCGCGGGGACATCAAGCGGCACTCGGATGTCCCGTCCGCCACGTCCGGCTCGTAGTGCTCCCAGCGCGCCGCCGCCCCTATCGGCAGACAAGGACGGGAATCTTCGAATGCGCGAGGACTTTGACCGTCTGGCTGCCCAGCAACACCGTGCGTACGCTGCCGCGCCCGTGCGATCCCATCGCGATGAGGTCGCAGCCGCGGGC
>CAYOVM010000061.1:8424-15954 GCA_964407355.1 uncultured Enterobacteriaceae bacterium
CTGCCGCGCCCGTGCGATCCCATCGCGATGAGGTCGCAGCCGCGGGCGCGCGCCGTGCCTATGATGCCCCGCCACGGCACGGGCGCCAGGCGCTGCGCGAGCTTGAACGGCACGCCGGCGGCGGTCGCCTGGCGCGCGACTTCCTCGAGAGCGCTGTTCGCCTCGAGCTTGGCAAGCGCGCGCAGCTCGCGGCTGAGCACGCCCGAGCCGTAGAGCTTCTCGCCGCTGAACGCCGTCGGGACGCCTTCGGCAACGACGAACAGACCCGTGATCCGCGCGCCCGTGGCACGGGCCAGGTCCACAGCCGTCGCGATCGCTTTGCGCGACCGGCGCGAACCGTCGGTCGGCGCCAGGATATGGCGGTAAGTCACGGGCGCTCGCCCGCCGCCGGCAATGAAAATCGATCGACCCTCACGAAGAGCATTGAACCTCAGCCGCCACGTCGCGGCTTGACGGGCGTCAAATCCGCGCCGCGCGCGAAAGCTATCCTGGCCCAGTGCATATCTTCGCGTCGCGCATGGAAGCCGGGCGGCGCCTCGCCGAGGCGCTTGGCGCCTACCGAGGTCGCCGACCTCTGATCCTCGCGATCCCGCGCGGCGCGGTGGAGATCGGCGCCGCCGTCGCCGACACGCTCGAGGGGGAGCTGGACGTCGTGCTGGTGCGCAAGCTGCGCTCGCAATTCAGCCCCGAGCTCGCCGTCGGCTCGGTCGACGAGACCGGCTGGACCTATGTTTCGGAGCGCGCGCCGATGATCGGCGGCACGCCCGCGCACCTGGCGCGCGAGCGCCGGCTACAGCTCGAAACGCTCGCGCGGCGCCGCAAGCTCTACACGCCCGCGCACGCGCCGGTCGATCCGCAAGGCCGCATCGCCATCGTCGTGGACGACGGCATCGCCACCGGCGCGACCATGATCGCCGCGCTGCACGCGGTGAGCGCCAGGAAGCCCGCACGGCTCGTCTGCGCGGTGCCGGTCGCCTCGGCGGAAAGCCTCGATAGCATCCGGCCTCACGCCGATGAGGTGGTGTGCCTCGCGACACCGCCGGACTTTCGGGCCGTCGGACAGTTTTACCGCGATTTTCCGCAGGTCGACGACGACACCGTCGTCAAGCTGCTTCGCGAGCGAAGCGCTGAGCGCGGCCGCGCCCGGGCTTGACTTGCGTCAAACCTTCCACACCCCCCCGCAAGCGGCCGGTCAGGCGGATTGCCGGATCTGCGGAGCGGAGACGATGGGCGCGGCGTAGAACTGCTTGGTGCTCTCGAGCCAGCGTTTGTAGGCGTCATCGATCATGTCGAGCAGCGTGGCCCTCGATGCGTCGGGTAGCAGCGGCGCCGGCGGCGTGAAGACAGCGCCCGGCTCGCACAGGCACTTCGCCACGCACGCTTGCGTCTCCGAGACGGTCTCCTGGAGCTTGCGCCAGTAGGCGAGCGACTGTTGCACATTCGCGGACAGCCACTCGCCTTGAATGCGCCACAGTTCCTGCGGTTCCGTGACTTTCTCCAGTTGCTTGCGCGTCGCCTCGAGCGCGGCATGCGCCTCGGCCGCCGCCTCGAGCTGCGACTCCCGGATCTTCATCGATCCCTCGATGATCGCTTCGACGACGCGCACAGACGAATCGATCTGCCGCTTCAGCGCCGCGAGCGCAGGGTCCTGAGCGTTTGCCGCCATGGTGAACCTCCTTCACCGGCTACCTTAACCGCGTCTTCGGCCCGAAGCTTGACTTGCGTCAACAAGAGCGTTGACCCTGGTCAAAGCACGACTGAGGCGGGCGGCTACCCTGCGCCGATGAGATGGCTCTGCGCTTCGGCCCGGACCCTGTCCGCCGTCCTTTTACTGCTTGCCGCGCCGTCCATTGGGCGCGCGCAGCTGCCCGACTTTGCGAGCGTCGTGCGCAACGAGAGCGCGTCGGTGGTGAGCGTGAGCGTCGCGCTTTCCGCTTCCGACGAGACGGACGAGGAGGAGGAGTTCGCGGACGCGCTCGAGCGCTTCTTCGGCCGGCGTCGAACCGACGCCGTCGGGGCGGGGTTCATCGTCGCCGCCGACGGTTACGTGGTCACGAGCGCGCATCTTGTCACCGGTCCGCGGCAAGGACAGGTGCTGGTGCGGCTCGCCGACGGCAGGGAATTCGAAGCGCGCGTAGTGGGCGTCGACCCGGAGACCGACATCGGCGTTCTGAAGATCAACGCCTCGGGCCTGCGGCCCGCGCGCACCGCCGACCCGGAGGCGCTCCAGGTCGGCGACTGGGTCGCCGCCATCGGCTCGCCCTTCGGCTTCGAGCGCAGCCTGACCGTCGGGGTGGTGAGCGGCAAAGGCCGCACCCTGGCGGACCAGAGCTACGTCCCGTTCATCCAGACCGACGTCGCCGTCAATCCCGGCAATTCGGGCGGGCCGCTGTTCAGCGCGCGCGGCGAGGTCGTGGCGGTCAATTCGCTGATTTACAGCGATACCGGCTCGTACATGGGCGTGTCGTTCGCGGTTCCGATCGACATCGTCCTGGAAGTCGC
Source organism: uncultured Enterobacteriaceae bacterium (assembly GCA_964407355.1). GTDB lineage: Bacteria > Pseudomonadota > Gammaproteobacteria > Burkholderiales > SG8-39 > SCGC-AG-212-J23. The sequence continues at coordinate 10,927 of CAYOVM010000061.1, forward strand.
GGCACAGCTTCGCGCCCGCGGTCACGTGACTCGCGGCGCGCTTGGCGTGCGGGTCCAGGATCTCGGCGCCGCGTTGGCCGGCGCCTTCGCCGCGCCGAGCCCGGCCGGCGCGCTGGTGAGCGACATCTATCCGGAGGGACCTGCGACGCTGCGCCCGGGCGACATCGTCGTGCGCTTCGACGGCAAGCCGGTGGAGAGCGGCGCCGAGCTGTTGCGGCTCATACGCCGCGCGGCGCCGGGCAGCACCGTCGCGATCCAGGTGCTGCGCGGCGGCGCGCGCGTCGCCGCCAAGGTCGCGATCGAGGAACAGGGCGCCTTCCGCCGCGCGCCCCGCACGGTGCCGGAACCCGCCGTCGACCGCTACGGCCTGCAGCTCGAGGAGATCACGGCCGTGGAGCGCGAGCGGCTCGGCATCAGGACGGGCGTGCTGGTGAAGCGGGCCGAAGGCCCTGCGCAACGCGCGGAGCTGCGACGCGGCGACGTCGTGCTTTCCGTGAACGGCGCCGAGGTCGGGAGCGCCGCCGAGCTGCGCGAGCGGCTCGGGAAAATAGCCCGCGGCGGCTACGCGGCCCTGCGCATCCAGCGCGCGGGCGCCCGCCTGTTCGTGCCGCTGCGCATTCCCGGCTAGCCGTGCGCGTCCGCCGGGAAGCAACGTAAGGTGAAGCGAGCTCAACCGCGAGGACAAGACCATGTACAAGCACATCCTGATACCCACCGATGGCTCGGCGCTCGCCGCAAAGGGCGTTCGCGCGGGTGTAAGGCTCGCCAAGGCGCTCGGCGCAAGAATCACCGCCGTCTACGTGGCCTCGCCGTTCCTCGGTCCCATGTACTCGGAGTCGGCCATCTACTACGCGGGATACTTCTCGCGCAGCGGGTACCAGAAGGCGACCGAGAAGACCGCGAGGAAGATTCTCGCCGTCGTCGAGCGCACGGCGCGCGCCGCCGGCGTGTCCTGCCGGACTCGGCTCGCCGTGGCAGTGCAGCCGTGGCAGGGTATCGTCCGCGCCGCAAAAACCGCTCGATGCGACGTCATCGTCATGGCCTCGCACGGCCGCGGCGCAATCGGCGGCCTGATCCTCGGCAGCGAGACGAGCCGCGTGCTCGCGCATTCGAAGATCCCGGTGCTGGTCGCGCGCTGAGGAGCTACGCCCGCGGCGAGACCGGCCCGAGCATCGTCATCCGCTGGCCGAACGACGGCACGGCGGCGCTCCACCCGGGCTTCGAAGCGATGGCGTCTCGAAGAGCGTTCGCCGAGAGCGGCTCGCCGTGCACCACCCAGGTCTGCCGCGGCGGACGGCGGAAATGGGCGAGCCAGGAAAGAAGCGCCGAGCGGTCCGCGTGAGCGGAAAGGCCGCCGATGGTGAAGACCTTGGCGCGCACCGGATACTCGTCGCCGAAAAGCCGCACGCTCTTCGCCCCGTCGACGATGCGCCGGCCGAGCGTGCCCGCCGCCTGGAAGCCGACGATCACGATGGCGCATTCGGGCCGGTCGATGTTCCAGCGCAGGTGACGGCGCACGCGGCCGCCTTCGCACATGCCGCTCGCCGAGACGATCACCGCCCCGGAGCGCACCGAGTTGATCTTCTTCGATTCCGCCAGGTCTTCCACCAGCCGGACGTCGTGCACATCGGGTGCGGGGCTCACGTACTTGGCGGTGATGCGGGTCGCCGCGAGCGCCATCGGCGAATCGACGTACACGTTCATCGGCGGCAGGCGCCTCTGCCGCTGCAACTGCGCCATGAAATAGAGCAGCTCTTGCGTGCGGCCCACCGCGAAGGAAGGGATGACGACGTTGCCCTTCTTGCTCGCCAGCGTGTCGTTCAGCGCATAGGCGAACTCGTCCAGCGTTTGCGTCAGGCTTTTGTGGTCGCGATTGCCGTAGGTCGACTCCACGAGCAGCACATCGGCCTCCTCGATCGGCGTCGGATCGGCGACCACCGGCCGGCCGGGCTGTCCGAGGTCGCCGGAAAAGACGAGCTTGCGCGCGCCGACGAATACCTCGAGGATCGCCGAGCCGAGGATATGGCCGGCATCGCGAAATCGGCAGCGCACCGAAGGATGCGGCTGCACATCGGCGCCGTATTCCACGCCGACCAGGTGCCGCAGGCAGGCTTGCGCCTCCCGCATGCCGTAGAGCGGCGCATCATCGCCCCGCCAGTCGGCCTCCTTCTCCTGCAGGTGCCCGCTGTCGGGCAGCATCACGCCCAGCAGATCGCAGGTCGCCTGCGTCGCGTACACCGCCCCGGAAAATCCCTGCGCGGAAAGCCGCGGCAGCAGGCCGGAATGGTCGATATGAGCGTGCGTGAGAAGCACGAAGGCGATCTCGCGCGGATCGAAGCCGAACTTGCGGTTCTTCGTGGCGGCGCCCGCGCCCTGAAACATCCCGCAGTCGACGAGAAATTTGAGCGAGCCCGATTCCACGAGATAGCAGGACCCCGTCACCTCGCCGGCCGCGCCGAGAAACGTCAGGTTGAGATCGCGCATCGCTCGAAAGTACCTTCGGTCGTTCGGCCGGCCTTGACCTCCGTGGCGCGCAACCGCTCGACGGCGTCGTGCGCGCGCCGCTCCTGGAAGAAGTCCAGGGCGACGCTCGCCGCGAGCATGACGATGATGATCGACGCGCTGGTCGCGTCTCCGGTGAACGCGGAGATCGCCGCCGCCGCGAGCAGCAGCAGAAGCGGATCTCGAAGCCGCAACAGAAGCATCGCCGCTTATCTCTGCAGCACGTACTCGCCCGGGGCCGGCGCGAGCGGTGCGTATCCGGCGGCGGCGTTGCCCGTCGGCGGCGGCGCGATCCGCTCTCCGGAGCGGCGTGCGAGCCAGGCTTGCCATTGCGGCCACCAAGATCCTGCGTGGCTCGGCGTCTGCTCAGCCCAGCGTTCGGCGTCGACCCGGGACGCGCCGCGCTCGCGCGTGGCGACCTGGAAGCTCGCGCCGGCATGACCGGGCTCGCTCACGATGCCCGCGTTGTGGCCGCCGCTCGTAAGGAGGAAGGTCAGCTCGCCCTGCGCGTGCAGCCCGATCTTGTAGACCGAGCGCCAGGGCGCGACGTGGTCCTTCGTCGTCCCCACGGCGAAGATCGGCAGCCGCAGGTCGTGCAGCGCGACCGGTCTGCCCTCGACGGGATAGCGGCCCTCCGCGAGATCGTTCTTGAGGAAAAGCCGGCGCAGGTATTCGCTATGCATGGCGCACGGCATGCGCGTCGCGTCCGCGTTCCAGGCCATGAGATCGGTCATCGGCGGCCGCTCGCCGAGGAGATATTCCCGGACGCGACGCGACCAGACGAGGTCGTTCGAGCGCAGCAGCTGGAACGCGCCCGCCATCTGGCGCGTGTCGAGAAAACCCTGCGCCGACATCATGTCCTCGAGCAGGCTCACCTGGCTGTCGTCGATGAACAGCGTCAACTCCCCCGCCTCCTCGAAGTCGACCTGCGCCGCGAGCAGAGTCATGGTCGCCAGCCGCTCGTCGCCCTCGCGCGCCATCGCCGCCGCCGCGATCGCGAGCAGCGTGCCGCCCAGGCAATAGCCCGCCGCATGCACTTTGCGCCCCGGGACGATCTTGCCGATCGCGGCGAGCGCCTCCATCACGCCGAGCCTGCGGTAGTCGTCCATGGCCAGGTTGCGATCGGCGGCGCCCGGATTGTTCCAGGAGATCATGAAGACCGTGTGCCCGCGCTCGACGAGGTATCTGACGAGCGAGTTCGCGGGCGAGAGATCCAGGATGTAGTACTTCATGATCCAGGCCGGCACGATGAGGATCGGCTCGGCATGCACGGTCCCGGTCGCGGGCGAGTACTGGATCAGCTCGGCGAGACGGTTTCGCATCACCACCTTTCCAGGCGTCACGGCGACCTGCTTTCCCGGCGTGAAGCGCTCCGCTCCCGCCGGCGGCTGGCCCAGCGACGCTCGTCGCAAGTCCTCCGCGAAGTTGCCCGCGCCGTTAACGAAGTTGAGGCCGCCCTGCTCGCGCGCGGCGCGCAGGACTTCCGGGTTGCTCCAGGGAAAGTTGGACGGCGACCAGAGGTCCACGATCTGGCGCACGACGAAATTCACGACCTCTTCGTGGTGCGGCGACACGCCGTGCACGCCGGTCGTCGCGTTGTGCCACCATTGCTGCTGGAGCAGGAAGCCCTGGTAGAGCGCGTTGAACGGCCACTGCGACCATTCCGGCGCTCTGAAACGCGAATCCTGCGGCAGCGGCACGATGCACTCCGCGCAGGCGCCGCCCTTGCACGCGGCCGACAGGTAGTTCGCGAAGCGCAGCCATTTGCGCGCGCTCTTGCGCGCCAGCTCCGCCTGCTTGCCGGGCGAGGCCGCGAGGTGCAGCCACCAGTCGAAGAAGGCGAGGCCGACGGCGGCGGGCGAGATTCCGAGCGTCGCGCGCGCGCCATAGGCGCGCACCAGCCGGTCCGTTTCGAGCGCCATCAGCGCGGCGCTATCGATCTCTTCGTCCGGCAGCACCGGCAGCGACGGCTCGGTCACGCGAAGCGCCTCTCGTGCTCGGCGAGGCGCTCGCGCGCCTCCTCGAAGGCTGCGTAGACCGCGGCGTGGGCGTCGTGCTTCGCCTTGCCGCACACCAGCAACTGGCTTTGGGGCAGGCGGATATCGAGCCCCAGGGAGAAGCGCTGCGCGAGGTCCTCGCTCAGCGTTTCCAGGCGTGCACGGCACTCGTCCACGCGGGGAAATTCGTTGCGCAGCGCCGCGCTCTCATGCCCGATCAATGCGTCGATCGAGGTTCGATCCATCGGCCCAAGGTACCCGGCAATGCCGGCATCCTGTTGACGCACGTCAAACCCGGCGCCGATCGGCGCCGCCGCCCTTCAGGGCCGACTTCCCATTTCCCTATGAACAGTAAAAGCGTCTAACCACTTGACTGGCGGAGAGTGAGGGATTCGAACCCCCGAGCCCTTGCGGGCTAGCGGTTTTCAAGACCGCCGCATTCGACCGCTCTGCCAACTCTCCTTATTCGCGCCGGGCCCTTGAAAAAGCCTTCGCCGGCCGCATTCTAGCTCCGGCAAAGGCGCAAATA
>CAYOVM010000062.1:0-9375 GCA_964407355.1 uncultured Enterobacteriaceae bacterium
CGTACTCGTTCCTCCCCGAGCTCGCGGCCTGCTCCTGCAAGGAAATTTCCATAGAAACCGCGCAATCCGGCCTCGATTGCTCGGTCCTGGGCACTCTGACGGGCAAGAAAATCATGGTCGGCTGCATCGACCTTTCGACCAACGAGGTCGAGACGGCGCAAACGATCGCAGGCCGGATCAGAAAAGCTCTGCAGCATGTGAAACCGGAGAACGTGATCCTCGCTCCCGACTGCGGCATGAAGTACCTGCCGAGGGAAGCGGCGTTCGGCAAGTTGCGCTCGATGGTCGAGGCGGCGAGCATTCTGCGGGCGGAACATGGCGGCTAAGGGACTCTCCAAAGGACTCACCAACTACGGCGATGCCGGGTTCTCGCTCTACCTGCGGCGCTCGTTCGCGAAGAGCATGGGGTACTCGGGCGAGATGCTCGAGCGGCCGGTGGTCGGCATCGCCGACTCGAAGAGCGGCTTCAACAACTGCCATCGCCATTTCCCGGAGCTCATCGAGGCGGTGAAGCGCGGCGTGCTCGCCGCCGGCGGGCTGCCGATCGATTTTCCGACGGTGTCGCTGGGCGAGGTGTTCCTCTCGCCCACGTCGATGATGTTCCGCAACCTGATGTCGATCGACGTCGAGGAGATGGTGCGCGCGCAGCCCATGGACGCGGTGGTGCTCGTCGGCGGCTGCGACAAGACCGTCCCGGCGCAGCTCATGGGCGCCGCCTCGGCGGATGTTCCGGCGATTCAGCTCCTCGCCGGCCCGATGATGCCGACCTCGTTCCACGGCGAGCGCCTGGGCGCCTGCACCGATTGCCGGCGCTTCTGGGCGATGCATCGCGCGGGAAAGGTCGATGCCAAAGGGATCGACGAGGTCGAAGGCAACCTCGCCACGACCGCGGGAACCTGCGCCGTGATGGGCACCGCCTCGACCATGGCTTCGATCGCCGAAGCGCTCGGCATGGCGCTGCCCGGCAGCGCGGCGATTCCGGCGGTGCACGCCGATCGCCTGCGCGCGGCGGAAGCGAGCGGCCGCAGAGCAGTCGAGCTGACCCGCTCTCCAATCAGGCCCAGCGAAATAATCAATGAGAAATCGGTCGAGAACGCCCTGCGTGTGCTGCTCGCGATCGGCGGCTCGACCAACGCCATCGTGCATCTGACGGCCATCGCCGGACGGGTGGGCGTGAAGATCGACCTGAAGCGCCTGAACGTGCTCTCGGATTCGACGCCGGTGCTGGTCGATCTCAAGCCGACCGGCCAGCACTACATGTCCGACCTGTACGCGGCGGGCGGCGTGGGCGCGGTGCTGCGCGAGCTGAAGCCGCTCTTGCATCTCGATTGCATGACGGTCGCCGGCGAGACGCTCGGCGAGCGCCTGAAGCACGAGGAAGGCGCGTGGGTGGATCGCGCGGTCGTGAGGAAATTCGACGAGCCGCTTTCGCCGCAAGGGGGCCTCGTCGCCTTGTTCGGGAGCCTGGCGCCCAACGGCGCGATCCTGAAACGCTCCGCCGCCGATTCCACGTTATTCGAAAAAGAGGGCAGGGCGGTGGTGTTCACGTCGCTCGACGACATGGCGGCGCGGGTCGACGATCCGGACCTCGACATCAAGGCCGACGACTTCATGGTGCTGCAGAACGCCGGGCCGAAGTCCGGTTACGCGATGCCCGAGGCGGGCTACCTGCCGATCCCGCAGAAGCTCGCGCGCGCCGGCCTGAAGGACATGGTGCGCATCTCCGACGCGCGCATGAGCGGAACCGCCTACGGCACCATCGTGCTGCACGTTTCTCCGGAGTCCGCGGTCGGCGGGCCGCTCGCCCTCGTGAAGAACGGCGACCGGATCAAGCTGTCCGTTCGTGACCGGAAAATAGATCTGCTTGTTTCCGATGTCGAGCTGCAAAAAAGAAAATCGGCCTGGAAGGCGCCGTCGGAACCGCCGAGCCGCGGCTACGCGAAGCTCTATATGGACCACGTGCTCCAGGCCGAGCACGGCTGCGACTTCGATTTTTTGCGCCGCGCGTGAATTTTCACGCACGGACCCGGCCTGTTGACGGCTGGGCGGCGAAGCAATGACGCTATACTCCCGCCCCTAACGCCGCCGGCCCGCTACCGGGCGAGGCCGGCCCTACTGACCAACCGGGGAGGTCAGCCATGACGAGATTGCGCACTGTGCTGTTCATCGTTGCCGCGCTCTGCGGCGTTCTCGCGTCGCCTGCGTGGGCCCAGGAAGCCGCGCGCGTCGACCGGGTGAGCGGGACCGTCGAGGCCGTCGCGGCCAATCAGCCGCCGCGCCGCCTCGCCACGGGCGCCGTGATCTCGAGCGGCGAGCGAATTCAGGTCGGCGCGGGCTCGAACGTCACGTTGCGCTTTCGCGACGAGACGCGGTTCGACATCGGCGCCAACGGCGTCTTCGTCGTCGATCGTTTCGAGATGGGCAAGAGCCCCGAAGAGAGCGGTTTCGCGGCGCGCATCCTCAAAGGCAGCTTCCGCTTCGTCACCGGAGCGATCGCCAAAGTCCGGCCTTCGTCGATGCGCATCACGACGCCGGTCGCGACCATCGGCATCCGCGGCACCCACGTCGCGGGCGAAGTCGACGACACGTCGGCGAAAATCATCCTTATGGAGCCCGAGGGCGAGCGCCGGCCGACGGCGATCGAGGTCGCCAACCAGTTCGGCAGCGTGGTCGTCGACCGGCCGGGCTTCGGCACCGAGATTCCCGACCAGTTCAGCCCGCCGTCGCCGGTTCGCCGCATGCAGGTGCGCCAGGTCGAAGACCTGCTGCGCGGCATACGCTCCGGCATCCAGATGCAGCCGCCGCGGCCGCGCTAGGCGCGCGTGCACGGTTTTTCTATGCCTTGGCGCCTTGCTTGCGCGACGCTCCGTGGCGCATACTCGCGGCCAATAAAATCCGCACCGCCCTGGGGAGGGTCCCGATGTCCATCGTCCGTTTAGCTCCGCGGCATCTGCTGCGCTTTCTGATCGGCGCGAGCGCGCTGGTTCCGGCCGCGGCCTCGGCGCAGGTAGCGCAGGAGAAAGTGTTTTTCGAAAGTCTTTTCGCCGCCTGCAACGCCAACGGCACCGGACCGAACCCGGATGTCAACTTTCTGACGAACGTCTGCGACAAAGTCTTCCCGGGCGGCGTCCTCGCCGGCGGCGCCTATACGCCGGGCGTCGGCACCGCCAACGTCGGCAGCGCGGGCAGCTACGGCAGCGCCGGCCAGGCCGGGCTGCAGCGCCAGCGCGAGATGGACGACGAGGAGGCGAAGAAAAAGCGCAAGCGCGGCGGCGGCGCCAGCGCCGATTTCACCGCCGGAGCGTTCGGCGGCTTCGTCAGCGCGCAAACCAGCCGCACGAAGCGCAAGCTGACCGATCTCGAGAACGGCTACAACGCCGACCTCAACGGCCTCCTGATCGGCCTCGACCGGCGCTTCGGCGACACGCTGGTCGCCGGCGCCTCGCTCGGCCGCACCGACAGCGACAGCACCTATTCGAACGACGGCGGCAAGATGAGCTCGCGCAACACGACGCTGATGCTCTACGGCACGTACCTGCCGGTGCCCGGCGCCTACCTCGGCGCCTACCTCGGCGGCGGCCGTGGGACCCAGGATGCGACGCGGCGCATTTCCGCGGGGATGATTTCCGGCAACGCCACCTCCACGACCAAGTCGCGCCAGACGCTGGCCGGCCTCTCCGGCGGCTACGACTGGTACGCGGGCGCTCTGACCATGGGCGTCAACGCGGCCACCAACTACGTAAGGAATCGCACCGGCGAGACGACCGAGAGCGGAACCACCGGGCTCGAGTTCTTCTACCCCGAGCAGACCACGGCTTCGCACACCGGCACGCTCGGCGCTCGCGCGTCCTACCGCTGGGGCTTCGCCTGGGGCGCGATCGTGCCGTCCGTGCGCACTTCCTACGTCCACGAATTCCGCGACAACGCCCGCACCGTTTCGCCGCGGCTCGCCACCGGTCCCGCGGTGAGCTTCGCCTTCCGGACCGACGCTCCCGACCGCAATTACTTCGTGAGCGGCGTCGGCACGACCATCGAGTTCGGGCGCGGCTTCCAGCTGTTCGCCGATTACGAAAAGCGCACCGGCCACGCGTTCCTCAACACGTGGGCGGCGAGCGCCGGCCTCATCTTCGAGTTCTGATCTTCCCGGCGATGCGGCGCCGGCGCATCCGCGCGCTCGCGCTCGCGCTGCCGCTCGCGCTTGCCGCCTGCGCGGGGCCTTCGGCGCGCTTCGATCGCGAGGCCGACGAGCTGGGCCTCGTGCGTGAGGAGGTCGCCGGCGCCGGCTTCGCGCATGCCCTCTATCGTGGCCGCCGCGCCACGGCCGGCGATCGTCTTCACGTCTACCTGGAAAGCGACGGCACGCCATGGGTCGACGGCCGGCACGCCGCGGTCGATCCGACGCCGCGCTCGCCGCTCGCGCTGCGGCTGATGGCGCGCGATCCGCAAGCGGCGCTGCTGCTCGGCCGTCCCTGCTACCACGGTCACTACGCCGACGCCGGCTGCGAGCCCGCGCTGTGGACGGGCGCCCGCTATTCCGAGACGGTGCTCGCCAGCATGGCCGCGGCGCTCGCCGCCGCGCGTGCGCCCGGCACGCGCCTCACGCTGATCGGCTACAGCGGCGGCGGCGCTCTGGCGATGCTGCTCGCCGAGCGGGTGGCCGGCGTGGATGCCGTGGTGACGATCGCCGGGAACCTCGATGTCGCCGCGTGGACGCGCCGCCACCGTTACGACCCGCTCTCGGCCTCGCTCGACCCGTCGGCGCGTCCACCTTTGCCGCCGCACATTCGCCAGGTCCATTTCGCCGGCGAGCACGACCGTGAAGTTCCGCCGCAGCTCATCGGCGCCGCCGCGAGCCGGCAGCCGGGCGCCCGCTTCGAGGTGCGTCCGGGGTTCGATCACGCCTGCTGCTGGACGCGGGACTGGCCGCTGCTGCTGATGTCGTCGGGACTCGCGAGCGCGCCAAGGCTGCCGCATCGCGGTGATTGACGGGAAAGCGGTACAAAGTCACAGACGCGGCGGCCTTACCGTCTTGCGGCTCCGGAACGCGGAGCCGATAATCGCGGACGAATTGATAAACCGAAGTTCACTTTAAGTTCGTCAGTTACCCGGGGGGGTCGCAATGATGTTCATCGCCCGTGCCGCCAGGCGGCATCTGCTGCATTTCCTGATCGGAGCCGGCATGCTGGTTCCGTCGATTGCCGCCGCGCACGATACGGCGCCCCGGATCGAGGTGCGGCCGGCCGCCGTGCTGCCGCGGCATGCCTCCCACCACGCCGAGCTCGCCTTGATGGCCGCGCGGGCGCGCCATGCGCCGCTGTCGGCGTTCGCGCCGGCTGCCTGGCCGGAAGCGCTGCCGGAGGGACAGGCGACCGACGTCAAGTTCACGGTGCTGCTCGCCGGCGGCGCGGCCAGCGTCCAACCCAAGGTCACCCTGCATATCCGTGGGCTCGACACCAGCGTGCCCATGCGCGACGACGGCACCGGCGCGGACTTGTCGGCCGGCGATCGGATCTACAGCGCCGTCGTGCGGTTCAGCGCGGCCGCCGCCAGGGCGGGCCGTTGCTACGACGCGAGCGCGAGCGTCCTCTCCGCGAGGGGGCAGACGGTGCTCTCCGGCGAGCGCCGCGTGTGCGTCTCTCAGTTCACGGTGGGCTTGGCCGCGTCCGATTTGAGCGCGACTAACATCATCGGCTTCAGCGACGGCGGCGTCAGCGGACGCGTGCTTGCCGACGAAGTGCTGATCCGCGTGCGCGCCGGCCTCGGCGAGGACAGGGTCGACGCCGCGGCGGCGCTTGTCGGCGGGCGGATCGTCGGTGCGCTGCCCGGCGAAGGGGTCTACCAGATCCGCCTGAGCGCGCCGCAAACGGCCGGCGAGCTGCGCCAGACCCTGCGCCGGCTGGGGCGTGTGGGCGGCGTGCTGCTCGCGGCGCCGAACACCGTCGGCGAGCTGCAGGCGCCGCCCGTGGTTCCGGTCACCCCGAGCGACCCGGATCTCGCCACGCAATGGGGGCTCGACCGCGTCAAGGCGCGGGAGGCCTGGGCGATCACCACCGGCGATCCCGCGATGCTGATCGCCGTCATCGATTCGGGCGCCGACTTCGACCACCCCGACTTCTGGGCCACCCCGTGGGGCACCGACACGCGCTTCGCCACCTCGGGCGCCGACATCGTCGCCGCCGACTGCACCGGCGCGGGCTGCGTGGCCGTCAGCACGCCGGCCACCTGCCATGCCACGAACACCTGCAATGTCGGCAACGCGGCGACCGACACTTACGGCCACGGCACGCTGGTGTCGGGCTTCGTCGGCGCCGCCACGAACAACGCGCTCGGTGTCGCCGGCGCGACCTGGCAAGGCCGCCTGCTCACCGTGCGCTATGCGGTGAACGGCACGGTCACCGCGGCCAAGCTTCTCGACGGCATCAATTACGCGAGAGGCCAGGGCGCGAGGATCCTCTCGATCAGCTCGGCGCTCGTGGGGTTCAGCGCCGGCATTATCTGTCCTGCCGTCACCACCGCGGACACGGTCGAGGGCAGGCTGGTGGTCGCGGCCGCCGGCAACGACGGCGGTACCGGCAACAACTATCCGGCCGCCTGCACCAGCGGGGTCACGCCGGTCGCGATGCCCGTGGCGAACAGCGAGGTCGACGGATCGAACCTGGATGTGATCCATACGGGAACGCTGCCCAGCAATTACGGAACCTGGGTTTCCCTCGCCGCGCCCGGCACCGCGGTGCCGTCGACGGCGCGCACCGCCGCCGCATGCCCGACCTGCGACCCGGCGTACGTGTCGGCGACCGGTTACGCCATGGCGACCGGCACGTCGTTCTCGACGCCGCTCGCCTCCGGCGGGGCGGCGCTCGTGCTCGCGCGCAGCCCGGCGACCACGAACGCCGATCTGCGCACGCTGCTCTACTCGACGGGCGTCGCGCTCCAGGCGCCGGCGGCGCACATCCGGCGCATCGACCTGCTCGCCGCGCTGCTGACGTTCAACGTCGCGCCGACGTCGATCGGCTTTCCCGGCACCTGCATTCCCGAGAACACCAACACGGCGGCCGGCGTGAGCGTCGGCTCGCTCTCGACGGTGGATGCCGATACCGGGCTCACCACGCACGAGTACACCGTCGTCGGCGGCGCCGACGCCGCCAAGTTCAGCATCGGCGGCGTCAACGCGGACCAGCTGCTGATCACCGACGGCGTGCTCAATTTCGAGGCGAAGCCGAGCTATGCCGTGCGCGTTCGCAGCACCGACGTCGGCAATCTCTTCGTCGAGCAGGATCTCGTCGTCGGCGTCTGCAACATCAACGAGGCGCCGGTGGTCGCCACCCCGACCTTCGCGATCCCGGAGAATTCGCCCGCGGCGACGGCGGTCGGCACGGTCGTCGCGTCGGACCCCGAAGGCGGCGCGCTGTCGTTCGCCATCACCGCCGGCAACACCGGGGGCGCGTTCGCGATCTCGGGGGCCGGGGCGATAACCGTCGTCAACAGCGGCGCGCTCGACTTCGAGACCACGCCGAGCTTCGCGCTGACCGTGTCGGTTTCCGACGGCGTCAACACCACGCTCGCGACGACGACCGTCAACCTGACGAACGTCAACGAGCCGCCGACGATCTCCGGCGCGACCTTCTCGATCCCGGAGAATTCGCCCGCCGCGACGGTGGTCGGCACGGTGATCGCGTCGGATCCGGAAGGCACGCCCGCGTTCGCCATCACCGCCGGCAATACCGGAGGCGCATTCGCGATCTCGGCGGCCGGGGTGATCAGCGTCCTCAACAGCGCGGCGCTCGACTTCGAGACGTCGCCCGCCTTCGTGCTGACCGTGACGGCCTCCGACGGAGTCACCACCGTGCCGGCGACCGTGATCGTCAACCTGACCGACGTCTCCGAGTCGATTCCGAATCCGATCCTGGTTTTCGATCGCAAGGAAACCGGCACCGACGCGTTCGCCAACACCGTCGATCGCTACTTCTTCACGGTGGCGAACTTTGCGGCCTATCCGGCGGCGATGTTCGCGGCGCGCCCGGATCTGCCGCCGTGCGGCCTGAATAACGCGGCGTCGCGGACCTGGGTCGATTTCTTCCGCAGCGACAACAATGACCGCATCTACGGCTTCTGCGCGCTCGGAACGCCGTCGGATCTCAACGGCATCTGGTTCGGCATAATTCCGTCGGGCGCCACGCCGCCGCCGGCGGTCTATATCAAGCTGATGGACCGCGAGACGGGCATCGAGTATCAATCCAACTCGGTGGTGGTCCCCTTCCCCTAGCCGGCCTGCGCAACGAAACGCCCGACCCTTCGCAGGGTCGGGCGTTTTCTTTTGCGCCCCGGGCTACCTGGGATATTCGTACTTCAGGTCGAACTTGCCGTCGCGATTGACCACGAAGCGCGCCGTCTTCCAGCCCCCGCGCTCCGGGCTTTGCAGCCCGCGTACCTCCGCGAGAGTCGCCGGCGGCTTGCTCTCGTCGCATGGCGTGAACGGCTCGAACGTATCCCGGGAGAGCGTGCGCGAGAACCGGTAGCTCACCACGCCGCCCGGCGTGCCGGGCGCCTCGAGCTCGACGATCATCTGCGCTCGCGCCCAGTCGCCGGGCAGGCCCGCGATCAGGCACTGGGCGATCGTGCCGAGCAGTTGCATTTCCCTCTCGTCCGCCTGCTGCCTCTCGTTGGTTTGCTGTGCGTGCACCGCGGACGGCGACGCGAGCGGGACCAGCGCGACCAAGGCGATAATTAACGGAATTTTCATGCCGCCCAGTTTCTCACATCGCGAATGAAGCCGCCGCCCAAGCTGGTCTGCCTGGAGTCCTACTGGAACGAGCGCATGTTCCAGACGTTCTCGGTGAAAGGCTTTTTCGAGGCGATGGCGCCGCTCGTGCATCCGCCGCTTGTCGTCGCGCATCGCTTCGTCGAGTCCCAGGGCGGGCTCGAGTACTACACGAAGCGCCCGGGCGGCCTGATGTGGCGACAGAAGGAGCTTTTCGACGCGCCGGTCTACTACCTCGCGTTCCACGGGGCGCCCGGCACCGTGAAATCGATGCTCGGACACGTCGGCCCGGAGCGACTGTGCGAGGCGTTCGCCGGCTACGGCAGCGGCGGCTACCGGAACCTGGTCTACTTCGCGGCCTGCAACGTGCTGCGCGGCGCCGAGGGCCGCCGCTTCGCGCGCCGCTTCCTGAAGGAAACCGGGACGCGGGCGGTGATCGGCTACGCCACCACCGTCGACTGGATGGCGAGCCTCGTCGCCGACATGCTGTTCCTGCAGCGCTTCTATTCCGATCCCTCGCCGTGGCGCAACCTCAAGCGGATCTTCGCTTCCGTCCATCGCGACTATCCGCGCGCGAAGCGCCTCGGCCACACCCTCATCACCCGGGACTGAAAATG
>CAYOVM010000062.1:9475-15939 GCA_964407355.1 uncultured Enterobacteriaceae bacterium
GGAGGTCGAGTCGTGATCCAAGCCAGGCATTTCCTGTGGCGCGTCGAAGGCAAGGTCGGCGTGATCACGCTGAACCGCCCGGAGCGCAAGAACCCGCTGACATTCGAGTCGTACGCGGAACTGAGGGATTTTTTCCTGTCGCTTCAACACGAAAAGAAAATCTCTGCAATTGTGATTTGCGGGGCGGGTGGAAATTTCTGCTCGGGGGGCGATGTCCACGAGATCATCGGTCCATTGACGAAAATGTCTCCGCCGCAGTTGCTCGAGTTCACGCGCATGACCGGCGACCTGGTGAAGGCGATGCGCCATTGCCCGCAGCCGGTGATCGCGGCGGTCGAAGGGGTCTGCGCCGGCGCGGGCGCCATCATCGCGATGGCCTGCGACCTGCGCTACGCGGCGCCGTCCGCGAAGACCGCGTTCCTTTTCGTGCGCGTCGGCCTCGCGGGCTGCGACATGGGCGCCTGCGCCATGCTGCCCAGGATCGTCGGGCAGGGACGCGCGGCGGAGCTCCTCTACACCGGCCGCTCGATGAGCGCGGAGGAGGGCCTGGCGTGGGGGTTCTTCAATCGCGTCGGCGATCGGGTCCTGGATCTTTCGATCGAAACCGCAAAGGAGCTCGCCGCCGGCCCGACGCTGGCGCACGCCATGACCAAAAAAATGCTGCACGAGGAATGGAACGCGGGGCTGGACGACGCGATCGAGAAGGAAGCGCAGGCGCAGGCGCTGCTCATGCAGACGCGGGATTTCCACCGCGCCTACGAGGCGTTCGCCGCCCGGCGCAAGCCCGTTTTCGAGGGCGATTGATGGATCGCTACAGCGCCCACCTCGATTCCTTCGCGCGCGACAACCTGCCGCCGTCCGGCGAGTGGCCCGAGCTCCTTTTCGAGCTGCCCGAGCTGAAGTATCCGGCGCGCCTGAACTGCGCCACCGAGCTCCTCGACAAGCCGGTGACGCGCGGACACGGCCATCGCATCGCGCTGCGCACGCACGACGGCGAGTGCACCTACACGCAGCTCTTCACGCAGGCGAACCGCATCGCCAACGTGCTGGTGCGCGAGATGGGGCTCAAGCCGGGCAACCGCGTGCTGCTGCGCGGACCGAACAGCCCGATGATGGCCGCGTGCTGGCTCGCGGTGATGAAAGCCGGCGGAGTCTGCGTGGCGACGATGCCGCTCTTGCGGGCGAAGGAGCTCACGGACATCATCACGAAGGCCCGGATCACGCATGCGCTGTGCGACAAGGACCTCGAGGCCGAGCTGGAAAAAGCCCGATCGAGCTGTCCTTCCCTGAAAAGCATCGCCTGCTGGCATGACGACGCGCCCGATTCGCTCGATTCGCTGGCGCAGAGGCAGCCGCTCTGGTTCACCAACGTCGCCACCTCCGCCGAGGACGTGGCGCTGATCGCCTTTACCTCCGGCACCACCGGCATGCCGAAGGGCACGATGCATTTCCACCGCGACGTCATAGCGATGTGCGACTGCTTTCCGCGCTCCATCCTGAAAACCCACAAGGACGACGTGTTCTGCGGCACGCCGCCGCTCGCCTTCACCTTCGGCCTGGGCGGCCTGCTGTGCTTCCCGATGCGCTTCGGCGCCTCGACCGTGCTCGCGGAGAAGCACACGCCGGAATCCCTGCTCGCCACCATCGACCGGTTCAACGCCAACGTGTGCTTCTCCTCGCCGCTCGTCTATCGCCGGATGGCCGCCATGGCGAAGGATTTTTCGCTGAAAAGCCTGAAGAAATGCGTCTCGGCGGGCGAGGCCCTGCCCGACGCCACGCGCCAGCTCTTCAAGGAGGCGACCGGGATCGAGATCATCGACGGCCTCGGCTCGACCGAGATGACGCACACGTTCATCTCGCACACGCCGGAGCGGGTGCGCCGCGGCGCGACCGGTTACGCCATCCCGGGCTACCGCGCGGCGGTGCTGGACGAAGAGGGCAACGTCTGTGAGCCCGGCAAGGTCGGAAGGCTCGCGGTGAAGGGGCCGACGGGCTGCCGCTACCTCGCCGACGAGCGGCAGAAGCAGTACGTCCAGCGAGGCTGGAACATCACCGGCGACGCCTACCTCATGGACGAGGACGGCTACTTCTTCTACCAGGCGCGCATCGACGACATGATCATCTCGGCGGGCTACAACATCGCCGGCCCCGAGGTCGAGGGCGCGCTGCTCGAGCACGACGCGGTCGGCGAGTGCGCGGTGATCGGCTGGCCGGACGAGGAGCGCGGCACCGTCGTCAAGGCCTTCGTCGTCCTGAACAAGGGATTTTCGCCGGCGGCGGAGACGGCGAAGCAGCTCCAGGAGCATGTGAAGGCGCTCATCGCGCCGTACAAATACCCGCGCGCCGTGGAATTCGTCGACGCGCTGCCGCGCACCGAGACCGGAAAGCTGCAGCGCTTCAAGCTCCGGCAGGCGCCGCGATGAAGATCCTCCAGCCTCCCGGGTGGGCGCGCGCGAAAGGCTTCTCGAACGGGATTTCGGCGAAGGGCCGGCTGGTCTTCATCGCCGGCCAGGTGGGCTGGACCGGGCAGGGCGAATGGAAGGAGAAGGGCTTTACCGGGCAATTCCGCCAGACGCTGAAGAACATCCTCGAAGTGCTGGCGCAGGACGGCGGCAAGCCCGAGCACATCGTGCGCCTCACCTGGTACGTGATCGACAAGGACGAGTACCTGAAGTCCCTGATGGGCGTGGGCGTGGCCTACCGCGAGCTCATGGGCCGGCACTATCCGGCGATGGCGGTGGTGCAGGTGGGCGGCCTCATCGAAAGCGAAGCGCGCCTCGAAATCGAGGCGACCGCCGTGATCCCGGAATGAAAGACCTCGTGAAAGTGAGCGTGGTCGGCGCCGGGCCGGGCGGGCTTTACTTCGCGCTGCTCGCGAAGAAGGCCTGGCCGCGCTGGGAGGTCACGGTCTACGAGCGCAACCGGCCCGACGACAGCTTCGGCTTCGGCGTGGTGTTCTCGGACCAGACCCTCGACACGTTCAAGGCCTACGACGCGGTCACCTACGAGCGCATCCGGCGCCGCTTCGCCTACTGGGGCGACGTCGACGTGGTCTACAAGGGCGAGGTGATGCGCTCCGGCGGCAACGGCTTCTGCGGCTGCTCGCGCGCGGCGCTGCTCGACATCCTGCAGGACCGCGCTCGCGAGCTCGGGGTGCGGATGCGCTTCCAGCGCGAGGTCGAGGACCTGTCGGAATTCCCGGATTCGGACCTGATCGTGGTCGCCGACGGCATCAACTCGAAGATCCGCTCGAAGAACGAGCGGCACTTCCAGCCGAGCGTCGACCTGCGGCCGAACAAGTTCACCTGGCTCGGCTCCACCCGGCCGCTCGACGCTTTCAAGTATTTCTTCCGCGAGACGCCGCACGGGATCATCCTCGCGCACTGCTACCAGTACGAGGCGGAGCGCTCCACCTGGGTCATCGAGACCGACGAGCGCACCTGGCGCAACTTCGGCTTCGAGCGGATGGCCGAGCCCGAAATGCTCGCCGTCTTGCAGGAGGTGTTCGCCGAGGAGCTGGACGGCCATCCGCTGGTCGCGAACCGCTCGGTGTGGCGCAACTTCCCGAACATCACCAACAAGACCTGGGTGCTGAACAACGCCGTCCTGGTCGGCGATGCAAAGGCGACGGCGCACTTCTCGATCGGTTCCGGGACAAAGCTGGCGATGGAAGATGCGATCGCCCTGTTCGAAGCGCTGCGGAGTGAAGATGCCGTAGGGGAGGCGTTAGCGAAATACGACACGGCAAGAAGAGAAGAAGTCGAGAAAACGCAGCACGCGGCCAACGTCTCGCTCGCCTGGTTCGAGCACATGCAGCGCTACTGGGGCATGGAGCCGCCGCAGTTCGCCTTCGGCGTCATGTCGCGCTCCAAGCAGATCACCTGGGAGAACCTCGAATTACGCGATCCCGCCTTCATCAAAAGAATCCATCAGTGGTTCGCGAAGAAGGTGAGCGAGCAGGGCTTCGACATCGACCTCGACAATCCGCCGGTGCCGATGTTCACCCCGTTTCGCCTGCGCGACATGGTCTTGGAGAACCGCGTGGTCGTATCGCCCATGGACCAGTATTGCGCGGTGGACGGGGTGCCGGGGGAATGGCATCTCGTGCACCTTGGCGCACGCGCCGTCGGCGGCGCGGGCCTGGTGTATGTCGAGATGACCTGCCCTTCGCCGCAAGCGCGCATCTCGCCCGGCGACACCGGCCTTTGGAACGAAACGCAGCGCGATGCGTTCAAGCGCATCGTCGATTTCTGCCACGCCAGTTCGAAGGCGAAGCTGTGCATGCAGCTCGGCCATTCGGGCCGCAAGGGCTCGACCCAGCTCGGCTGGCAGCGCATGGATCATCCGCTGGAGGCGGGAAACTGGCCGCTGGTCTCCGCCTCGCCGATCCCGTACTACGAGGGAATCTCGCAGGTCCCGCGCGAGTTGAGCCGGCCGGACATGGACGAGATCATCGCCGACTTCGAAAAGGCGACCCGCTACGCGGACGAGGCGGGCTTCGACATGCTCGAGATCCACATGGCGCACGGCTACCTGCTCGCCAGCTTCATCTCGCCGCTGACCAATCGAAGAACCGACGCCTACGGCGGCCCGATCGAAAACCGGATGCGCTTCCCCCTCGAGCTGTGGCGCGCCTGCCGGAAGGTCTGGCCGCAGGGAAAGCCGATGTCGGCGCGCATCTCCGCCACCGACTGGGCGCCGGGCGGGCTTTCCGGCGAGGACCTGATCGCGCTCGCTCGCATGCTGAAGGAGGCCGGCTGCGATCTCATCGACTGCTCGAGCGGCCAGACGGTGCCGCAGCAAAAGCCGGTCTACGGCCGCATGTACCAGGCGCCGTTCGCCGACTGGGTGCGCAACGAGGTCGGCCTGCCGACCATGACGGTGGGCGCGATCACGACCGCCGACCAGGTCAACACCCTGCTCGCGGCGGGCAAGGCGGACCTCGTGGCGCTCGCGCGGCCGCACCTCGCCAATCCCAGCTTCACGCTGCAGGCCTCGGCCTGGTACCAGCACGCCGGGCAGCACTGGCCGGCGCAATATCTCACTGCGCGCGACCAGGCGTTCCGCCTCGCCGAGCGCGAGCGCGCCGAGCAGATCGACCTGCGGCTGCGCGCGCGGCCGGCGAGCCACGAGGTGAAGAACGAAAAGCCGGTGGCGGGGGGAAGGAGGATCGCATGATCCGGCGCTGCGCCTGGCCCCGCAATCCGCTGGCTGTCGCGTATCACGACCGGGAATGGGGCGTGCCTCTCAGGAACGACCGCAAGCTCTTCGAGCTCCTCATCCTCGAAGGCGCGCAGGCCGGGCTCTCCTGGGACACGATCCTCGCCAAGCGCAAGAACTACCGCAAGGCCTTCGACGGTTTCGACGTCGCGAAGGTCGCCCGGTACGGCGAGCGCAAGAAGAAGCAGCTGTTGTCGAACCCCGGGATCGTGCGCAATCGGGCGAAGATCGACGCCACCATCGGCAACGCGCGCTGCGTCATCGAGGTGAAGCGCGAGTTCGGCAGCTTCTCGCGCTACCTGTGGGCCTTCGTCGAGGGCAGGCCGCGCCGTCCTTCGCGCCACGGCCTCGCGCGCGACGCCGTCTCCGACGCCCTCTCCGCGGACCTGAAGCGGCGCGGCTTCAAGTTCGTCGGCTCGACTATCATGTACGCCTTCATGCAGGCGACCGGAATGGTGAACGACCATGAGAACCGCTGCTTTCGCAGAAAAGAGATCGATGCGAAACGCTAGCGGCCCGCGCCTCGCCTTCCTCGCCGCCGTCTTTTCCGTCGCCGCCTTTTTCGTCGCGCCGCCCGCCCGCGCCGCCTACGACGCGAACGGCGTCGCCCTCGGCGCGAGCGAGGAGGAGATCAAGAAGCGCTTTCCGAGCGCCTACTGCAAGGCGCTGGAGTGGGCGAGCAAGGCCGCCGAGCGGCGCTGCGACGACGCGAAGATCTCCTTCGGCGGCGCCGAGGGGCGCATCACCTTCTACCTGAAGAAGGGCGCGGTGCAGGCTTTCGACGTGCGCTTCGATACGAAGGACCTCGACCGCGTGACGAAGCAGCTCAAGTCGCGCTACGGCAATCCGGTCTCGGAAGTGAAGGAGACCGTCGGACCGGAAGGGAAAATGCGCGAGCTCTACAAGGTGCTTTGGGAAAGCAAGCCGGATCGCGCGGTGCTCACCGCGCAGATCGGCCAGAAGCGCGCCAGCCTGCTCGTCTCGCGCGGCAACTTCGACGAGGAAATCTACCGCGTCCGTTAAGTCGGCCCCCTGACAAGGGGGCGGCGAGCTTGCGAGCGGGGGTTTGCCTCTAGCGTGGATACGACCCGTTGTTGATGTCGATGGTGGCGCCGCTCATGTAAGGCGGGCTCGCCGTGCCGAGCCACAGGATCGTCTCGGCCACTTCCTCCGGCCGGCAGGCCCGCCCGGAATAGACCGAGCGCATCACGCCGTCCTTGCGCGACTGCGGCAGGCGCTCGTAC
>CAYOVM010000063.1:0-5646 GCA_964407355.1 uncultured Enterobacteriaceae bacterium
AGTGCTCGCGCGTGATGTTCACGTACTTGGTGGCGACGCGCAGCCGCGCGCCCTGGCGCACCGCGCCGGCATAGTCGAAGCCTTTCTTCACCGCCACCATCATTTTGCAGCGGGCGATGCCGAGGTCGACCGGCTGGTACAGCCCTTCGCCGCCGTGCTCGGCGAGCACGTCATGGCCGGCGACGCCGAGGTCGGCGCCGCCATGCTGCACGTAGGTCGGCGTATCCGAGGCGCGCACGACGATCAGCCGCAGGTTTTGCCGATTGGTGGCGAGAATCAGCTTGCGGGAGCGCTCCGGATCTCCGCGCGGCTTCAGCCCGGCGCGCGCGAGCAGCGGCAGCGTCTCGTCGAGGATCCGTCCCTTGGAAAGCGCGATGCTGATCGTGTCCATGTGCAAATGAAAAAAGGCCCGCGGGGGGAGGAAGGACCCGGCCTTCCCTGGTCTTCCGTTGGGGCCTGATTCGAAAAGGGATTTTACAGTTTTTTCGGCGTCATGCTCTAATCCGCGCGGGAGAGCCATGAGTTCGTCTTCGCGCAACCGCGAGCATCGCAAGTCGGCGGACCACGCGGGACTGGTCTACGTCACCGACGGAACCGCCGGAATCAGCCGGCGCCGTTCGGGGACGGGCTGGACTTACTACGCCCCGGACGGCACGCGGATCAGCGATGCCGCCGTGCGCCGGCGCCTCAACTCGCTCGCCATCCCGCCGGCCTGGACGGAGGTGTGGATCTGCCCGGACCCCTCGGGGCACATCCAGGCCACCGCGCGCGACGCCCGCGGCCGCAAGCAGTACCGCTACCACCCTTCGTACCGGGAAGCGCGCGACCAGTCGAAATTCCGCCGGATGCTGGAGTTCAGCGAGGCGCTGCCCAAGCTGCGCGAGCGCATGGAGCGCGACCTGCGCTCGGTCAACCTCGGCCGCCGCCAGCTGCTCGCCACCGTGGTGCGCCTGCTCGACAAGACCCTGATCCGGGTCGGAAACGACGAGTACGCGCGCGCCAACCGCTCCTACGGCCTCACCACGCTGCGCCGGCGCCACGTCAGCGTCAAGGGCTCGACGCTGCGCTTCACCTTCCGGGGCAAGAGCGGCATCGAGCACTCGATCGCCCTCAACGACCTGCGGCTCGCCCATATCGTGCAGCGCTGCCGCGACCTTCCCGGCCAGGAGATGTTCCAGTACGTGGACGCCTTCGGGCGGCGCCAGTCCATCACTTCGGACGACGTGAACGACTATTTACGGGAAATCTCCGGCCGCGAAATCACGGCGAAGGATTTCCGCACCTGGGGCGGGACGATGCTCGCGGCGCTGGAGCTGCGCACCATCGGCCCTGCGTCGAGCCGCGGCGAGGCCGACCGGAACATCATCCGCGTGATCGATACCGTCGCCGAGCGGCTCGGCAACACTCGCGCCGTCTGCCGCAAGTACTACATCCACCCCGGCTTGATCCAGGCGTACCACCTGGGGCGCACGGTGCCCGCGGCGCCTCTCAAGAAGCACATGCGCCGCGAGCGGCCGGAAGCGGCGCTGCGGCGCGACGAGATCGCGGTGCTGCAATTCCTGCAGGAGAGGGTCGCGGTGGAGGAACCGCAGGCGGAGGAAAAAAAGGCCGAGGATTAGCTGACGCGCTCGATGCGGGCGCCGAGCGCGGACAGCTTCTTCTCCAGCGCCTCGTAGCCGCGGTCGAGGTGGTAGATGCGCTCGATCTGCGAGGTTCCTTCGGCGGCGAGCGCCGCGACCACCAGGCCCGCCGAGGCCCGCAGGTCGGTCGCCATCACCGTCGCGCCTTGCAGGCGCTCGACGCCCCGCACCAGCGCCGTGTTTCCGTGGATGCTGATGTCGGCGCCCATGCGCTGCATCTCGAGCGCGTGCATGAAGCGGTTCTCGAAGATCGTCTCGGTGATGGACGCGCTGCCGCTCGCGATGGTCGCGAGCGCCATGAACTGCGCCTGCATGTCGGTGGCGAAACCGGGATGCGGCGCGGTCCGCACGCTGACCGAGCGGGGCCGGCCCTGCGACTCGATCTCGATCGAGCTCTCCCCGAGGCGGATGGTGGCGCCCGCCTCGCGCAGCTTCTCCAGCGTCGCCTCGAGCGTCTCGGGCATGGCGCCGGCGAGGCGCACCTTGCCGCCGGCGGCGACCGCCGCCGCAAGATAGGTTCCGGTCTCGATACGATCGGGCATGATGCGGTGGGCCGCGCCGCCCAGCGAGGCGACGCCCTCGATGCGGATCACGTCGGTCCCGGCGCCCTCGATCTTCGCGCCCATGGCCGTGAGGCAGCGCGCGAGGTCGATGACCTCGGGCTCGCGCGCCGCGTTCTCGAGCACCGTCGTGCCCTCGGCGAGCGTCGCGGCCATCATCAGGTTCTCGGTGCCGGTCACCGTCACGAGGTCCATGACGATGCGCGCGCCGCGCAGGCGCTCGACGGAAGCATGCATGTCGCCGTGGTCGACGTTGATGGTCGCGCCCATGGCCTGCAGGCCCTTGATGTGCTGGTCCACGGGCCGCGCGCCGATCGCGCAGCCGCCGGGCAGCGAGACCTGCGCGCGACCGCAACGCGCAAGCAGCGGGCCGAGCACCAGCACCGAGGCGCGCATGGTTTTTACCAGCTCGTAGGGCGCGAGCGGCCGCGAGACGGTCTTCGCCTGCAGCACCATCCTGCCGTCGCCGCGCTCGACCTCGACGCCGAGCTGCCCCAGCAGCTTGGTCATCGTCGCGGTGTCCATCAGACGCGGAACGTTGGTGAGCGAAAGCGGCTTCGCGCTCAGCAGCGCCGCGCACATGATCGGCAGCGCGGCGTTCTTCGCCCCCGAGATGCGCACTTCGCCTTCGAGCGGCAGCCCGCCCGTGATTCTCAGCTTATCCATTCGCCTTCCACTCCTCGGGCGTGAGCGTGCGCATCGACAGCGCGTGGATTTCCTCGCGCATGCGCTCTCCCAGCGCGGCATAAACCAGCTGATGGCGCTGGACGCGGCTCTTGCCGGCGAACGCGCTGGAGACCACCAGCGCCTGAAAATGCTGGCCGTCGCCGACGACCTCGACGCGCTCGGCGGCGATGCCGGCTTCGATTCCGTGCTTGATGCTCTCGGGAGTGACCATAGTCGGGATTTGCTTTGATTCGTCCTCAGTGGCGCAGCTTGTAGCCCGTGGCGAGCATCCAGAGCGCGCCGGCGGAAACGAGCGCCAAGCTTACTCCGAGCACGGCGAGGCTTATAGCGGGCGAGACGTCCGAGACGCCGAAAAAGCCGTAGCGAAAGCCGTCGATCAGGTAGAAGAACGGGTTGGCGTGCGAAGCCGCGAGCCACACCGCGGGCAGCGAATGCACCGAGTAGAACACGCCCGACAGAAAGGTGAGCGGCATGATGACGAAGTTCTGGAAGGCGGCGAGCTGGTCGATCTTCTCGGAGAGGATGCCGGCGACCAGGCCGAGCGCGCCGAGGAGCGCGGCGCCGAGGATCGCGAAGCCGAGCACCCAGAGGGGCGCCTCGAGATGGGGCCGGACGAAAATCGCGGCGGCCGCGGCGACGCCGGCGCCGACCACCAGCCCGCGCACCACCGCAGCGGCGACGTAGGCGCCGAAAAACTCCAGGTGCGAGATCGGCGGCAGCAGCACGAACACGATGTTGCCGGTGATTTTCGACTGGATGAGGCTCGAGGAGCTGTTCGCGAAGGCGTTCTGCAGCACGCTCATCATGACCAGCCCCGGCACCAGAAATTCCGTGTACGGCACGCTGTCGTACACCTTCAGCCGTCCTTCCAGGGCATGCGAGAACACGACGAGGT
This sequence comes from uncultured Enterobacteriaceae bacterium, assembly GCA_964407355.1. Taxonomy (GTDB): domain Bacteria; phylum Pseudomonadota; class Gammaproteobacteria; order Burkholderiales; family SG8-39; genus SCGC-AG-212-J23. Next base: position 3,783 of record CAYOVM010000063.1, read on the forward strand.
AGAGCAACGCGGTCAGCACCGGCGCGGCGACCGTCTGGATGCTCACCTTCCAGAAGCGCAGCATCTCCTTGTGGAACAGCGTCCAGAAGCTCGTCACGAGGGAGTCTCCGTCCCTTTACCGGTCAGGCGCAGGAACACGTCCTCGAGGTCCGGGGGCTGCAGCTCCATCTCGAGGATCTTCAGGCCCGCCTCGCGCAGCCGCGCCAGGGCTTCCTCTAGGTGGCGGTAGTCGTCGAGCTTCAGAACGAACATAGTCCCCTCGCGCGACACCACCCGCGCCGGAAACGGCTCCGGCAGGCTCTCGCGGTCGAGGCGCAGGCGCATCTCGAGGCCGGAGAACGTCTGCAGCAGGTTCTTCGTCGAGTCGAGGGCCACCACGCGGCCCGCCTTGAGCATCGCGATACGGTTGCAATAGAGCTCGGCTTCCTCGAGGTAATGGGTGGTGAGGACCACCGTGTGCCCTTCGCGGTTCAGCCGGCGCACGAACTGCCAGAGGCCCTGTCGCAGCTCGACGTCCACGCCCGCGGTGGGCTCATCGAGGACGATCACCGGCGGCTTGTGGACGAGCGCCTGCGCGACCAGCACGCGCCGCTTCATCCCGCCCGAGAGCGCGCGCATGTTCACGTTCGCCTTCGACGTGAGGTCGAGGTGGTGCATCACTTCGTCGATCCAGGCGTCGTTGCGGCGGATGCCGAAGTAGCCCGACTGGATGCGCAGCGTCTCGCGCACCGTGAAGAACGGATCGAACACCAGCTCCTGCGGCACCACGCCGAGCATGCGCCGCGCGCGGCGGTAGGCCGCGACCACGTCCGCGCCCATCACGGCGACCGCGCCCCGATCGGCGCGCGCGAGGCCGGCGATCACATTGATGAGGGTGGTCTTGCCGGCGCCGTTCGGGCCGAGCAGGCCGAAGAACTCCCCTTCCTCCACCGAAAGCGAGATCCCGTCGAGCGCGCGCAGCGCGCCGTAGCGCTTCTCGACCTGCCGTACCTCGATTGCTTTCAGTGCGGGGGGGACGCCGAGGTCCGGGCTGAAGATGTACCGACGGGAAGCAGGCCATCCACCCCGTAGAGGCGCGAGATGGTCTGCAATGCCTCGGGAAGGTTGGCGAACGTAAGCTCGTGCTCCTCGATGCGCGCGTCGCGCAGCCAGGTGAGAAGCACCGCGAGCAGCGAGGAATCCATGTCGGTCACCTCGCTCAGGTCGACGGCGCGCACGCCCTCGTGCAGATGGCGCCGGCCTTCCTCGAGCACGCTCGCGACGTTGGCGAGCGTCACCGGCCCGCCCACGAACATCCGGCGGCCGTCGCGGCGGATCATTTCTTCTCTCCCGCGGGCGCGGCGGGGGCCGCGGGCGCCGCAGGCGCAGGGGGTGCCGCGGCAGGCCGGTTCTTCGTCTGCAGATTCTTGATGAGCCCCTCGATGCCGGCCTCGCGCACGGCATTGTTGAACTCGGTGCGGTAGTTGGCGACCAGGCTGACGCCGCCCACCATCACGTCGTAGACCTTCCAGCCCGCGGAGGTCTTCTCCATGTTGTAGTCGATCGGCACCGGCTGCGACCCGGGCTGCAGGACCCGGACGTTTACCGTGACGTCGGTGTCGGTCGGCTTCGCGCGCAACGGCCGGAAGTCGAGCTTCTGCTCGCTGTAGGCGGCAAGCGCGCTCGCGTAGGTGCGCACGAGCAAGGTCCTGAACTCCTCGGTGAGGCGCTTTTTCTGGTCCGGCGTCGCCTTGTTCCAGCTCTGGCCCATGGCGAGCGCGGTCATCGCCGGAAAGTTGAAGTGCGGCAGCACCTTCGCCTGGATGAGCTCGATCAGCTTCGCCCGGTTGCCCGACTGGATCTCCTTGTCCTTCGCGATCAGGTC
>CAYOVM010000063.1:5746-12951 GCA_964407355.1 uncultured Enterobacteriaceae bacterium
TCCAGCAGATCGGCGCGCGTGCCGACGAGGCGGAGCGCGATCGCCGAATTGCGCAGGGGCACGGGGCCGATGATGTCGCTCAGCGGATCGGCGTAGAGGTCGACCGCGGTGCCGGCGCCGTCGCGCAGCGTGCTCGGCCCGAGCAGCGGCAGCACGAGATACGCGCCGTCGCCGACGCCCCAGCGTCCCAGGGTCTGGCCGAAGTCCTCGTTGTGCTTCTCGAAGCCCATGTCGGAAGCGACGTCGTTGATGCCGAAGACGCCGAAGAACGAGTTGAACACGAAGCGCGCCCAGTCCTGCAATCCTTCGCCCGGCTTGCCCTGCAGGATGTTGTTCGCGCCGATCAGCAGATCGGCGATGTTGCCGAAGAAATTGCGCGCGTAGTTGCGCAGCGGCTCGGGCACCACGTCGCGATACGCCGTGGCGAGCGGCCTCGCCACCGCCTCGTCGAGGCCCTCGTTGAAGCGGTAGACGGCGCGGTTGAACGGCTCGAGCGGGTCGCGCGGGTCGCGCTCGGCGGTGCTCGCGCATCCCGCCGCGGCGGCGAGCGCCAGCGCGGCGGCAATGGATTTCAAGCCCTTCATCGGGTCCTCGCGCGAGCCTTACTTCGCCGGCTCCTTCGCCGGCTCCTTGCCCTCGGAAGCCTTGCTGAAGAGGAACTGGCTGATCAGGTTCTCTAGGACCACCGCCGACTGCGTGAGGCGCAGGCGATCGCCGCTCTTCAGCATCACGCCGTCACCGCCCGCCTCGAGCCCCACGTACTGCTCGCCCAGGATGCCGGAGGTGAGGATCTTCGCCGTGGTGTCGCGCGGGAACTGGTAGTTCGCGTCGAGGTTCATCTCGACGATCGCCTCGTAGCTCTCGTTGTCGAAGCGGATGGAGGCCACCCGGCCCACGACCACGCCGGCGCTCTTGATCGGCGCGCGCGCTTTCAGGCCGCCGATGTTGGCGAACTTGGCGTAGACCTGGTAGGCCTGCCCGCTCGAGAAGGTGGCGAGGTTGCCGACCTTCAGCGCGAGAAACAGCAGCGCCGCGATGCCGGTGACGACGAAGACGCCGACCCACAGGTCGATGGCGGAGCGGTTCATTTTGCGGTTCCTCCAGTGAACATGAGTGCCGTCAGGACGAAATCGAGCGCGAGAATCGCGAGCGACGAGGTAACGACGGTGCGGGTGGTGGCGCGCGACACGCCCTCGGCGGTCGGCGGCGCGTCGTAGCCCTCGAAGACCGCGATCCAGGTCACCGCGACGCCGAATACCACGCTTTTGATGACGCCGTTCATGATGTCGTTTCGCAGGTCCACGGCGGCCTGCATCTGCGACCAGAACGCGCCGGCGTCGACGCCGATCAGCTGCACCCCGACGAGATAGCCGCCGAAGATGCCCATCGCCGAGAAGAGCGCGGCGAGCAGCGGCATCGACAGCACCCCGCCCCAGAAGCGCGGCGCGACGACCCGCGCCACCGGGTCGACCGCCATCATCTCCATCGCCGAGAGCTGCTCGGTGGCCTTCATCAGGCCGATCTCGGCGGTGATCGCCGAGCCGGCGCGGCTCGCGAAGAGCAGGCCCGCCACCACCGGCCCGAGCTCGCGCACGAGCGAGAGCGCGACCAGCACGCCGAGCGATTCCGAGGCGCCGAAGCGCTGCAGCGTCTCGTAGCCCTGCAGCGCGAGCACCATGCCGACGAAGAGCCCCGACACCAGGATGATGATGAGCGACAGCACGCCCGCGAAGTAGACCTCCGCGACGGTCAGCCTGAAGCGGCGCAGGGCCGTGCCGGAGTGCATCACCATGTAGAAGAGGAAACGGCTCGCGAAGCCGAGCCGCCATACCTGCGACGTGACGGTGCTCCCCAGCCGCTGGAGGCGGGCGAGCAGCTCCTCCTTCATCTTTTCCCGGGGTAAGGTCACTTTGCCGCCAGCTCGAGATCGGCGGCGTAATCGGGCGCCGCATAGTGGAAGGGCACGGGGCCCTCGAGCTTGCCGTTCACGAACTGGTTCACGAACGGCTCGGAGCTCGAGCGGATCTCCTCCGGCGTGCCTTGCGCGATCACCTGGCCGCCGGCCATGAAGTACACGTAGTCGACAACGCCCAGCGCCTCCTGCACGTCGTGCGTGACGATGATCGAGGTCGCGCCGAGCGAGTCGTTCAGCTCGCGGATGAGGCGCACGATGACGCCGAAGGAAATCGGGTCGAGCCCCGTGAACGGCTCATCGTAGAGCATCAGCTGCGGGTCGAGCGCGATCGAGCGCGCGAGGGCCACGCGCCGGCCCATGCCGCCGGAGAGCTCGGTCGGCATCAGCCGCGCCGCGCCGCGCAGCCCCACCGCCTGCAGCTTGAGCATCACGAGGTCGTGCAGAAGGCCCTCGGGCAGCTCGGCGTGGTGCTCGCGCATCGGGAAGGCGACGTTCTCGTACACCGACAGGTCGGTGAAGAGCGCGCCGAACTGGAACAGCATCCCCATCTTGCGCCGCATCGCAAAGAGGCCTTCCTGGTCGAGGTCCCGGGTGGCGCGGCCGAGCACCCGGGCGGCGCCGCGCGTCGGCATGTGGGCGCCCATGATGACGCGCAGCAGCGTGGTCTTGCCGCAGCCCGACTGCCCCATGATGCCCACCACGGCGCCGCGCGGGACCGCCAGGTTGATGTCGCGCAGCACCGGCCGCGCGGCGTCATAGCCGAACCAGACGCCCTCGATCTCTACGATGGAGTCTTGCCGCACTTTATTTGTGATCGGCGTACGCTCGGGGCAGGGTTTGCTGCACAGCGTAATATTATCGCGCATGAAGGAGGGGACCGGAACGAGCGAGGCAGCGGCGGCCGTGCGGGCACGGGCGCTTGCGAAACGCTATGGCGGGCTCGAAGCGCTCGCCGGCATCAGCCTCGAAGTCGCCGCGGGCGAGGCGTTCGGCCTGGTGGGCGCCAACGGCGCGGGCAAGACCACGCTCATCAAGTGCTCGCTCGATCTGTGCGCGTGCGATTCGGGGGCGGTCGAGATCTTCGGCGAGCCGGCGCGCCGCGCGGGCGCGCGCCGGCGGCTCGCCTATGCGCCCGAGGGCTTCGTGCCGCCGCATTACCTGAGCGGCCGCGAGTTCCTGGAGATGATGCTGACGCTCGCCGGGGCCCGTTTCGACGCGGCGCGCGCCGCGAGCCTGCTCGACGAGCTGGAGCTCGAGGGCGACGTTCTGGAGCGCCCGGCGCGGCGCCTTTCGAAGGGAACGACGCAGAAGCTCGGCCTCGCGGCCTGCTTCCTTCTCGAGCGCGATCTCTATATGCTCGATGAGCCGATGAGCGGCCTTGACCCCGCCGCGCGGGTCGCGGTGAAATCCGTGCTGCGGCGCCTGGTCGCCGAGGGCAGGACGCTCTTCTTCACTTCCCACGTGCTCATCGACGTCGAGGAGCTTTGCTCGTCGATCGCGGTGCTGGACGCCGGAAGGATCCGTTTCCGCGGCCCGCCGGCCGAGCTGTGCGAGCGCTACGCGGAGCCGCGCCTGGAAAGCGCTTTCATGAGGTGCATCCGTGACGAGCACACCGCCGCCGGCGCCTGAGCCGGGGCTCGCGAGCGGCGCCGGCAGGAAGCCGGCGCTGCTGGTCGTCGACGACGATCCGCTCATCACCGATACGCTGGCGTTCGCGCTCGGCGCGGACTTCGAGGTGCTCGCCTGCGATTCGCGCGAGAACGCGATCGGCGTGCTGCGCCGGCTGCCGCGTTCGCCCGAGCTGGCGCTCGTCGATCTGGGCCTGCCGCCCGCGCCGCACCGTCCGGACGAGGGCTTCCAGCTCATCGCCGATCTGCTCGCGCATTCCGCCGCGATGAAGATCTTCGTGCTCTCGGGCCAGAACGACGCGGCGAACGCGCGCCACGCGCGGGCGCTCGGGGCCTGGGAGTTCATCGCCAAGCCCTGCGATCCGGCGACCCTCAAGCGGGCGTTGGCACGGGCGCTCACCCTGCCCTCGAGCCGCGAGGCGGAGCTCGTGGGAGCCAGCCCGGCGCTCGCGAAGCTGAAGAGCCAGATCCAGCAGTTCGCCGATTCGCCGTTCTCGGTCCTGATCGAAGGCGAGTCGGGCAGCGGCAAGGAGCTCGTCGCGCAAAGCCTGCACCGGCGCTCCTCGCGCGCGGCGCGGCCCTATCTCACCCTCAACTGCGCGGCGATCTCGCCCACGCTCGTCGAGCCGACCCTCTTCGGCTACGTCAAAGGCGCCTTCACCGGCGCGGCGAGCAACAAGACCGGCTACTTCGAGGACGCCGACGACGGCACGCTTTTCCTGGACGAGATCGGCGAGCTGCCCCTCGAGCTGCAGGCGAAGCTCTTGCGGGTGCTCGAGAACGGCGAGTATCAGCGCGTCGGCGAGACGCAGACCCGGCTCTCGCGGGCGCGCGTGCTCGCGGCCACCAACCGCGACCTGCGCCAGGAAGTGAAGAAGGGCGCCTTCCGCGCCGATCTCTATCACCGCCTGTCGATCTTCACGCTGAGCGTCCCGCCATTGCGCGAGCTGGAGGGCGACCGGCTCGCGCTGCTCGACCATTTCCGGCGCGTCTACGCCCAGAAGTCGGGCGCGCAGCCGTTCGAGCTCGACGAGGGCGCGCTGGCGCTCTGGTCGAAATACCCCTTTCCCGGCAACGTGCGCGAGCTGCGCAACATCGTGATCCGCCTCACCGCCAAGTACGCCGGCCAGCGCCTGTCGAGCGCGGAGCTGGAGGGCGAGCTCGACCTCGAGACGGCGCCGCCGGCCTCCGGCCCGGGCGAGCCGGGGGCCATCGCGGAGCAGGCATTGCGCCTGCTCGAGCGCGGCGGGCCGTTCAACCTCGACGACACCCTCAAGGCGTGGGAGCGCGCCTACATCGAAGCGGCGCTGCGGCTCACGCGCGGCAATGTCAGCCAGGCGGCGAGGCTGCTCGGCGTCAACCGCACCACGCTCTACAGCAGGATGGGCGCGGCGGAGCCGAACGGCGGCTCCCCCGCGCCCCTTCCGCGGGAGAGGAAGTAGCATGGCGCTCTACCTCGAGCACTTCGGCCTTGCGGAGCCGCCGTTCAGGATCACGCCGCACACCGACTTCTTCTTCGGCGGCGCCGACCGGGGCGCGACCCTGGACGCGCTGATCTACGCGATCCTGCACGACGAGGGGATCGTCAAGGTGTCCGGCGAGGTCGGCAGCGGCAAGACCATGCTTTGCCGCGTGCTGATGGAGCGCCTGCCGGCGCACGTCGAGACGATCTATCTCGCCACGCCTTCGCTCGCGCGCGACGAGATCCTGCACGCGATCGCCGACGAGCTCGACCTGAAGCTGCCCGACGGGCGCATGACGGTGGTGCTGCGCGAGCTGCAGGAGCAGCTGATCCGGCTCTACGCCGCCGGCCGGCGCGTGGTGGTGCTGATCGACGAGGCGCACGTCATGCCCGACGAGACGCTCGAGCAGGTGCGCCTGCTCTCCAACCTCGAGTCGAACCGCCACAAGATGCTGCAGATCGTGCTCTTCGGCCAGCCCGAGCTCGACGCCACGCTCGCGAAGCCGAGCCTGCGCCAGCTGCGCGATCGCATCACCAACAGCTTTCGCATGCGCCCGCTCTCGGAGACGGAGGTGGCGAAGTACGTCGCCTTTCGCATGCGCGCCGCGGGCTACCGCGGCCCGGAGGTGTTCTCGGCGCGGGCGCTCAGGCTGATCGCGCGCGCCTCGGACGGCCTCACCCGGCGCATCAACATCCTCGCCGACAAGGCGCTGCTCGCGGCTTTCACCAGCAACTCGCACGCGATCACCGACCGGCAGGTGCGCGCGGCGATCGCCGACTCGGAATTCGCGGCGACGAGCCGGCCGCGGCGTCCCGCCCTCTATTTCGGCGCCGCGCTCGCGGCCGCGGTCCTCGCCGGCGCGGGGATCCAGTGGGCGCTGTCTTCCCGCCCGGCGCCCGTGCCCGCGGCGGTCTCCGCGCCGCCCAGGATGGAGCCCGCGCCGCCTGCGCCGGCCGCTCCCGCCGCCCCGGCCGCGGTGAATGCGCCGGCGCCCGTCCCCGCAAGTCCTGCCGCGCCCGCCCCGCCCGCGCCGCAGGCCGAAGCGAAAAAAGCGCCCGAGCCTGCCGCGCCGGCGCCGCAGCTCGGCCCGGAGCAGCAGCGCCGCTTCGCCGGCTATTCGCCGGCGCGCCAGCCCCTGCTTTCCGCGCGCCTTTCCGCGACGCGCGAGACGCTCCAGCGCGCGCCCGACGAGCGCTTCACGATCGAGCTGTTCAATACCGACAACGCGGACCCGGCGCGCATCGAGCGGTTTCTGCTGCGGGCGCAGGACCTGGTCCGGCTCGAGAATGTCTTCGTCATTCCGATGGCCTCGGGACCGGCCGCCGCACCGAATTCGGGCCTGCAATACCGCGTGCGCGTCGTGTACGGCGAGTTCGCTAGCCGGGATGAGGCGCTCGAGGCCGCGCGGCGCCTGCCCCCTAAGTACCAGCAGGCCTTTACCCCCCTCCCGCGCACCTTTGGCGAGCTGCGAAGTCAAATTTAGTCAGAAGCCGAAAACGCCAGCGCGACAGGTGCTTAGCTGACTTTCTTCAGGCTGTTCGTGCTATGCTCCCCCTGGGAGGGAGTGCGCGCCATGAAACCCGGGATGAGGGTCGCGATCGCAATGCTGGTGACGCTTGCGGCGGCCTGCGGCCAGACGCCGATCAAGCCGGCCGCCACGCACCTTCGGGAAGAGCCGGCGACTCCCGGCGCGATTCCGCCGCCAGTCCAGATCGCCCCGGTGCTGCCAAAGCCCGAGCCGACCGCCCGGCCCGAGACCTACAGCGTGGTCGTCAGCCGCGTTCCCGTGCAGGAGCTGCTCTTCGCCCTGGCTCGCGACGCGAAACTGCAGATCGACATCGATCCCACCCTTACGGGGCTGGTGACCCTTAACGCGGTGGACCAGACGCTGCCGCAGCTTCTCAACCGCATCGCGCGCCAGATCGACATGCGCTACGAGTTCGACGGCCAGAACCTCGTGGTGCTGCGCGACGCGCCGTTCCTGCGCACGTACAAGATCGACTACCTGAGCGCGAACCGCAACGTCACCATGCGCTCGACCGCCTCCACGCAGTTCGGCGCCGCCTCCGGCACCGCGGGCGGCGCCGGCGCGACGAGCGCCGGCACCGGCGCGAGCTCGACGATCGAGGTGACCTCGCAGAACCACCTCTGGGAATCGATCGTCCGGAACGTGCGCGAGATCCTGCGCGAGACGGACAA
>CAYOVM010000063.1:13051-15909 GCA_964407355.1 uncultured Enterobacteriaceae bacterium
GAGAGCGGCATCCTCTTCGTGCGCGCGACCTCCAAGCAGCACGAGCGGGTGCAGGAATTCCTCGACCAGGTGATGTCCGGCGCGAAGCGGCAGGTGCTGATCGAGGCCACCGTGGCCGAGGTCCAGCTCAGGAACGAGTACCAGCGCGGCATCGAGTGGTCGAAGATGCCCAGCACCCCGGGCGGCACCGGCCTGACGCTGCAGCAGCCGGGCATCTCGCCGGTGACCTCGTCCACGCCGCCGTTCAGCCCCAATCCGTTTCTCATCGGCTTCGTGTCGGTGGCGCGCAACCTTTCGCTGTCGCTGAAGCTGCTCGAGCAGTTCGGCGACGTGCGCGTGCTGTCCAGTCCGAAGCTCTCGGTGCTGAACAACCAGACCGCGGTGCTGCGGGTGACGCGCGACATCATCTATTTCACGATCACGCCGTCCACGCAGCCCATCACCATCGCCGCCGGCGGCACCGGCGTGTCGCTGCAGGCTTCGTTCACCACCACGCCGAACGTCGCCGCCGAGGGCTTCATGATGACGGTGCTGCCGCAGATCAACGAGGCGGACGCGATCGTGCTCAACGTCAAGCCGACGATCCGGCGCCAGGTGGGCAACGCCCGCGACCCGAACCCCGCGCTGCAGGGCCTCACGACCCAAAACGACATTCCGCTTTTCGAGACGCGCGAGTTCGACTCGATCCTGCGGCTGCAGAGCGGCGAGGCCGCGGTGCTCGCCGGGCTGATGCAGGACCAGGTCGAGAACACCGACACCGGAATTCCCGGCGTGCGCAGCATCCCGATCATCGGCGAGGCGCTGACCAACCGGGCGGATCTCACGCGCAAGACCGAGCTGGTCATCTTCCTGCGCGCCACCGTGATCCGCGATCCGAGCGTGGACGGGGACTTCCGCGCCTTTCGCGAGCAGCTGCCGAGAGACGATTTCTTCCGCAAGCCCAACCCGCAGCGCGTGGCGCCGCCGGTGTTGCCGGGCGAGCTAAGATGACATGAGCCTTCTGCTCGACGCGCTCAAGAAAGCCGAAAAAGCGAAAGAGGAGGCGCAACGCCGAACCGGCGCAGAGCAGCGCGCGCCCGCGCCGTTGCAGCTGCAGGAAGACGCGCCGGCGAAGCCGGCGCTCACCCGGCGCGACCTGCCCGACATCTCCTCTTCCCTCGAGATCCTGAGCGAGGACATCGACGCGAAGGAGTCGCCCGGCGCGGGCGAGCCTAGCGCGCCGCGCGACGCGTTCGGCGCCCAGGGCCGTGGGCAGCCGCCGGCGCGCGATGCGGCGGAGCAGGCGGACCGAGCGACCGCGAGAAAAGTCTTCGAAGTAAAGTTCAAGGAGCCCAATCCGCGCCTGCCGTTCATGCTCGCGCTGGGGGCGCTCGGCTTCGCGGCGATCTGCACCGTGGTCTATTTCTGGTACCAGCTGCCGCCGTCGCAACCCCTCGTCAACGCCAACCCGCCGATCAGCGGCGCGCTGGTCGCGGCGGCGCCCGCGGCCGCCGCCAGCCCTGCTGCGCCAGCGCCCACGGCCGCGCCCGCGACGCCGCTCGCGCAATCGCCGATCCCCGGCTTGCCCGGCGTTTCCGGAACCTCGGCGACGCCGGCCGTGCCGCGTACGCCCGTACAGGCGCCCATCACCGCGGCGCCGCGAGCTCCTTCCGGCGTGCGTGCGCCGGAGGCTCCGGCTGCAAGGGCCGGGATATCGCTGCGTCCGAGCGCACCGGCGGTCGACCCGGCCCCGATCCGTCAAGCGGAGCCGGCGCCCGCGGCCCCAAGACCCGCGCCGCAGGTGCACCCGAAGGTGGATGCCGCGTATTCCGCGTACCTGTCGGGCGATATCAAAAGCGCCCGGGCCGAGTACGAGAACGCGTTGCGCGACGATCCGGGCAACCGCGATGCGCTGCTCGGTCTCGCCGCGGCGGACGTGCGCCTGGGCCGCCTGGAGGCCGCCGAAGCGACTTATCTCAGGCTGCTGCGCGCCGATCCGCGCGATGCGCACGCGCAGGCCGGCCTGATCGCGCTGCGCGGCGCGCGCATGGACCCGCTCGCCGCCGAGAGCCGGCTGAAAACCATGCTTGCCACCGATCCGGGCGCCCATGTCCTGAATTTCGCGCTCGGCAACCAGCTCGCGCAGCAGGGCCGCTGGCCGGAAGCGCAGCAGCAGTACTTCAAGGCCTTCGCCGGCGATCCGGAGAACGCCGATTTCGCCTACAACCTCGCGGTGAGCCTCGATCACCTGCGCCAGCCGAAGCTCGCCCTCGAGTACTACCAGCGCGCCGTCGCGCTCGCAGCGAACCGCGGCGCGAGCTTCGATACGGCGGCCGCGCGCGCCCGCATCGCCCAGTTGGGCAACTGAGCGACATCGAATGAACGCCCCCGCCAATCCGCAGGCGAAACGGCACATCGGCCAGATCCTCATCGACCAGGGGATCCTCACCGAGGACCAGCTGCGCATCGCGCTGCACGAGCAGACGAAGTCGCACGTCCCGGTGGGCCGCCTGCTGGTGCAGCTCGGCTTCGTCTCCGAGGCGACGCTGCGCGACGCGCTCTCCGAGAAGCTCGGCATGCAGTCGGTGGATCTGGCGCACATCATCGTCGATCCCACCGCCCTGAAGATGCTGCCGCGCGACATGGCGCGGCGCTACCGCATCTTCCCGGTGGCGCTCGACCGGCAGGCGAAGAAGCTGATCGTCGCCATCGCCGACACCAACAACATCGTCGCGGTCGACCAGCTGCGCGCTTATCTCAAGGGCGAATACGAGGTCGAGCTCAGGCTCGCCGGCGATTCCGAGGTCGAGCGCGCGGTCGAGCGCTCCTACGGCCACGAGTTCTCGATCGACGGCAGCCGGCGCGGGATCGAGACCGGC
>CAYOVM010000064.1:0-15871 GCA_964407355.1 uncultured Enterobacteriaceae bacterium
CGCAGAAGCACGGCCATGTCAACGAGGCGGCGTTCTACATCCTCGACGGCGAGGGCTACGAGATCCACGACGGCATCCGCTACGACTGGAAGGCGGGCGACGTGGCGATCGTGCACATGAACTGCGTGCACCAGCATTTCAACGCGAATCCGACCAAGCCCGCCCGGGCGCTCGTGATGAAGCCCAAGCCGATGATCATGTTCATGAACATGCTGTTCCAGAAGTCGGTGATCCCGCGCCCCACCGAGGCCACTCCGGAAGGCGAGGGCTTCGTGCCGCGCCATTTCGAAGAGAACTTCAACCACGAATCCGAATAGAAGGAGCCGAACCATGGCATGGGGCGAATCGAAGGCATGGAAGCGGGGCACGCAGAACCAGGCGCTGTACCAGGCGCTGCTGGAGGACGCGCAAGCGGCGCCCGCGAGGAACGCGAAGCGAAAGAAGGTGGTGCACCCGGAGGACATGCCCTGGGAGCTCTCGCGCCAGGGGCTGCTGAAGCACCTGATGAACGAGGGGATGAACACGCGCATGGAGACGGTGGACGCGTACATGCTGATCATCCCGCCGGGGAGCCGCTCGGGGAAGCACCGGCAGCTCGCGGAGGAGTGCCTGTACGTGCTGGAGGGGCGGGGCTACGACCTGCACCAGGACTATGACGTGGAGATCACGGACACGTACCACTGGGCGCCGCAGAAGGAGGTGAAGCGCTACGAGTGGGAGGCGGGGGACGTGATCTACATTCCGCCGAACACGGCGAGCCAGCACTTCAACGCGGACCCGGAGCGGCCGGTGAGGCTGATCTCGGCGGTGAACCGGATCTACAAGGCGAGCGGGCTGAACGACCTGGAGCAGCTGGAGGACGCGCCGGAGTACCGTCCCGGGGTGAAGGTGACCCCGGAGATGGTGCAGGAGTTCCTGCGCGGGCGGGTGAAAGTCTCCGCCTGAGGCTCCGGCGCGCGCCCGCTCGTTCGCCATGCTGCTGATCGACAACGAGATCGTGCAGCGGGTGCTGACCCCGGCGCTCACGCGCCGGGCGCTCGAGTCGGCCTACCGCGACCTCGCCTGCGGCGAGGCGGTGTGCCGGCCACGCATCGATGTGCGCATTCCGACGCAGGCCGATGACCGCTTCTACCAGTGGGGCACGATGGAAGGCGGCGCGGCCGGCGGCGAGGCGGGCGGGGGTTATTTCGCGATCCGCATCAAGTCCGACATCGTCTACCAGCGCGACTACGAGGGCGTGCGCACGCGGGAGAAGTATTGCGCGCGTCCCGGGTTGTACTGCGGGCTGGTGTTTCTCACCGAGGTCGAGAGCGGCGTGCCGCTCGCGATCATCAACGACGGCGTGCTGCAGCACATGCGCGTGGCGGCGGACAGCGCGATCGGCGCCGACCACATGGCGCGCGAGGATTGCCGCACGCTAGGCATGCTGGGTTCCGGCGGCATGGCGACTTCGCATGTCGCCGCGCTGCTCGAGACCCGGCCGATCGAGAAGCTGCGCGTATTCAGCCCGACGCGCGCGCACCGCGAGCGCTTCGCGGCCGAAATGGCTGCGCGCCACGGCATTGACTGCGAGGCGATGGACGATCCGCGCGCCGTGTATCGCGGTGCCGACATCCTCGCCGCGTGCACCGACTCCGCGGAGCCGGTGATCCGCGGCGAGTGGCTCGAGCCGGGCATGCACGTGATCTCGATCGGCGGCCGCCCCGACGGCGCGGCGCGCCGGCGCTTCGATCGCTGGCTGCGCCTGGGCACGACCCCGGCGCCGGTGGGCCGTCCCGAGTACGCCACCGCCGACGAGTATCTGAGCTATGCCGCCCGTCCTTCGGATCCGCGCTGGTCCGCGCTGGGGGCCGATCGCGCGGCGCCGGGGGTGACCGGCGGCGCCGATGCGCGCGAGGTCGCCTTCGGCGATCTGGTCGCCGGCCGGGCGCGCGGCCGGACGTCGGGGCAGCAGATCACCTATTCGGAGCGCGGTAACATCCAGGGGGCGCAGTTCTACGCCGTCGCCGGGGCCGTCTATGAAGCGGCGCGGCGCGAGGGGCTCGGGCGTGAGCTGCCGACCGAGTGGTTCCTGCAGGATATTCGCAACTGAGGCCAAACCATGAACCTTTTCAAGAGCGCAAGCGGATTTCTGATGGCACTGGCGGTGACAAGCGCAAGCGCGCAGTCGCCGCTCGCCGATTATCAAGGCGCGGACCGCATGGAGCGCATCGCGGCGGCGGCGAAGAAGGAAGGCACGCTGACGATCTACACCACGTTCGCGGAGAAGGACCAGCCGGCGCTCTTCAAGCCCTTCGAGGCGAAGTACGGCGTGAAGATCAACGTGTGGCGCGCCGGGACGGACAAGGTGCTGCAGCGAACGCTGACCGAAGCGGCGGCGCGCCGCTACGAGGTCGACGTCATCCACTTCGGAACGCCGGAGATGGAAGCGCTGTCGCGCGAGAAGATCCTGCAGGCGGTCGCTTCGCCCGCGCACAAGGATCTCCTTCCGGGATCGGTCGCCCCGCACCGGGAATGGGCCGCGACGCTGCTCTCGGTGTGGGTGCAGGCGTACAACACCAACCTGATCAAGAAGGCCGACCTGCCGAAGAGCTACGCGGAGCTGCTCGACCCGAAGTGGAAGGGCAAGCTCGGCATCGAGGCGAAGAACCAGGACTGGTTCGCCTCGGTGGTGCAGATCATGGGCGGCGAGGAGAAGGGCCTGAAGTTCTTCCGCGACCTCGTGAGCACCAACGGCGTCTCCGTGCGCCAGGGCCACACCCTGCTGACCAACATGGTGGTCGCCGGCGAAGTGCCTCTCGCGCTCACCGTCTACAACTACATGCCGGAGCAGGCGAAGAAGAAAGGCGCGCCGATCGACTGGTTCGCGCTCGAGCCGGCCGTGGCGCGCTCCAACGCGGTCGGCGTCGCGCGGCGCGCGCCGCATCCGGCCGCGGCGCTGCTCTTCTACGAGTACATGCTCACCGGCGCGCAGCAATACCTCGTCGGCATGGACTACGTGCCGACCAGCACCAAGGTCCCCTCGCCGCTGAAAGGGGTGAAGATCCTGCAGACCGACCCGATCCGCTCGCTCGACGAGGCGGAGAAGTGGCAGAAGCTGTTCGACGATCTCGTGATCAGGCGCGCCGGGCGCTGAAGATGAACGCGGTTATCCCGAAGACCGCCGTCCTCCGATGAGCACCGTCGCGACCGCGCCTTCCGTCCCGGCCGCGCCGGCGCGGCCCTTCCGCGAGGTCTGGTTCATCACGCTCGGGCACTCGCTGACCCACTGGTATCCCGCCACCTTCTACCTGCTGCTGCCGATCATCGGCAAAGAGCTCGGCCTGAGCTACAGCCAGATCGGGCTGATCATGACCTGCCAGTACATCGCGGGCGCGGTGGCGAACGTGCCCGGCGGCGCGCTGGTCGACACCGTGGGGCGCAAGGGCTTGCTGATGGCGCTGTCGCTGTTCTGGGTGGGCTTTCCGTACCTGCTGATGGGATTCGCGCACAGCTACCTGATGCTTCTCGCCTGCGTGGCGCTGGTCGGCTTCGGCAACAGCCTGTGGCATCCCACGGCGATCCCGACGCTCGCGCGCAACTTCCCCCAGCGCAAAGGGCTCGTGCTTTCGATGCACGGCATGGGCGGCAACGTCGGCGACGCGCTGGCGCCGGTCGTGGTCGGCGCGCTGCTGACCTTCATGACCTGGCGCCAGGTCGTGATCCTGAACGTCATCCCGGGCCTGGTGATCGCGCTGGTGCTCCTCGTCTTCCTCGGCACGCTGCAGCTCGGCGGCAAGAAGGCGCGGAAGGACGGCACGGCTCACGAGGGCGGCGCGCAGTCGCTCCGCGAATACGTCCGCGGTCTCGCGCCCCTCTTCCGCAACCGCTCGCTCGTGCTGCTCTCGACCAGCTCGGCGTTCCGCTCGATGACGCAGAACGCGCTGCTCACCTTCCTGCCGGTGTACCTCGCCTACGAGATGGGCTTCTCGCCGGTCTGGGTCGGCGCCTGCATGTTCGCGCTGCAGGCGGCGGGCTTCGCCGCCGCGCCGGTGGCCGGGCACCTTTCCGACCGCATGGGCCGGCGCAGCATCATGATGACGAGCATGGCGATGACGGCGGTGGTCCTGCTCTTCATGGCGTTCGCCGGCAAGTCGGTCGCGTTCGTGGTGTTCGTCGCGGTCCTCGGATTCTTCCTGTACGCGATCCGGCCGGTGATGCAGGCCTGGCTGCTCGAGACCACGCCCAAGAACATGGGCGGCACGAGCATCGGCGTGCTCTTCGGCGCGCAATCGCTGGGATCCTCGGCGGCGCCGCTGCTCGCGGGCCTGATCGCCGATCGCTACGGCCTCGGCGCGACGTTCTACTTCCTCGCCGCGACCATCGTCATCGCCAACCTTTTCATCCTTTTCATGCCGCGCACGGGCAACGACGAGGCCCCGGCATCGGCGTGAGCGGCCAGGCTGCCTGGCGCCGCTGGCTCGGCAGCACCTCCAACCGCACATTCATCGTCTGGCCGCTCGCGCTGCTCGCCGCGGAAGCGCTCCTGCAAGGCGGCCTGCCGCGCCTGAATCCCTGGGCCGCGCCGCTCCTTCTCTGGGGCTATCTGCAATACCGGCTCGCCGGCGAGTTCCGCACCCGGGAGGGCGGCGGCGGCCCGGGCCTCGCGAACCCGCCTGAGCGACTGGTGATGGACGGTCCCTATCGCTACACGCGCAATCCCATGTATCTGGGCCATCTCATCTTTTTCGCCGGCCTCGCCCTGACCCTCGCCTCATGGCCGGCCGCGCTCGTCTTCGCTTTCCACGCCGTCTGGTTCGACCGGCGCGTGCGCGGCGACGAGTTTCGCCTCGCTCTGCTCTTCGGAGAGCCCTATCGCGATTATCATGCGCGCGTGAAACGCTGGGTGCCGGGTATATTCTGACGCGTCGCAGCCAAGGTTATGCTGCAGTGCTGCAAAAGTGGCTGAAAAAAGGAGGCGGGACTGATGAGGACATTTCGCGCAGCGGGCTCTGCGTTCGCCGTGGCGGGGGCTTTCCTGCTGTGCGCTCTTGCGGGCGAGGCGCGCGCGGCGTTTCCGGAGAAGGACATCACCTGGATCGTGACCTTCGCGCCGGGCGGCGGCTTCGATGCCTGGAGCCGGCAGATCGCCGCGCACATGCAGAAGCATCTGCCGAAGGGCGTCGCCGTGGTGGTGCGTAACGTCACCGGCGCCGGCGGCAGAACCGGCAGCATCCAGCTCTACCGCGCCAAGCCCGACGGCTACACCGTGGGTCTGCTCGACGTCGCGGGCCTGGTGCCCTACCAGAAGGCCGTGGGCGCGGACAAGGCCGGCTTCGACATGGAGAAATTCGTGTGGGTCGGCCGCGTCGCCACCGAGCCCTGGGTGCTGCTCGCTTCGGCCAAGTCGCCGCTGAAGAGCCTTACCGATCTCAAGGCCCGCAAGGACCTCTCCTGGGGCATCGAAGGGCCGGGCTCGACCAAGTGGCTGTTCTCGATCATCGAGGCGCGCGAGTTCGGCTTGCCGATGCGCTTCGTCTCGGGCTACGGCGGCACCGGCGAGCTGCTCCCCGCCTCGCTGCGCGGCGATTTCGACGTCTGGACCAACGCCGGCCCGGCGCACATTCCATACGTGAAGAACGGCGAGCTGCGAGCGCTCGCGCAGTTCGGCGAGAAGCGGATGGCGGCTTTCCCCGACGTGCCGACGGCGAAGGAGCTGGGCGCGGACCTGGTCGCCGAGATCCTGCGACTGGTCGCTGCGCCGCCCGGGACGCCCGAGGCGGCCGCGAGAACGCTGGAGCAGGCCTTTCTGAAAGCGATGAGCGAGCCGGACTTCAAGGCCTGGGTGGTGAAGTCGGAGCAGGAAGCCAATCCCGGCGGCCGGAAGGAAGCCGCCGCCGCGGCCGCCAACTTCAGCCGCCTGGTCGAGCGGCACATGAAGGACATCGCCGAAACGCTGCGCAAGCAGTAGCAGCGCATGGACCCGTTGATCGTCGCGGCTGCAGCGCTTCTTCAGCCGCAGAACATCGCGTTGATCGCCGTCGGCAGCCTGATGGGGCTGCTGTTCGGCCTGCTGCCGGGAATCACCGTTCTCGCGGCGATGTCGATCCTGCTGCCGTTCACCATCGGCCTGCCGCCGATCAGCGCGATGTATCTGTTCATCGGCATCATGGGAAGCGGTCCCTTCGGCGGCGCGGTCACGTCCATCCTGTTCAACATCCCCGGCGAGCCCACCAGCGCCGCCGCCTGCTTCGACGGCTATCCCATGACCCGGCGCGGCGAGGCGGCGAAAGCGCTCGGCCTCGCGGCCGCCTCGGCGCTCTTCGGCGCCCTGTTCGGGCTGGTGGTGCTGATCGGGCTGATCCCGATGGTGCGCGCCATCGTGTACGCCTTCGGCCCGCCGGAGTTTTTCATGCTGGTGATGTTCGGCCTCGCCACGGTGGCGATCGCCGCGCCCGGCAACACGGTGAAGGGGCTGGTCACGGCGGCGCTGGGCGTGCTGCTCTCGGTCGTGGGCTACGATCCCATCACCGGGGTGTTGCGCTTCGGTTTCGGCAGCAGCAATTACCTTTGGGACGGGATCAATCTGCCGGCGTTCTTCGTCGGCGTATTCGCGGTCGGCGAGGTGATCAGCTACTACGTCGCCGGGGGAACCATCGCGCACGCCGGGGTGAAGATGCAGGGGATGTGGAAGGGAACGCTCGACGGGTTCCGCGAGATTTTCCGGCATCCGCGCGTCGTCGTTCAGGGCTCGATCGTCGGCTCGATCATCGGCATCCTGCCCGGCGTGGGCGGCACGGTGTCCAACTTTCTTTCCTACACGCTCGCGATGCAGACCTCCAAGAAGCCGGAGACCTTCGGCAAGGGCAATCCGGAGGGCGTGATCGCGGCGATGACCGCGACCAACGAGGACACCGGCGCGCTGCTGCCCACGGTGGCCTTCGGCATACCGGGCAGCGCGGCGACCGCGCTGCTGCTGGGGGCGTTGACGCTGCACGGCTTCAATCCGGGACCGCTGTTCATCGTCGAGCACATGGAGCTCGTCTGGGCGCTCATCCTCGGGCTGCTGGTCGCCAATATCGTGGCCATCACGGCCGGGCTCGCGGGCGCGAACCTGCTCGCGCGTCTTACCACGCTCGATGTCAAATACCTGGTGCCGACCATTCTCGCGATCTCGCTGCTGGGCGCCTACGCCGACCGCGAGAGCCTGTGGGACGTGGCGTTCGCCATCGGCTCCGGGGTCTTCGCCTACGGCCTCGCGCGCTTCGGCTTCCCGGTCGTCACGCTGATCATCGGCTTCGTCATGGGCCGGCTCGCCGAGCGCGCGTTCGCGCAGTCGCTCCAGATGGAGCTCGACTGGCTCATTTTCTTCAAGCGACCGGTCTCGCTCACCTTGTTCGCGCTGATGGTGATCGTCTTTGCCGCGCCCGCCATCAAGAAATTCGCGAGCCGCAGGCCGACATGAGCGGCCGTCTGGCGTTCAATCTCATGCTGCTCGCGGTGCCGGCGTACTTCGTCTGGGCGGCGATGGGCTACGAGCCCGCGGCGCGGCGCATCCCGATGCTGATCGGCGTGTTGATGCTGGCGCTCCAAGCGTGGGTCACGGTCAAGGAGCTAGTGAAGCCGCAAGCGGTTGCGCCGCTGGAAGGCGGCGAAGAGCCCCCGGCGGACGAGGGCCGCCGCGTCGCGGCGATGTTCGCCTGGATGGCCGGCTTCTTCGTCGTGTTCACGCTGTCCGGAACGCTCGTTGCGACTTTCGCGTTCGTCTTCCTGTTTCTCGCCTCCGGCAAGAAGCGGGCGTGGCCGGGTGCGCTCGCCATCGCCGCCGGATTGTCCGCCGTGGTCTGGGTGGTCTTTGCGCGGCTGATGCGATTCGAGCTCTACCCGGGACTTTTCTTCGGCGGTACTCTCCCGCCCTTGTGATCGCGGCGAGAAACCTGTTCGATGTGAGGGACCGGGTGGTCATCGTCACCGGCGGCGGGCGCGGCATCGGCCGCGTGTACTGCGAAGCGTTCGCGACGGCCGGCATGAAGGTCGTGCTCGCCGACATTCATGCGGAGGAGGCCGCTCGCGTGGCGGCGGCGATCCGCGCCGCGGGCGGCCAGGCGCTCGCGGTGCGCACCGACATTTCCCGGTCCGAAGACACCGAGGCGATGGCCGAGGCCGCGGCGCGCGAGTTCGGCGGCATCGACGCGCTGGTCAACAACGCCTCGCTGATGAGCTCGCTGCCGCGGCGGCCCTGGAGCGAGATCCCGCTCGAGGAATGGGACCGCGTGATGGCGGTCGATCTGCGCGGGCTGTTCCTGTGCTGCCGGGCGGTGCATCGTTTCATGCGCGCGCGGGGGAAGGGCAAGATCGTCAACGTGTCCTCCGGGCGGGTGCTCGAAGGCACGCCGAACCGGCTGCACTACACCACGGCCAAGGCCGGCGTCATCGGCTTCACCCGCGCGCTCGCGCGCGAGCTCGGCCCGGACAAGATCAACGTCAACGTGATCCTGCCCGGCCTGACGCTGAGCGACACGCAGGTGGCCTCCTCGAAGCCCGGATACATCAACAGCGAATATGATCAGCAGCGGGCGCTCCGGCGCGCCCAATACCCCGAAGATCTGGTCGGAACGGTGCTGTATCTTCTATCGGACGCAGCCGATTTCGTCACCGGCCAGAGCCTGAATGTGGACGGCGGCAAGGTCATGCATTGAACGAGGAGCGCTCATGGAAACAAAAACCCGCATCGAAGTCGTCCCCCTGTCTGCGGCGCTGGGCGCCGAAGTCCGCGGCATCGATGCCGGCCGTCCCATCGACGACGCCGCCTTCGCGGCGATCCTGGACGCCTGGCACCGGCATCTGGTGATCGTGCTGCGCGGCCAGACGCTCGACGAGGAGGCGCAGGTGCGCTTCGCCGAGCGCTTCGGCGAGCTCTCGCCGATCCACACGACGCACCACTCGGCCACGAACAAGGCGGTGATGTACATCGGCAACCTCAAGAAAGACGGCAAGATCGCCGGCGCGCTGCCGCTCGGCGAGATGCATTTCCACACCGACCAGTGCTACCAGGAACGCCCGGCGATGGGCACGATGCTGTATTCGATCGAGGTGCCTGCCGAGGGCGGCAACACGCTTTTCGCCAACGGCTACAAGGCCTACGAGGCATTGCCTGCCGACGTGAAGGAGAAGGTCCGCGGCCTGAAGGCGGTCCAGGTCTACGACTACGACGGCGGGGTGGTCGACCGCAAGCACATGGTGGCGCCCGAGCAGGGGCTCTCTTACGCCCACCCGGTGGTGCGCACGCATCCGGCGACCGGGCGCAAGAGCCTGTACGTCAACCGCCTCATGACGCACCACATCGAAGGCCTCGCGCCCGAGGAAAGCGAACGGCTGCTCGCGCTCATGTTCGATACCCTCGAGCGGCCCGAATTCGTCTACGAGCACCGCTGGCGCGTCGGCGACGTGCTGCTCTGGGATAACCGCTGCACCCTGCACGCGCGCCGCGATTTCGATCCGAACGCGCGCCGCTGGATGCGGCGGGTCACCATCCGCGGCGACAAGCCGCGCTGACCGCGGCGGCGCGCACGCGATGCGTCTCAAAGACAAGGTCGCCATCGTCACCGGCGGCGGCATAGGCCTCGGGCGCGCCTATTGCAAGGCACTGGCGAGCGAGGGCGCGAAGGTGGTCGTTGCCGACATTCAGGAGGCGGCGGCGAATGAGGTTGCGAAGGCGATCGACGGCCTCGCGCTGCGCGTGGACGTGACCTCGGCGGAGCAAACGCGCGCGATGGCGGAAAAGACGCTCGCCGCCTATGGCCGCATCGACATACTTCTCAACAACGCCGGGCTCTATTCCGTCCTTGCCAAAAAGCCCTTTTTCGAGATCGACGAGGCGGAATGGGACCGCGTGATGGCGGTCAACGTCAAAGGGGTGTTCCTGTGCTCACGGGCGGTGCACCCGGCCATGAAGGCGCAGCGCAAGGGCAAGATCATCAACATCTCGTCGGGCACCGTGCTCGGCGGCACGGCGATGTTCCTGCACTACGTGACCTCCAAGGCCGCCGTGATAGGGCTCACGCGGGCGCTCGCTCGCGAGGTCGGGCCGGACAACATCTGCGTGAACGCGATCACGCCCGGCCTCACCGTCGCCGACGAGAACCAGAAGGCGATGCTCCCGGAGGACTACCTGGCGGCTCGCCGCCGGGCGCGGGCGCTGCAGCGCGACCAGCTTCCGGAGGACCTGGTCGGCACGGTGCTTTTCCTCGCCTCGGGCGACAGCGATTTTCTCACTGGACAGACAATCAACGTGGATGGTGGCACATGGATGCTGTGAAAGTATTCGATACCGACGCGCACGTCGAGGAGAGCGAAGAGACCTTCGCGCCGCTGCAGGACCGCGAGGAATTCGCGGGCGCGGCGCCGCGCATCATCGAGGGGGCGAAGCGCGCGTTCTGGCTGATCGAGGGCCGGACCTTCCCCAAGCTCAGCGGAAACGGCGTGCACACCTTCGGCTCGCCGCACCTGAAGCGCGCGGCCGGGCACGTCGACCCGGAGCGCCGCGCGCGCGTCGAGAGTCAGGAGATGAGCGATCCCAAAGCGCGGCTGCAGGACATGGACCACGAGGGCATCGACGTCTCGGTGGTGTTCCCGACCATGTTCCTCGTCTGGCCGCTCGCCGACAATCCGGCGCTTGTCCGGGCGCTGTGCCGTTCGTACAACGATTGGATCGCGGCGAAATGCGCCGCCTCGGGCGGCCGCATCCGCTGGGTCGCGACCGTGCCGCTGCCCGACGTCGAAGGCGCGGTCTCTGAAATCAAGCACGCCAAAAGCCGCGGGGCCTGCGGCGTCATGACCCTTGGTACCGCCGGGCCGATGACTCTCAGCGACCGCCGGATGGACCCGTTCTACCAGGCGGCGCAGGAGCACGGCCTGCCGGTCTGCGTGCACGTCGGCTGGTCGTTCCCGCCGATCTCCGAGCTCTACGACAACGTCTACGAGACGCTGATCACGCCGTTCGTCCTGCCGATCTTCATGGGCTTCTCGAGCATCATGATCGGCGGGGTGCTCGAGCGCTTCCCGAGGCTCAAGGTCGGCTTCTTCGAAGCCGGCGTGGAGTGGGTGCCGTACTGGCTCGACCGGATGGAGCGCTTCTACAAGCAGCCGCCCGGCGGCTCGAAGAAGTCGGACCTGCCGGCGCGCAATCCGGCAGAGTATGTGCGTGAAGGGCGGGTGTTCTTCAGCTGCGAGCTCGACGAGACGCGCATCGGCGCGGTCGCGGACGTGATCGGCGACGACTGCATTCTCTATTCGTCGGATCTGCCGCACGCCCACCGGGTGTTCGACGCCATCAAGCTGTTCAACGACCGCCGCGATATCAAGCAAGGGACCAAGGCGAAAATTCTCGCCAACGGCGCCCGCTTTTTCAGTCGGTAGTTTCGTCGATGGGCGAAAGCGGCTCGCCGCGCGTGCGGCGGCCGGCGGCGCGCAGGTCCAGCGCGGAGATCGCCCCGCCGGCGAGCAGGAAAGCGGCATTGGCCCAGAACACCGGGGGCACGCCGAACGCGCCGCCGAGGCCGCCGAAGATGAGCGGCACGGCGATCTGGGTGACCTTGTTGACGGTCACGCGCATTCCCAGCGCCTCGCCCGAGCGCCCCTTCGGCGCGTGTTCGTAGGTCAGCATGATGGTGAGCGGCTGCGCGCAGCCCAAGCCGAGGCCGAGCATGAAAGCGAGCAGAACGAGCGGCGGAAGCTGGGACAGGAACGGGATCAGGCCGTACGCGGCGCTCGCGATGAACAGCGACCCGGTGAGCACGCCGAGCTCGGTGTAGCGCCGCGCGAGCCGGTGCATCGCCAGCCGCACCGCGAAGCCCGCTGCCGCGTACGCGCTCAGTACGAGCCCGATCGACGAAGCGGAAAGGCCCACCGACCTGCCGTAGATCGGCATGTAGAAGGAGAACAGCTCGATCGCGGTGAGCGTGACGCCGCTCATGACGAGGGTCCGCCGCAGCGCTGAATCGCGCAGAAGGTCGAGCGTGCTCGTGCCTCGCGGGGCCTCGTGCTCCGCGGCTCGGTCCGGCATCGCGCGCGGAAACAGCAGGGCCAGCGCGGCCGCCAAAGCGGTGCATCCGGCGAGCGCGAGGTAGGCGGGCCGGTAGCCGATCGTATCGATCGCGACGCCGGCGAGGGACGGGCCGATGAACGCGGCGACCGACGAGCCCAGGGAGAAGACGCTGAAGTTGCGGGCGCGCTCGTCGCGGCCGCCGATCGAGCCGATCGCGTTATGCGTCGAGACGTGGAGGAACACATGGCCGAGGCCGAGCAGCACCGGACACAGGAAGAGCGCGGCAAGGCCGCCGAAAAGAGCCGGCAGCGCGAGCCCGGCCGACATGCATACGGCGCCAAGGAGGATCGGCCGGCGCACGCCGATGCGGTCGGAGATCCTTCCGGCCTGCACTGCGAGCAGGAGCGGGAACACCGCGAACAGCGCGGCGATGACGCCGATGGTGAACGCGCTTGCGCCGAGCTCGAGCGCATCGAGCGACACCAGCACTTTGCTGCCGCGCAGCGCGGCGTTCGCCAGGACCGAGAGCAGGACGACGAAATAGAGGAGCCGTAAGCGGTGTTCCTGCATGCGGGATAACGTTCTGAACATTGATCCGATACTAGCAATGGAGGAGAATGGCATACTTCCTGGAGGACACACGGGCATGGTCACGAAGGAGCAGAACGAGCAGCTCACGCGCACCGACGCGGGCACCTTGATGGGCGATCTCCTGCGGCGCTACTGGATTCCGGCGCTGCTCTCCGAAGAGGTCGCGGAGCGCGACGGGCCGCCGGTCCGCGTGCAATTGCTGGGCGAGCGCCTGGTCGCCTTCCGCGACAGCGAGGGCCGCCTCGGATTGATCGATGAATTCTGCGCGCACCGGCGCGTGTCCCTTTGGTTCGGGCGCAACGAGGAGTGCGGCCTGCGCTGCCCGTACCACGGCTGGAAGTACGATATCAACGGCCAGTGCGTCGACCTGCCCTCCGAGCCGGACAAGCCGCAGATACGCGAGCGCATCAAGCTGAAGAGCTACCCGTGCATCGAGCGCGGCGGCGCGATCTGGGCCTACATGGGGCCGCCGGAGCTGAAGCCCGAGCCGCCGGAGCACGAATGGGCGCTCGTTTCTGCGCCGCAGCGCTTCGTTTCGAAGCGCCTGCAGGAATGCAACTACCTGCAGGCGATGGAAGGCGGGATCGATTCGAGCCACGTCTCGTTTCTCCACAGCGCGGCGCTGAACCGCGACCCGCTGTTCGTCGGCAGCAAGGGCAATACCTACAACCTGCGCGACACGGCGCCGTCGTTCGAGGTGGTCGAGTCCGAAGGCGGTCTGCTGATCGGCGCGCGGCGCAACGCCGACAACGACCAGTACTACTGGCGCATCACGCCCTGGGTCATGCCGTTCTTCACGCTGGTGCCGCCGCGCGCGGGACATCCGATCAACGGGCACGCGTGGGTGCCGATCGACGACGAGAACTGCTGGGCCTGGAGCATCAGCTACCATCCGCGCCGCGCGCTCACGGCCAAGGAGCTCGCCGCAATGCAGGGCGGCGCCGGCATCCACGTCAAATACGTTCCCGGGACCTACATCCCGCTGCAGAACAAGCGCAACGACTACCTCATGGATCGCAACGCGCAGAAAGCCGGGCTTTCCTTCAGCGGCGTCGAGGGCATCGGCATGCAGGACGCGTCGCTGCAGGAGAGCATGGGACCGATCATCGACCGGTCGTTGGAAAAGCTGATGCCGACGGACCGGGGCATCGTCATGGCGCGGCGCCGCCTCCTCGCCGCCGCGGCCGCGAATCGCGAAGGCAAGCCGATCCCCGGGCTCAGCCCCGCCTCGCAACGCGTGCGCTCCTGCGCGATCGAGCTGCCGAGGGACGTTCCGTTCAACGAGGGCGCGAAGGACGGGATCGTGCGCGAGCTCGGCACCGACCCGGTGTCCGTCTAGCTAAGGCAGGACACCGGCTGGCGGACGCAGCCGCCAAGAGCGCAAGATTGCGGCTCCTATCACCGCGGCACCGATGAGCACCGCCGCGGGGCCGCCGGCCAGCCCCGCGACGAACCCGGCCTGCACGCGGCCGAGCGGTGCGCTGCCGCGCGTGGCCAATACGACCACCGACATCACGCGCCCGCGCAGCTCGTCCGGCACCAGGAGCTGCGCCAGGGTGTTGCGCGCGACCGCCCACACGCCGTCGGCCGCGCCGAGCGCAAACAGCAGCACGGTGGAGACCCCGAGCCACGGCGAGAATGCGAACGCCACGAGCAGCGCTGTGTAGATCGCGCCGGCGGTCAGGATCACCCGGACGTGCCGCTTGACCTCGAACACCACCATGAATGCCATGGCGAGCAGCCCGCCGGCGCCGAGAGCGCTCAGCAGCAGGCCGAGGCCTTCCGGGCCGGCATTGAGCACGTCGCGAGCGATGATGGTGATGAGCGTGATGTTGTGGCCGAAGAGGCCGCTCACGACCTCAAGACCCAAAGCTATTTTCAGCGGCGCGTTGCGCCAGACGAAGCGCAGGCCGCCGGTCATACCCTGCCACAAGGGGGCCGGCGGCGCGCCGGCCTCGGGCTGGCGGGGAGGTAGACGCATCGCGGCCAGGGCGAGCAGCATCCCGAGGAAGGTTAGCGCATTGATGAGAAACGGCAGCGCATAACCGCCCTGCGCCAGGGCCGCGCCGGCCAACGCCGGACCTAGCAGGGCGCCGCTGCGTACCGCCACGGCATTGAGCGTAACGGCGCTCTGCATCGCGCTGCGCGGCACGAGGCCGGCGAACAGCGCCTGGCGCGCCGGGACCGAAAACGCCGTGAGCGAGCCGCCGACGAAGCTCAGCACGTACAGGTGCCAGTACTGGAGCTCCCCGGCGAGCGCGAGCAGCCCCACCGCCAGCGAGGCGATCAACATGGCCGATTCGGTCAGCAGCAACAGCGCCCGGCGCGGCATCCGGTCGGCGAGCGCACCCCCGAACAAGGTGAGCGCGATCATCGGCACGGCCCGCGCGAGGCCGCTCAAGCCGAGCAGCACCGGCGAGCTCGTCAGCTCGTAGAGTACCCATGCCACCGCCGTCTGTTCTGCCCAGCTTCCGAGCTGCGAGGTGAACTGCCCTGCGAGATAAAGAACGTAGTTGCGCTCGCGCAGCGCCGCCAGGCCCTTCACATCCAGGGCATCAGCGAAGCATGGATCACGTCCGGCACGCCCTGGCCGCCGACCGATTTGATGGCGAGGTCGACGTCCTTGAGCGCGAAGCGATGGGTCGTTACTTTTTCGAGGGGAAAGCGCTTCGAGGCGAGTTGCGCGAGGGCGAGCTCACAGGCCTTGAAGCTGTGGCCGCGCGCGCTCTTGATAGTGATGAACTTCACCGTGACCCGCTCGAGCGGGAAGTTCGGGAATTCCTTCATCTCGCCCTGGACCACGATGGTCCCGCCCTTGCGCTTGAGCGCCTCCACGCCGAGCAGGATGGGGATAGTGCCGGCGCCCGCGGTGCAGTCGAGCGCGACGTCGACACCCTTGCCGCCGGTGATCTCCTTGATGCGCGCGAGCGGGTCCTCTTTCTGCACGTCGATCACGTAGTCGGCGCCCAGCTCCTTCGCGACCTTCATCCTCGCGGCGTCCTTGGAGGTGCCGGTGACGATGATGAGCGAGGCGCCCGCCTGCTTGCAGATCACGGTCTGAGAGAGCCCCTGCTGGCCGGGGCCCTGGATGAGGACGGTGGAGTCGTAGCCCACGCCGCCGTCGAAGAGCGACCATTCGACGCCGTTCGCCATCGGCGTCACCAGGCCGGC
Organism: uncultured Enterobacteriaceae bacterium; assembly: GCA_964407355.1. Classification (GTDB taxonomy): domain Bacteria; phylum Pseudomonadota; class Gammaproteobacteria; order Burkholderiales; family SG8-39; genus SCGC-AG-212-J23. The sequence continues at coordinate 15,788 of CAYOVM010000064.1, forward strand.
GAGCTCGGCCGAGACGCCCTTGGGCACGCGATGCACGACGGCGTTCCACGGCAGGTAGACGTACTGGGCGAAGCCGCCCCACAG
>CAYOVM010000065.1:0-6532 GCA_964407355.1 uncultured Enterobacteriaceae bacterium
GCTCACCTACACCTTCGTCGAGAGCGTCAAGGCGACCTATCCGTTCTACGCCATCCGGCTGCTCGGCGGGCTGCTGTACCTCGCCGGGATGCTGATCATGGTTTGGAACGTCTACAAGACCTGCGCCGGGGCGAAGCCCGCGGAGGCCGCGATTCCCCAGCCCGCGCTGGCGGCCGCATGAAGCTCAGCCACGACCTGATCGAGCGCAACCAGGGCCTGCTCATCGCGCTGGTCATCCTCACGGTGGCGGTCGGCGGCCTGGTGGAGATCGTGCCGCTGTCGTTCCAGAAGTCGGTCACCGAGCCGGTCGCGGGGCTCAAGCCCTACACGGCGCTGCAGCTCACCGGCCGCGACATCTATGTCCGCGAGGGCTGCTACAACTGCCACTCGCAGATGATCCGGCCGTTTCGCGCCGAGGTCGAGCGCTACGGGCCGTACTCGGTCGCCGGCGAGTTCGTCTACGACCATCCGTTCCAGTGGGGCTCGAAGCGGACGGGGCCCGACCTGCACCGGGTCGGCGGGCGCTACTCCGACGAGTGGCATCGCCTGCACCTCGCGAATCCGCGCGATCTCGTGCCCGAGTCGAACATGCCGGCTTACCCGTGGCTCGCGCACAGCGCCGCCAACGCCGAGGACATCGAGGCGAAGCTGCGGGCGCTGCGCCGGGTCGGCGTGCCTTACACGGACGAGCAGATCGGCGCCGCGCGGAAGGAAGTCGCCGGCAAGAGCGAGATGGACGCGCTGATCGCCTACCTCCAGGTGCTCGGCACCTCCGTCAAGAGGTCTCGCTGATGGACATCAATCTTGCAAGAAGCCTGTTGTCGGCGCTCGTCTTCGCGGCCTTCGTCGGAATTCTGTGGTGGGCCTACGCGCCCCGGCGCAAGCGCCGCTTCGACGCCGCGGCGCTGAGCATCTTCGAGGACGGCGAGCGATGAGCCAGTTCACTTCCGGATTCTGGGACGTCTACATCTCGATCATCACCGTGCTGTCCATCGCCGCCTGCGCGCTCCTGCTTCGCTCGCAAAGCAAGGCGCGGCTGCCCGGGGCCGGGACCGAGACCGAGACGACCGGTCACGTCTGGGACGAAGACCTGGGCGAATACAACAATCCGCTGCCGCGCTGGTGGAGCTGGCTCTTCTATCTGACGATCGTCTTCGGCGTGATTTACCTGATCCTGTACCCCGGCCTGGGCAGCTGGCGCGGCACGCTCGGCTGGTCGCAGGTCTCGCAGCTGCAGGAGGAAACGGCGGCCGCGGAGCGCCTGCACGGCCCGTTGTACGAGAGATTCGCGAAGATCGATGTCGCCGAGCTCGCGCGCGACCCCGAAGCGCTCGCGATCGGGCAGAAGCTCTTCCTCAACAACTGCGCGCAATGCCATGCCTCCGACGGCGGCGGCTCGCGCGGCTTTCCGAGCCTCGTCGACCGCGACTGGCTGTGGGGCGGCGAGCCGAAGCAGATCCAGGCGACCATCTCCGGCGGGCGCACCGGCGTGATGCCCGCGTTCGGCGCCGCGCTGGGCGACGCCGGCGTCAAGGACGTGGCGCACTACGTCCTGTCGCTCTCCGGCGCCGCCCACGATTCGCCGCGCCGGCTGCGCGGCGAGGCGACGTTCAAGACTATCTGCGCCGCCTGCCACGGCGCGGACGGCAAGGGCAACCAGGCGCTCGGCGCGCCGAACCTCACCGATCGCATCTGGCTGCACGGCGGCGGCGAGCCGGCGATCATCGACACGGTGGCGCGCGGACGCACCAGCCAGATGCCGGCGCACGCCGAGCTCCTGAGCGCGGCCAGGATCAGCCTGCTCAGCGCTTACGTGTACTCGCTGTCGAATCCCCCCAAGTGAAAATGGACGACGCGGCGCCCCTCGTCGAGTACTCGCTCTACGAGGTCCGCCGCAAGATCTATCCGCGCGCGGTGACGGGCTGGTTCGCCGCGTGGCGCTGGCTCCTGGTGTGGGCGACTCAGCTCGTCTTCTACGGCGGCGCCTGGCTCACCTGGAACGAGCGCCAGGCGGTCCTCTTCGACATCGCGAACCGCAAGTTCTACCTTTTCGGCCTGATCTTCTGGCCGCAGGACGTGATCTACCTCACCGTGCTGCTCATCGTCTGCGCGCTGAGCCTGTTCCTCTTCACCGCGCTGGCGGGCCGCCTTTGGTGCGGCTACGCCTGCCCGCAGACCGTGTACACCGAGCTCTTCACCTGGATCGAGCGGCGCATCGAGGGCGATCGCGCCACGCAGATGCGGCTCGACAAGCAGGGCCTTTCGGCGCGCAAGCTCTTCCTGAAAAGCGCGAAGCACGGCGCCTGGCTGGCGCTCGCGCTGTGGACCGGGTTCACCTTCGTGGGCTATTTCACGCCGATCCGCAGCCTCGCCCAAGAAGCCGCGACGCTCTCCACGGGGCCGTGGGAAGGCTTCTGGATCCTCTTCTACGGTTTCGCCACCTACGGCAACGCCGGCTGGATGCGCGAGCAGGTCTGCAAGTACATGTGCCCGTACGCGCGCTTCCAGAGCGCGATGTTCGACAAGGACACGCTGGTCATCACTTACGACCGCGCTCGCGGCGAGCCGAGGGGCGGCCGCTCGCGCAAGGTCGACCCGAAGGCGGCGGGCCTCGGCGACTGCGTGGATTGCGGCGTATGCGTGCAGGTCTGCCCGACCGGCATCGACATCCGCGACGGTCTGCAGTACGAGTGCATCGGCTGCGCGGCGTGCATCGACGGCTGCAACCAGGTCATGGACAAGATGGGCTACGCGCGCGGCCTGATCCGCTATTCCACCACCAACGCGATCGAAGGGCGATTCAGCGGCGCGCAGATTCTGCGACGCGCGCTGCGGCCGCGCATCCTCGCGTATTCGGCGATCCTCGGGCTCGCCGCCGCCGCCGGGGCCGCCAGCCTGTATGCGCGCGTGCCGCTCAAGGTCGACGTGATCCGCGACCGCGCGGCGATCTCGCGCGAGGTCGAAGGCGGCCTGATCGAGAACGTGTACCGGCTGCAGGTCATGAACACCGAGGAGCGCGCCCGCGCCTTCGAGATCGAGGTCTCCGGCCTTCCCTCGATCCACCTCCAGGGCGAGAGCACGATCGGCATCCCGGCGGCCGGCAACCGGCTGGTGCCGGTGAAGGTGCGGATCGGGCCGGGGCAGGCCGCGCCGGGCACGCACCCGATCGAATTCTCCGTGCGCGCGCTCGGCGTCGAGGGCGTGGCGGTGCGCGAAAAATCGGTCTTCGTGGTGCGCTGATGCGAGGGAATGCGACATGACACCCGAGCGCGCCTGGCATCGCCAACCCTGGCCCTGGCTCCTGATGGCCGGACCGCTCGCCGTCCTCGTCGCGGGCGCGATCACGACCTGGATCGCGTTCGCCTCCGCCGACGGGCTGGTCGCCGAGGATTACTACAAGCAGGGCCTCGCCATCAACAAAGTCATCGCGCGCGAGGAAGCGGCGCGCAAGCGCGGGATCGGCGCGGCGGTGCGCATCGATGCCGGAAAGCTGACCGTGAGGATCTCCGGCGAAGCGCCGCCGATCGTCTTCGCTCACCTCGCGCACGGGACGCGGGCGGGGCACGACCTCCGGCTGCGCCTGACGCGTTCGCCGGCCGGCGTCTACGAAGCCGATCTGCCGGCGCTGCCGGCCGGGCATTGGCGCGTGGTCCTCGAGGACCCGCAAGGCGCCTGGCGCATCGCGCGGGAGGCGCGGTAGTGGACGCCTTCTTCGCCGCGATGCTGCTGCTCGGCGCCGCCTCCGGCCTGCACTGCGTGGGCATGTGCGGCGGCATCGCCGGCGCCTTCTCGGCGCAGCAGGTCGTGCGCGGCCGGAAGGAGCTCTTCGTGCGGCAGATCGCCTTCAACCTGGGACGCATCGCGAGCTACGCGGGCGCGGGCGCGGCGGCCGGCCTCGCCGGCAGCGTCGCCGCCTACGCGGGTCTTGCGCTGCCGGTCCAGGGCGGGCTGCTCGTTCTCGCCAACGTCGTGCTCGTGCTGATCGGCTTGCACATCCTCGGCCTCGACAATCCGCTGGCGAAGCTGGAGCGCCTCGGCCTGCCGCTCTGGCGCAGGCTGCAGCCGCTCGCGGGACGGCTGCTTTCGTCGCGCGGCGCCGCCGGCGGCCTCGCCGCCGGCGCGGTTTGGGGCTGGCTGCCGTGCGGGCTAGTCTATGGCGCTCTCGCGGCCGCCATGTTCGCCGGCAATCCGGCGCGCAGCGCGCTTGCGATGGCGGCCTTCGGCGTGGGCACGCTTCCCTACCTGCTCGCCGCCGGGCTCGCCGCGGCTCGGATACGCTCGCTCATGAACCGGCGTCCCGTACGCGTCGCGGCGGCCGCGGCGCTGCTGGGGTTCGGCGCATGGGGCTTGGCGCGCGCGAGCGGGGTGGCCGATGCCATGCGGGATACGCTGCTGCTTTGTTTCTCAGGAGGCTGACAATGAAGGAATCGATCCGCATCATCCACGACGAGCACCGGTCGATCTCGGCGGTGCTGCACGCGCTGAAGCACCTGACGCGCATCGCGCGCGACTCGAACGTCAAGCCGGACTTCAAGGTCTTTCGCGCCGTGCTCCGGTACATCGACGAATACCCCGAGCGCCTGCACCACCCGAAGGAAAACGCGTTCCTGTTCTCCCGGCTCGCCGCCGTGGACCCCGGATCGAAAGCGCTCGTCGAGCGGCTGGAGTCCGAGCACCGCGAAGGCGCGCGCCTGATCCGCGAGCTCGAGCGCGCGCTGCTGTTCTTCGAGGAGACCTGGCCCGACGGGTGGAGCGCCTTTTCCGACCTGGTCGACCAGTACGCGGCCTTCCATTGGGATCACATGCGCGTGGAGGAGAACGAGCTGCTGCCGCTGCTCGAGCGCTACTTCTCGCCCGCGGACTGGAAAGCCGCGGACGACGGCTTCGCCGGCAACCACGACCCGATCGCCCAGATGAAGGAGCGCGATTTCCAGGCGCTGTTCACCCGCCTGGTGAATCTCGCGCCGGCGCCCGTGGGCCTGGGCGATCCCTGGAAAAAGGCGGGGTAAGGCGCGCCGCGCTCAGCGCGGCCGCGCGATCGGCAGGCGCGCGCAGGCGCGGCAGTGGAAGGCGGAGGGATCCGCCTCGAGGCGCTCGAAGCCGATGTCCTTGCCGCACTCGATGCACACGCCGTAATCCGGCTGGTGCAGGCGCTCCAGCGCGGCGGCGAGCGGCGCGCCCGCGCCGGTCCGGGCGCGGATCAGCTTTTCCAGCGACGTGCGCTGCTCCAGGGTGAGATAGCGATAGTGCACGCTTACCTCCTTATCGAACCACGAGCACGGGGATTTTCGAGCTCGCCAGCACGCGCGTGGTCTCGCTCCCCAGGATGAGGCCGCCCAGGCCGCCGCGGCCGTGCGAGGCCATGACGATCACGTCGCAGCGGCGCGACTGCGCGGTGCGCAGGATCGCTTTCCAGGGCTGATCCTGGGTGACGAAGCGCGTCTCGCACGGCACGCGCGCCGTCTGCGCCTCGATCTCGACCGCGGCGAGCGCCTTCTTCGCCTGTTTCTCCATGAGCTTCCGGCTCTCCTGCGCCGAGACGCCCGGCACGTAGTAGAGCGCCGCCTCGCCATAGATCGGCGGCACATAGGGGAAGACCACGTACAAGCCGGTCACCTTCGCGCCGAGCGCGGCGGCGAGCCTGACCCCCGCCTTCACGCCCTTCGCCGCGAGCTTCGAGCCGTCGGTCGGTATGAGAATGTGCCTGAACATCGCGCCTCCACGGTCTGTACCGCCGCCACGATAATCCGCCGCGCCGCGGGACGCTTGACCTGCGTCAAAAGGCTGAGGCAGGCGCGGGGTAGGGTGAGTTCCATGAAAACGATCCGGTCGGCGCCGGAGCTGTACGCGCATGCGATTGCCATCGAGCGCGAGGCCGCCCAGCGCTATTCGGAGTTCGCCGAGCGCATGGCCGATCTGGGCAACGACGCGGTGGCCGGCGTCTTCGCGTGGCTCGCGAGCGTCGAGGGGGAGCATCTCGAGACGCTGCAAAGCCGCACCGAGGGCGTGGAGCTGCCCGAGCTGGTGCTGAACGAGTACCGCTGGATCGACTCCGGCCCGCCGGAAACCGCGGCGCGGGAGCTGGTCTTCCGCCTGATGACGCCGCGCCAGGCGCTCCAGATAGCGCTCGCGGCGGAAAAGCGCGCGCAGGCCTTTTTCGAAGGCGTGATGATGCGGGCGGAGGACCCGGCGCAGCGCACCCTCGCGCGGGAAATGGCGATGGAGGAGCAGGAGCATGTCGCGCTGGTCGAGCGGCTGCTCGAGCGCACGCCCGAAACCAGCGTGCCGTGGGATGCGCTGTTCGAGGCGCATGACGCGCGCGGCAAGGCCGGGAGCTCTCCGTAGGCGCTCGACCTAGACGAGCCCGAGAAGGCGCTCACGATCCAGGATCGTGATGTCGCGCTGCGCCACCTCGATCAATCCCTGCTCCGAGAGCGCCCTGAAAAGGCGCGACAGAGTCGCTTTCGTCATGCTCAGGCGCGAGGCGATCACCGTCTTGCTCACCGGCAGGCGCACCTTGCAGGCGCCGCCG
>CAYOVM010000065.1:6632-12636 GCA_964407355.1 uncultured Enterobacteriaceae bacterium
CCGCTCGGATTTGGGAGTCGAATGAGGGTGCGGCGCTGCATCATGGCGCCAACACTGAACAAAAATGGAAAAGGGGATAAGGGAAATGATCGCAAGAACGCTCCTCGCCTGTTCCTTCGCGGCGGCCTGCATAGCCGCGAGCCAAGCGCAAGCCGCGGTCGACGTCGGCGCGGCCGAGGCGCTCACCAAGAAGAGCGGCTGCATGAAATGCCACTCGGTGTCGGCGAAGAAGGACGGTCCCTCCTTCAAGTCGACGGCGGAGAAATACAAGGGCAAGCCGGATGCGGAGAAAACGCTCTATACCCATCTCACCACGGGTCCGATGGTCAAGATCGACGGCAAGGAAGAGCGCCACGACATCATCAAGACCAAGAACGACGCCGAGATCAGGAACGTCATCCAGTACATCCTGAGCCGCTGACCCGCCGACGTCCCGCCCAGGGAGAAGAACAAAGTGATCAAAGCCTGGTGGCAGAGCCTGCGGCAGCGCTGCAGCACGTGCTCGCGCGTGACGCTGAGCGCCGGCGTGCTTCTTCTGACGCTCGCCGTCTCCTTCGTGATGCTCACCGCCGGCGCGGCCGGCCTCGCCTGGACCAACACCGAGCAGTTCTGCATCGGCTGCCACGAAATGCGCGAGAACGTCTACGCCGAGTTCAAGGGAACCATTCACGATGTGAACCGTTCGGGCGTGCGGGCGATCTGCTCCAACTGCCATGTGCCGCACGAGCCGATTCCGCTCATCAAGCGCAAGATCCGCGCCTCGCTCGAGCTGTGGGGGCACTTCAGGGGCGTGATCGACACCAAGGAGAAGTTCGAGGCGCACCGCTACGAGCTCGCCAAGCGCGTCTGGACGCGCATGAAGCAGACCGATTCCCTCGAATGCCGCAACTGCCACCACGCCGATGCGATGCAGCCCGAGAAGCAGACGGAGAAGGCGCGCGCGCGGCACGCGAGGATGAAGACCGAGGGCCTCACCTGCATCGACTGCCACTTCGGCATCGCGCATAAGGAGCCGGACGGCCCCGGACCGCAGGAACTGAAGGTGGAGAGGCAATAATGAGCCAACTGATCCGCACCACGGCACTTTTCCTCCAGATCCTGGCGCTGGCGATTGCCGGCGCTTTCTTCATGAGCGACGTGCTCGCGCAGGGGGCAGAAGCGCCGAAGCCTGAAGCGCGCAAGGACCTCGTGCTCAGGGGCGACGCGAAGTGCACACGCTGCCACGACGCCGAGGACAATCCGCAGATCCTCGAGATCGGCAAGACGAGGCACGGCACGCGGGCCGACGGGCGCACGCCCACCTGCACGAGCTGCCACGGCGAGAGCGAGACGCACGTCAACAAGCCCGCCACCGCGACCGAGCGCCCGCGCCCGGACCGCACGTTCGCGAAGAAGTCCCTCACGCCCATCGCGGAGCGCAACGACGCCTGCATGAGCTGCCACCGCCGGGATTCGGCGCGTTCGCACTGGGAGGGCAGCCAGCACCAGAACGCCGAGGTGGCCTGCACCTCCTGCCACCAGATCCATACGCAGCACGACAAGGTGCGCGTGAAAGTGACGCAGCCCGAAGTGTGCTTCACCTGCCACAAGGAGCAGCGCGCGATGCTCAACCGCCCTTCGCGCCATCCGATTCCCGAGGGCAAGGTGGCGTGCTCCGACTGCCACAACCCGCACGGCTCGGTCGGGCCGAAGCTGGTGAAGCGCGATAGCGTCAACGACACCTGCTACACCTGCCACATGGAGAAGCGCGGCCCGTTCGTGCACAACCACGAGCCGGTGAGCGAGGACTGCACGAACTGCCACAACCCGCACGGCACCGTGGTGGAGAACATGCTCAAGGCGCGCGCGCCGTTCCTGTGCCACCAGTGCCACACCCCGCACGGCCCGAACGTGCCGCAGCTGCTCGGCCGGCAGGTGGTGCCGAACTCCGTGACGACGACCGGGAAGAACGCCGTCAACATCACGCAGGGACGCGGCTGCCTCAACTGCCACACGGAGATCCACGGGTCCAACAACCCGAGCACGACCAACCCGACGCCGCAGTTCAGGCTGCGCTAAGGAGCGGAGACGGCCATGAAAAGATCCAGACAAGCCCTCGGCAGAACCATCATCGGAGCCGCGGTCGCGGGCGCGTTCGCGCCGGCGTTCGCGCAGAGCACGCTTCCCGAGCCCGGCGCGCTCGTGAAGCCGGACAGCTACGCGTCGGCCGGCGTGGGTCTGTCCACCGGCAACTCGCGCGATCGCGCGATCTTCGGCCAGTACAACGGCCTGCGCGAGCGCCGCGCCAACCTGCTGCTCGACCTGGAGTACGTGGACCGCAACGACGCCAACGGCCAGTGGACGACCCTGCGCGGGCGCGACCTCGGCCTCGAGACGCCCGAGCTCGGCTTCTCCGTGCAAAGGCAGGGCGACTGGAGGCTCAGCGGCGAGTACAGCCAGATCGTCCACCGCGAGATCCGCACGATCAACACCGGCATGATCGGCGCCGGCTCGACCAACCCGTCGGTGGTGCGGATTTCTCCGCCGGGCAGCGGCTCGGACCTGAACTTCGAGATGAAGCGCCGGGCCCTCGGCCTGTCGGGCGACAAGTGGATCAGCGCCGGGCTGCAGTTCGAGGTGAGCTTCAAGAACGAGGACAAGGACGGCACGCGCCTCTGGGGCCGCGGCTACGACTGCGCGGCCTTCGTCTGCACCACCACCCAGAACGCGGCCAATACCCGGTGGGCCCTGCTGATGATCCCCGAGCCGGTGAACTTCAACACGAAGCAGATCGACGCCAGGATGAACTTCACCGGCGAGAAGCTGTTCGTGAGCACCGGCTACTACGGCTCGTTCTTCAAGAATGCGAACGGCAACGTCACGCCCTCGGTGCCGAACCAGCTCAACGGGCCGACCGGCCTGCTCGCGGACCTGAACCCGGCCGCCGCCGGCGGCACCAGCCTGCAGGGCGTGCTGCAGACGCCGATGGCGCTGCCGCCGGACAACCAGGCGCACCAGTTCTACGTGACGGGCAACTACGCCTGGACGCCGAAGACGCGCTCGACCTTCAAGCTCGCTTACACGCATGCCACTCAGGACGAGGATTACAACCAGATGGGCTTTACCGGCGCGCCGACGGTCCTGCGCAGCAACCTCGGCGGCGTGCTGAACACCACCCTGATACAGGCGGGATTGACCTCGCGGCCGATGGACAAGCTCTCGCTGCTGGGCAACGTGCGCTACGAGAAGAAGGAAGACAAGACCCCGATCGACCTCTACAACGTCAACAACACGGCGCGCTGGAACAACAGCCACATCTCGAACCGCAAGTTCGCGAGCAAGCTCGAGGCCGGATACCGGCTGCCGATGGATGTCCGCGCCACGGTTGGATTCGACTACGAAAGCATCAAGCGCGAGCTGCCCGATCCGAATACCGTGACGGTCGGCGGCCTCTCGGGATTGCGCGGCGAGACCGAGGAGAAAACCTACCGGGCCGAGCTGCGCCGCAGCATCTCCGAAACGATCACCGGCGCCATCGGCGTCTCGCATGCCGAGCGCACCGGCTCCGACTGGTACAGCCTGGCGAACATCCCGGCGCAGGGGGTGGTCTACGGGGGCACCTATTCGTACGACCAGATCTACTCGCGCACCAACACGTTCCCGTTCCAGCTCGCCGACCGCAAGCGCAACAAGGTGAAGGCGAGCGCGGACTGGCAGCCGCTGGAGCGCCTGGCGCTGCAGCTGGTCGGCGAGGTGGGCGCGGATACTTACAATCCGCCGAGCGAGAACGGCCTGCGCAAGGGCGACATGAGGCTCCTGAGCGCCGACCTTTCCTACACGCTGTCCGAGACCTGGAAATTCACGAGCTACGGCTCGATCGGCAACCAGAACATGAGGGAAGCGGACCGGCCGAACTACGTCGCCGACACCAAGAATCGCACCACGGCGCTCGGCCTGGGCGTCATCGGCCGGCCGACCGGCGTGCTCGAAGTGGGCGCGAACGCGTCGTACGTCCGCGATGTCACCACTTATACGCTCTCGCCGGACTTCGCCAGCACGGCGAACAACATCGCGCAGAACGCGATCGGCCTGCCGGACGCGATGTTCAGCGAGACGCGCTACGGCGTGTTCACCCGGTATTCGTTCACCAAGCAGAGCGACGTTCGTTTCGACGTCATGCGCGTCATCTCCAGGCTGGAGGAATGGAGCTGGGGGTATAACGGCGTTCCGTTCGTCTTCTCCGACGGCACCACGGTCAGCATGAATCCGCGCCAGCAAGTCACGCTGCTGTCGGTCCGGTACGTCTTCAGGTTCTAGCGGAGAGCGCCGCGGATCGCGCCGACGTCGCCGTCCCGGGCTACCTCGCCGAGACGTACTGGTGGGCCTATGTCCATCCCCGCGCGGTCAGGCTGTTCGAGCGCCAGTGGCTGGTCAACCTCATCCTGTGGGGCAACTTCGGCCGGCTGCGCGACGCGGCGCTCGGCGCGCTGGGCGAGGATCTTTCCGGGCGCACGCTGCAGATCGCGTGCGTCTACGGCGACCTGACCCGGCGGCTCCTCGGAAAAATTCCGCCCGAGGGGCGGCTCGACGTGGTCGACGTGCTGCGCGTGCAGCTCGACAACCTCGCGCGCAAGCTTCCCGGCGATCCGCGCGCCTGCCTGATCCAGGGCGACAGCACGGCGCTCGACATCGCGCCGGAGAGCTACGACCGCGCGCTGCTGTTCTTCCTCTTGCACGAGCAGCCCGCGGAGGCGCGCCGCAAGACGATCGCCGAGGCGCTGCGGCTGCTGAAGCCCGGCGGCCGGCTCGTCATCGTCGACTACCACCGGCCGGGATTCCTGAACCCGCTCTACGGGCCGATGGCGGCCATTCTGAGGGTGCTCGAGCCTTTCGCCCTGGACCTGTGGAAGCGCGAGATCCGCGAATGGCTGCCGCCGCGCCCGGCGCTCCGGTCGCTGGAGAAAACCACCTCGTTCGGCGGGCTCTACCAGCTCGTCGCGCTCACTAAGGCCTGAAGTCGAATCTCGCTTCGCTCGTCTGCGCCGAGCCGGGCCGGCGGATGTGCACGGTGATGGTGTAAGGCTCCCTGCCCGACATGCGGAAGAAGTTGCCGTAGCTCGCGGCGCCGTTGACCGTCATCAGATCGAGCTTGCGCGTCTCGCCGCCGGTGACCGGGTTCGCCGCCCGGGCCTCCACCTGCGCATCCCGGATGTCGGCGAGGGTGGTGCTGTCGCGCACCGAGACGTTCACGTAGAAGTAGCCCCGGCCGCTCGGCCGCGGCTGCTTCACGGCGGCGGTTTCCGCCGGCACGATGCCCAGGTAGATCTCCATGCCGTCCAGGTTCCGGTGATTGGGATCGCGAGCGGCCGCGCGCTCGGCGGGAGCCTTCACGCCGGCGCCGGCCGGGTAGAACATGTAGAGGATCGCGGCGCGCAGCTCGGTATCGGTGACATTCGCCAGGCCGCCGCGGGCGGGCATGGCGCCGTGGCCGTTGATCGCCGAGCGCACCGTGGCGGCGAGCCCGTTCTTCATGCGCGGCGCCCACGCGGCGCGGTCGTCGATCTTGGGCGCGCCGTGGACGCCGGTCTGGTGGCAGTTGGCGCACTGGCGCTTCACGATCTCTTCGCCGCTGCGCTCCGCCTGGGCCTGCGCGGGCTGCGCGGCGGCGAGCGCGCCGAACGCGCCGAACGCGAGGACGGCGAGCGCTACAGGTGTCTTTACCATGGTGGCCTCCCTTGTTCGCGATCGGTGCCGCAGTCGCCGCAATATCGGGCGGCCGGGTCGGCCGCCAGACGCATGAAGGCGATGAGCGCGCCGCAGCCGTCGCAGGCGCCGAAATCCGGGCGCTGCAGCCGCGCGAGACAATCCTCGAGCCGGCGGACCTCCGCGCTCGCTCCCGAGGCCCGCAGCTTCTGCAGGCGCAGCTCAATGGTCCGGCCGATCGAAAGCTGGTAGTCGACCGGGTAGGGAATCGTCGCGGAAGCCGGCTCGTTCATCTCACGCTCCAAGCTACGCCTTTGCCCCC
>CAYOVM010000065.1:12736-15714 GCA_964407355.1 uncultured Enterobacteriaceae bacterium
GCGCCGCATCAGGGCATCCACGCTGCATATGGCGAATGGATGACGACGACCCACGGTCTTGCGAACCTGATCCATGACCACCAGGGCGGCCCGCGAGGCGACAGCAAGACCTTCGCCACGAGCATGCTCATGATGATGGGACAGCGCGCCCTTGGCCGCGGCGACACGCTCGGGCTGCGCGGCATGGTCTCGGCGGATCCGCTGTTCGGCAAGGGCGGCTACCCGCTGCTGCTGCAGACCGGCGAAAGCGCCGACGGCCGCACGCCTCTGATCGACCGCCAGCACCCGCACGATCTGTTCATGGAGCTCGCGGCCGCCTACAGCCGCAAACTGTCCGCGACCAGCTCGGTCTTCGGCTACGTCGGCCTGCCGGGCGAGCCGGCGCTCGGGCCGCCGGCGTTCATGCACCGCTTCTCCGGCGAGGACAACCCCGAGGCGCCCATCAGCCATCACTGGCTCGACTCGACTCACATCGCGTTCGGCGTGGCGACGCTCGGCTATGTCTACGGCCCGCTCAAGCTCGAAGGCTCCCGGTTCCGCGGGCGCGAGCCGGACGCGTTGCGCTACAACATCGAGACCGGCAAGCTCGATTCGAGCGCCGTGCGCCTCTCCTATAACCCGAGCGGCAACTGGGCGCTCCAGGTCAGCCGCGGCCACATCGTGAGCCCCGAGCAGCTCGAGCCCGACGTGAACGTGAACCGCACCACGGCCTCCGCGCTCTACAACCGGCCCTTCGACGGCGGCAACTGGCAGGCCACCTTCGCCTGGGGACGCAACGCCGCGAGCACGGGCGCTACGACGAGCGCATATCTGCTGGAGGGTGCAGTCACGCTCTCAAGGTCGCACACGTTCTTCGCCCGCGCGGAGCGCGCGCAGAAGAACGAGCTCTTTGCGCACGGAACGCCGATGGCGGAGGACACATTCAGCGTCGGCAAGCTGAGCCTCGGCTATATCCATGACGTCTCGCTGCACAAGCATTTCAAAGTCGGCGTCGGCGGGCTCGTCAGCAAGTATTCCATGCCGGACTCGCTGGACTCGGCCTACGGCAGCGATCCGGCCTCGTACATGCTTTTCGCCCGGGTGAAGATCCACTGATGCGCTCTCCCCGAGCCGCGGCGGTCGTGCCGCTCGCGCTCACTCTTCTTGGCTGCGGCGAGCCGGCGCCGGGCAACGCGGGCAGCTTGGCGCTGGGCGCGAAGATCTATGCGCAGCAGTGCGCCGCGTGCCATGGCGCGAAGCTCGAAGGACAGCCCGACTGGCGCCGCCGGCTGCCGAACGGCCGCATGCCGGCGCCGCCGCACGACGAGAGCGGCCATACCTGGCACCACCCCGACGCGGTGCTGTTCGGGATCACCAAGCACGGTCTCGTGCCGCCGTACGCGCCGCCGGATTATCAGAGCGACATGCCCGCCTTCGGCGGCAGGCTTTCCGACGACGAGATCCGGGCCGTGCTCGCCTTCATCGAGAGCCACTGGACCTCGCGCGAGGTGCGCGACGCTCGCGCGGAGATGCTGCGCAACGCAGGGAAAAGGTGACCGTGGTCTCGCAACCAGCCTGGCACCAGGATGGCGAAGCGTGGCGATTCATCGGCCTGCGCTATCTGCCCTGGCTCGCGGCGCTCAACCTGATCTGGGAAGCGGCGCAGCTTCCGCTCTATACCTTGTGGAAGGAAGCGTCGCCGGGATATCTCGCCTTCGCGGTAGCGCATTGCACGGCGGGAGACATTCTCATCGGTGCCGCATCGCTTGCGCTTGCGCTGATCCTCGGCCGGGAGAAGGCGCTCGGGCGCTGGCACTGGCGCCGCATCGTCGCCTTGATGCTGGTCCTCGGGCCGGGCTACACCGTCTTCAGCGAGTGGCTGAACACGTCGCTTTTCCGCTGGAGCTATTCCGAGCGAATGCCGACGCTCGACGTGGCCGGCTTCAGGCTCGGCTTGTCGCCGCTGCTGCAGTGGCTCCTGATCCCGCCCGCGGCGCTTTTTCTCGCAAGGCGGCGGCGGCCTTGACTCTGCCATGATGGCAGGGTTGATCCTCCAGCCATGAAGAATTCCATCGGCCAGGCCGCGAAAGACAGCGGCGTTTCCGTGAAGATGATCCGCCACTACGAGGCGGTCGGCCTGCTGCCGAAGGCGCCGCGCACGTTCGGCAACTATCGTCTCTACGGCCCGAACGAGGTCCACACGCTGCGCTTCATCAAGCGGGCGCGCGCGCTCGGTTTCTCCATGGCCGATATCAAGGAGCTGGTCGGCCTGTGGCGGAACAAATCGCGCTCGAGCGCATCCGTGAAGCGCGTCGCGGCGAAGCACCTGGCGGAGCTCAGGGGCAAGATCGCGGAGCTCAATGCCATGGCCGGCACGCTGGAGCACCTTACGCGGCATTGCCACGGCGACCATCGCCCGGAGTGCCCGATTCTCGAAGATCTGGCAAAGGACTGAGCATGGCTACCGCCACCGATCCCGTCTGCGGCATGACCGTCGACCCCGCGAGCGCCGCGGGGCGCGTCGAGTACAAGGGAACCGTCTACCACTTCTGCTCGCAGCATTGCGTGCACGCCTTCAAGGCCGATCCGAGCCGGTTTTTGCAGAAAAATTCCATTAAAGAACCGGAAAAACCGCAATCGAAAGGCGCGCAGTACACCTGCCCGATGCATCCGCAGATCGTGCGCGACGCGCCGGGAAGCTGCCCGCTCTGCGGCATGGCGCTCGTGCCCATCGCCGGCACCGGCGAAGCGGACGACGGCGAGCTGCGCGACCTGACGCGCAGGTTCTGGATCGCGGCGGCGCTATCGGTGCCGCTCGTGCTGCTGGCGATGGCGCCGATGGTCGGGATCATGGAGCCGTTCGGGCTCGCGCCGCGCGTCCGCGGCTGGGTGGAATTCGCGCTGGGCACGCCGGTCGTGCTGTGGGCCGGCTGGCCGATTCTGCACAAGTTCTGGCTGTCGGTCGCGCACTGGTCGCTCAACATGTACACGCTGATCGG
>CAYOVM010000066.1:0-15700 GCA_964407355.1 uncultured Enterobacteriaceae bacterium
GAGATCCAGCGCATGGTGAAGGACGCCGAGGCGCACGCCGAGGAGGACCGCAAGGCCCTCGAGCTCGTCAACGCGCGCAACCAGCTCGAAGCGGTGGTGCATTCGGTGAAGAAGTCGCTCGCCGACTACGGCGACAAGCTGGAAGCCGGCGAGAAGGAGAAGATCGAGGCCGCGCTGAAGGACGCCGAGGGCTCCCTCAAGTCCGACGACAAGGCGCAGATCGACGCCAAGGCGCAGGCGCTTTCCCAGGCCGCACAGAAGCTCGGCGAAAAAATGTATGCTGATGCCCAGGCCAAGGCCCAGGCGGGCGAGGCCCAGGGCGCCGGGGCGCAGCAAGCCGGCGCGGGCGGCGAGGCGGGCAAGAAGGACGACGGCAACGTCGTCGATGCCGAGTTCACCGAGGTCAAGGACAAGAAGACGGGTTCCTGAGAAAAATAAAGAAGGGCTTCCGATTTGGCCAAGCGTGACTACTACGAGGTCCTTGGCGTCAACCGCGACGCCTCGGAGGAGGACCTCAAGAAGGCTTATCGCCGGCTGGCGATGAAGTGGCATCCGGACCGCAATCCGGACAACCCGAAGTCGGAGGACCACTTCAAGGAGGCGAAGGAGGCCTACGAAGTTCTCGCCGACGCCAGCAAGCGCGCCGCCTACGACCAGTTCGGCCACGCCGGCGTCGATCCGCATTCGGCCGGCGCGGGCGCGGCCGGGATGGGCGGCTTCGGCGACATCTTCAGCGACATCTTCGGCGAGATCTTCGGCGGCGGCGCGCGCGGCGGGCGCTCGACCGTGTTCCGCGGCGCCGACCTGCGCTACAACCTCGAGATCACGCTGGAGCAGGCGGCGCACGGCTTCGAGACCAAGATCCGCATTCCCGGCGTGACGGCGTGCGAGACCTGCAAAGGCAGCGGCGCGCGCGCCGGCAGCCAGCCGCAGACCTGCCCGTCCTGCCGCGGCGCGGGCCAGGTGCGCGTGTCGCAGGGGCCCTTCTCCATCGCGCAGACCTGCCCGCGCTGCCACGGCAGCGGCAGCGTCATCCCCAACCCCTGCGCCGCCTGCAACGGCACCGGCCGCATCAAGCTGCAAAAGACGCTGTCGGTGAAGATTCCTCCCGGGGTCGACGAAGGCGATCGCGTGCGCCTCTCCGGCGAAGGCGAGCCGGGCGTGGGCGGCGGGCCGCCGGGCGACCTGTACGTCCAGGTCCACATCAAGCAGCACGCGGTGTTCCAGCGCGATCACGACGACCTGCATTGCGAGATGCCGGTGTCGTTCGCCACCGCCGCCCTCGGCGGCGAGATCGCGATCCCGACGCTCGACGGCTCGGCCAAGATCCGCGTGCCCGCCGAAACCCAGAGCGGCAAGACCTTCCGCCTTAAGGGCAAGGGAATCAAGGGCGTGCGCAGCCAGGCGCCGGGCGATCTCTTCTGCCACGTCGTCGTCGAGACGCCGGTGAGCCTCACCGAGCGCCAGCGCCAGCTGCTGCGCGAGTTCGAGGCCCTCAGCCAGCAGGACAGCGCGCGTCACAATCCGCGGGCCAAATCCTGGCTCGACAAGGTGAAAGAGTTCTTCGACGGTTGAGGATCCGCGCTCGCAACGCTGCGGCCTCGCGTGCATCCGCCTTCGGTGTGGAGGGAATATTACCGGGGAGTCCGACAAACCCGCGTGATAGAGTCGCCTCGTCGTAAAAAGAACGGGGGGCGGGATGCAACGTTGGACGGGCGTGCTCGCACGCTATGCATTTGTGTTTTCACTTGCCGCCTGCGCATCGGCCGCCCTCGCCGACGCACTGACTGACCGAGCGCAGCGCCTCCTCGCGCAAAAGCAGGCAAAACAGGCGTACGACCTCCTCCTTCCCCAGGAAGGCGCCCGCGCCGGAGACCCCGAGTTCGACTACCTGCTCGGCGTTGCCGCGCTGGATTCCGGCAACCTGGAACGTGCCGTCTTCGCGCTCGAGCGAGTCCTGGCGGTGCAGCCGAACAATCACGTCGCGCGGGCCGAAATCGCGCGGGCCTACCTCGAGATGGGCGAGCGCGACTCGGCGAAGCGCGAGTTCGAATCGGTGCGCAGCCAGTCGATCCCGGAGGAAGTAAAAGCCAATATCGATCGCTACCTTTCCGCCATCGCCACCTCGGACGTCAGGACGGTCACCGGCTACCTCGAGCTCGGCGTCGGCTACGACACCAACGTCAACTTCGCCACTGCGAACAGCCTGATCGCTCTGCCGGCGTTCAACGGCAACGTCATCGATCTCGGCCGAAACGGCGCGCGGCGGGCGGACACCTTTGCGGCGCTCGCCGGAGGCGTCAATCTCACCTACCGCCTGTCGCCCGAGTGGGCGATCGTGGGCGGCGCCTCGGGCAACGGGAAATTCAACAGGGATGCCAACGAGTTCGACATGCTCACGCTGGACGGAAACCTCGGCATGCGCTGGGCCAGAGGCAAGGAAGCCATCACGGTGGCGGCGCAGATGCAGGAGTTCCAGCTCGATTACACGCGCTTTCGCGAGTCGACCGGCGGGCTCGCGCAGTGGCAACACACCTTCGACGAGCTTCGCCAGTTCACTCTCTTCGCCCAGTATTCCGAGCTGCGTTATCCGACGCTGAACATTCGCAACACCGACCGGAAGATCTTCGGCGTGGGCTATTCGCAGGGGTTCAGCGGGGAATATTCGCCGACCGTATACGGCTCTCTCTACGGCGGGCGCGAAGATGAAATCGCCGAAGGGGCGGCTTTCGTGGGCCACGTGGCGGTCGGCGCGCGTCTGGGCGGCCAGGTGCGTCTGCGCGCCGGACTTTCGGCCTTCGCCAACACGTCTTACGAGAATCGCAAGTACGGCGGCCCGGATCCGTTCTTCAGCAATCCGTTCACCGGCGAGACGACCTACCGCCGGGACCGCCAGTTGGACGCAGGCGGCGGCCTGAGCTACGTCATCCGCCCCGGGACGACCCTGATTGGGCAAGTGGCCTACACCGACAACCGCTCCAACATCGAGCTGGCCAGGTTCCGCCGCACGGTATCGACGGTGTCGCTGCGCTTCAATTTCTAATGAATTGTCAGCGCGTGATGGAGTCCTCATGACAAAGTTGCTGCGCTGCCGATAATCTTCCAATCTGCGCGTTTTTGCGCCTAAGAGGCTCCGATGCCCAACCACACTCCCTTCCGACTCAACCGCAGCGGCATGCTGCTCGCCCTCATCTCAGCCGCGTTCGCGGGCGAGAGCTCGGCAGCCACCGGGGGACGCGTCGATTTCGCCACTACCGGCGCCACGGTCGCAGGCACTGACGGCCGGCAGCGCCCTCTCGCGAAAGGCGCCGAGATCGGCACGGGGGATACCGTCCGCACCGATGCCACCGCGCGCGCGCAGATCCGCTTTACCGACGGCTCGTATGTCTCGCTCCAGCCGAACACCGAGTTCGCGATCAAGGACTACAGATTCGACGGCAAGACCGACGGCAGCGAGAGCGGGATATTCGGCCTCGCAAAGGGCGCGATGCGCACGGTCACCGGCCTTATAGGCCGCGTCAACCGCAACAAATATCAGATCACCACCCCCACGGCGACCGTCGGCATTCGCGGCACCGGCGGACGCATCGAGGTCCTGCTCGACGGCAGTACCCTGGTTGCCGGCACGAGCGGGATCTGGGTCGTGAGCAACCCCGCAGGCACGATCGACGTGCCGGCCGGTACCTCCGGAAAGGCCCCCGTCAATCCCAGCCAGCCCCCGCAGCAAACCCTCGAGCAGCCTAAGAACGACCCGGCGCCGCCTACTCTGCCTCCTGTCATCATCGGAACCACTAAGCCGTTGGTGACCCCGCTCGTGAGCGGCGGCGGCTATGAGGCCAGCGCGGTCTTCACGATATTCGGCGGCGCCAATTCCTACACCAGTTCGGGTCCCGCCGACGCCATTTTCGATTCGACCGGTCGGCTGACGGATGTCAAAGACGCCTCGGGCCGGCAACTCTCGATGCTTCCGGGAGCCTCGCACGCCGACTTCCAGACCGACGGCATTCTCGCGTGGGGCCGGTGGATCGGACCTCTGACGATCAACATCTGCGAAGGCGTCTGCGGCGCCAACGACTACAACGCGAATCAGGGCCTCCACTACGTCATAGGCAAGCCGACGGCCGTGCTCCCGACCACCGGCGGCGGCGAATACAGGATGGTCGGCGCGACGCAGCCGACTTATACGGACGGCTCGACGGCGCCGGGCAAATTCATCGGCTCTCTGAGCGTGGATTTCGCCAACCCGAAAATTGTCGCCAACTTCAACGTCGCGATGCCAGACCGGAGCTACGGGTTCACGGCCACTACGACCAACGTCTCCAGCGCGTTCAGCATGTCGACGTTTACCGTGGCGGGGTGCGCGAGTCCTTGCTGCTCTGCTTCGGCGAACGGCTTCTTCGCCGGCGCCAGTGCGGAGCGTGCGGGCGTCACCTACCAGGTATTCGACACCAAGACCGTCCAGGGCGCGGCGGCATTCGCGAAGTAGCTGGCGCATCTTGCTCCGGCGCGACGAGCTTTTCGCCGCTGCGCTGAAGCTCGAAGACGAGGGCCAGCCGCAAGCGGCGCTGGAGCGCTATCGGGCACTGCTAGCAGAAGATCCGCAGCACGCGGATGCCTGGCACAACCACGGACTCCTGCTCGCCAAGCTCGGCATGCTCGCCGAAGCGGAGCAAAGCCATCGCCGCTACGCCGCTCTCTTCCCCGATTCATGGCGCGCGCATTCGGATCTTGCCGACGTCCTGCTAGCGCTCGAGCGCTACGACGAAGCCTTGGGTGAGGCGAGCCTCGCGGCCGGGCTGACCCCGGGTAGTTTTCTGCCCTATTTCACCGCGGCGCTGGCGGCCGCCATGGCGATGCGTTTCGACGAATCGTTACGCTGGCTCGAGCTCGCGCGCGGCGCCGACGCCGCCGGACTGGACCGGTTCATTCAGCGTCGAGCCGTCGCCGGCGCCCTGGATCGCGACTTCGACCCGCGCTCGATCTATCTGACGCGGGAGTTCGATCGGCTGGAAGTTTGCGACTGGAGAAACCGCGAGCGATACATCGAAGTATTCACGCAGCTCGTCGACGCCGCGTCCCCTCCGCTGTGTGCACCGCCGCTCGTTTTCCGCTCATTCCATCTTCCGCTGCCGCTCAAGACGCGACGCACGCTCGCCGACAACGTCGCCCGGCGCTTCGCGGAAGGCGCCGGCCGGCTACGCACTGCGTTGACGGCCAGGCCGCGCGCCGGGCCCATTCGCGTCGGCTATGTCTCGTCCGATTTCCGCACGCATCCGCTCGCGATCCTCGGCGCGCCGGTCTTCGAGCTGCATGACCGGTCGCGCTTCGAGGTTCACGCCTTCTCGCTGGCGCCGCCCGATCATGGCAGCCCCTGGTATCAAGCCATCCGCGGCCGTGCCGACCGTTTTCACGAGCTCGCGGGCCGGACCCTCGACGACGCCGTGTCTTATGTGCGTGCAGCCGGGATCGACGTTCTCATCGACTTCAATGGACTCACGACGGGCGCGCTGCCCGAGCTCTTTGCCGCGCGGGCCGCACCCGTGCAGGTGGCATATCTAGCGTTTCCCGGAAGCAGCGGCGCCGGCCTGGTCGACTATCTGGTTTGCGACGCGGTGTGCGTCCCGCCCGATGAGGAGTTCGCGTACGGTGAAAAGTTGGCGCGGCTGCCCGGGACATTCTGGATCTGCGATCCCGGACCGGCCACGCCGCTTCCGGCACGCTCCACCCACGGACTGGCGGCTGAGGCGATCGTCTTCCTCGCGCACCACAACGGCCGCAAGCTCGATCCGCAGATCTTCGCCGTGTGGATGGAAATTCTCGCCGCGGTGCCGGGGAGCGTACTGTGGCTGATCGAGGACCATCCTTCCATCCGGGAAAACCTGGGTCGCGAGGCGAGCCTGCGCGGTATATCTCCCGGCCGGTTGGTATTCGCGCCTCGGGCGCCGCACGCCGCTCACCGGGCAAGGATCGGCCTGGCCGATCTCGCCCTCGACACGCCGATATGCAACGGCGGGACGACTACCCTCGACGCGCTCGCGTCGGGAGTGCCGGTGATCAGCTGCTCTGCGCCGGGCTTCGCCGGGAGGATGGCCGCGAGCACTCTCCATGCAGCGGGTCTTGCCGAGTTGGTGCAACCCGACCTGAAATCCTATCGCGATACCGCGATCGCTCTCTCGATGGACGCAACTCGCCGCCGTATCCTGAAGGACAAGGTGGCCCGTGCCCGGCACGAATCTCCGGTGTTCGATGTCAAGCTGCGCGTACGTGAGCTGGAAGCCGCCTTCGTACGGATGCATGAACGGGCGTTGCGGGGCGAGGCGCCGGCTTCGTTCGACCTCGACCCGCTCTAAGTCTCGGCCCAGAGGCGCAGCAGGTTGTGATAGATCGAGCTCGCCGCTTCGACTTCGCTGTCGAGCGAGCCTTTGCTGCGCAAGGAGCTCACCATCAGATCCAGCTCGAACAGCAGGCGGCGATGCCTTTCATCGCGCACCAGGCTTTGCACCCATAGAATCGCCGCGAGGCGCTTTCCACGCGTGACAGGGCGGACCTTGTGCACGCTCGCGGCGGGATAAACGATCATGCTGCCGGCGGGAAGCTTTATCTGATGAAGGCCGTAACTGTCGTTCACCGCCAGCTCGCCGCCGTCGTATTCCTCGGGAGCAGCCAGGAACAAGGTCGCGGCGACGTCGGTTCGGACCGTCGGGACGCCCATCACCGCATTGTCGACGTGCTCGCCGTAGGTCATGCCAACGTCGTAGCGATTGAAGATCGGGCCATGGATCCGCTGCGGCAACGCGGCGGAAAAAAACATCGAATTGCGCCGCAATGCATCCAGAACGATCTGCGCGCATTGACGCGCCACCGCGGCTTCCGCGGGAAGCTGCAAATTGCGCTTTACTTCCCGCGCGAGCGCGCCGGCAGTCGCCGCGCCGTCCTGAAAAGCGGCATCGCCGAGCTTCTGGCGCAGCGCTCCGATCTCCTCCCCGTTAAGCACTGCTGGAATCTGAAGCAGCATGTCGTCTCAGTCCTTTGCGTCTCGCGGCCACGGCGCCGGCCGGCCGATCAGGTGGCCCTGATAGCCCGCGAAGCCGAGCGCGCCCAGAGACTGGAACGTGACGTCGTCCTCGACGCTCTGCGCGATCGCCGGGATGTCGAGCTGGCGCGCGGCGCGCACGAGGGATTCGGCGAAGAAGCGCGTGCCGGCGTCGGCGACCATGCGCGGCGTGTGCGCCGCCGCCACCTTGATGTAGACCGGCCGCAGGCGCTGCACCAGCACGAGGCTGTCGCGATGCACGCCGAAGTTGTCGATCGCGAATCCGGCGCCCGCGCGGGTGATGGCGCGGGCGAGCGCCGCGGCGGCGTCGGGGTTCTTGGCGACGCCGTGCTCCGCCATCTCGAAGATCAGCCGGCCGGCGATGCCGCGCTCGCGCTGCAGGAGGGTGCCGAGCCATTCGAGGAATTCGGGCCGCTCGGCCGAGCGCATCGAGAGGTTGATGCTGATCGATTCGTCGCGGCCGCGCTTCGCCTGCTCCTTCATCTGAGCCACGACGCGCTCGATCACGCCGCGGTCGAACTCCTCGCTCAGGCCGTGCGCGGCGACGATCGGCATGAATTGCGCCGCGGTGATGTCGTTTCCGGCGCTGTCCCGCAGGCGCGAAAGGATCTCGGTATGCAGCAGGCGGTGGTCGCTCATGCGGTAGGCGGCCTGCCCGAGAAGCCGCAGCCGCCGCTCGGCGAGTGCGTCGCGCACGATCAGGAAGGGATCCGACTCGGGCGGAACTTCCATCGGCGAGGTGGAATCGAGCACGACGATGCCCTCGGCCGCTTCCCGCGCCTGCAGCATCGCTTCCTCGGCGCCGCGGGCGAGCGCCCCGAGGGTCGTCTGCCCTCGCCTTGCCTCCACGCCCGCGCAATAGATGCGCTCCGCGCGGTCGAGGCCGAACTCCTTGAGCGCCTCGATCGCCTGCGTGCGCAGCACGGTCAGCCGCCCGCGCGCGGCGACGCTGCGCAAGTGCGGCATCGCGAGGATGATCAACGCGCCGGTCCAGCGCCCCGCGAAGCCGCCGGTCGCCTTCGCCACGTCGTCCATCTGCTGGTACAGGCTTCTCAGCAGGTCGTCGCAGCGTTCCGGGCCGAGTTGCCGGTTGATCGCGCCGAGATCGGCGATCTCCACCAGGGCGAGCACGCCTTCGAAGGGCTCGTGCTCGCCGCCTTCGTAGGCGCTTTCGAAGCGCGCCGCGAAGCCGCGTCCGTTCAGCAGGCCGGTCACCGGATCGCCATAGGCGACCGCGTGCAGCTTCTCGGCCCGCTTCGACTCGCCTTCGATCGCCTCGTTTACCTTGCGCGACAGCGAATTCATCGCCTCGACGACCCGCGCCAGCTCGCGCGTCTTCGGCCGCAGGTTCACGGTGACGAAATTGCGGGAGGAAATCGCCTGCGCCGCGGCCTCGACCGCCGCGAGCGGTCGCAGCAGGCCCCTCAGGAAGAGGCGCAGCGCGAACATCGCGCCGATGTAGATGATGAGCATGTAGAGCAAGGTGTCGCGCGCCGTGGTCCAGAGCTGCTCGTAGGCGTAGCGCGGATGGACCGTCACGCGCACCTTTCCGAGCTGGCGCCAGCCGGCGCTCACCAGCGACTCCGCGGTCGGCGCCTGGAGCGGGAACACGCGCGCGAACCAGCCCGGATACCTGCCTTCTTCCGCCGGCAGGATCTTGCTGACGACCAGCTCGCCGGTCGCGGACAGATAATCGACCCGCTCGTAATGACCGCGGTCGAAGGCCGGCTTGACGATGGTCTCGGCCAGCGCCGCGTCGCCATTCTTCAGCAGGGCGCCGAGCGACAGGCCGAGGGAGGTTGCGGCGTCCTGGGCCAGCGACTCGAGCTGCCGCTGCAGGTGCGTATGGGCGCTGCGCAGATGGATGGCCTGAACGCCGATCAGCGCGACGATGAAGATCGCCGAAATCGCGGAGGCAAGCTGTCGTCCGAGCGTCATGCGGGGTGCGTCCTCAATTGAGCAGCTCCCGATCGAGGCGCTCCATCAGGAGGTTCCAGTTGCGGATCTGGCGCGGCGAGCCGCTGCGGCCGCGCATCTCGATCCAGACCTCCTCGTCGTTGAAGCTGTAGACCGGGACGAGGTCGGGGCGCTGCGAGGCCGGGCGCACCGTGTCCTCGAGGTTGTCCAGCACCAGGGGCTCGGCGTCCGGGCGCGCGTAGTAGGCAAGCACCATGTGGGGCTGGTCGAGCTTCGTCGCTTTCACGTAAGTCATGCGCAGCTTCGCGATCGGGATCCCGAGCTCCTTCAGCAGAAAATACTTGGCGATCGAGAAATCCTCGCAGTCGGCGCCGTTGCTGCCAACCGATTCGGCGGGCGTCGCCCAGTAGTCCTCTTCCCCCCAGTGCGTCTGATCGTCGACGAAGCGGATCCCGTTCAGCGTGCGGTTCACCTCGCGCAGCAGCTCCGTTTCGGCGAGCTGCGACGATTTGCGCTCGGCGGCGTAGCGCTTCCACTTCTCGAGGCGGCCGCGCGCCGCGGGGCCGAATCGGCGGGTGTAGGCCTGCATCACGCGCTCCGAAACCGCGGTCGTGTAGCCGCGCTCGACGCGCGCCTGGGCGAGCACCTGCGCGCCGTCCCCCCCGGCGAGGAGAGCGCACGCGACGCACGCCGCCAGCAGCCGCATCGATCCCATGGGGCGCATTTTCCCCCGGGGGCGGCCGGATTCAAATTCCGAGGGAGCGGCGCGCGAAAGCGAGGGGCTTGCGCAGCAGGTAGTAGCCGAGCGAAACGCGCCCCGCGTAGATCTTCGCCGTGCCCCGCAGGCCGATCCGCGGCAGGCCCTGCCCAGGAACCAGGCGCGCCCGCACGACGTAGGCAAGCGCACCGTCCGGCGCGGGCGTCGCTTCGTAGCTCGCGCGCTCGATCTCGGCGTCGAGGGGCGAGAGCGGATTCACGTGCAGCAGCAGGTCCACTTTCGCGCCCGCTTCCAGCTCGACCGCGTCGTCGGGCGGCAGGTAGATGGTCACGTCGATCAGGGACGGGTCGGCAATCATCATCACGCGCTCGCCGACCTGCACCGGCCGGCCGCGCCATTCGTCCTGGCTGGAAAAGATCGCCACCCCGCCGTACGGCGCGATCAGCTTCGACTTGTCCAGGAGCTCGGTGAGGTAGGTGACCTCCGCCTGCTTCTCCTGCGCGCGCGCGTTGAGCACCTGGAGCTCCATGCGGCTCGCGTCGTCGCCGAAGGACTTGAAAGTGATGCGCTGCAGGTCGGCGCGGGCGATGTCCAGCGCCTTCGCGGCGAGCTCGAGGCGGTTGCGCAGCGCAGTGTCGTCGAGCACGGCGAGCAGCTCGTCCGCCTTCACGATCTGGTTCGGCTTGACGACGATCTCGCGCACCACGCCGTCCATCGGCGAGGTGACCGGAATGGGCCGCAGCGGCGTGATCTCGGCGGGCGCTAGGGCGCTCAGGCGCACCGGAATGAGCGCGGCGAGCGCCGCGATCGCCACCCCGGCGGCGACCACTTTCCAGGTGACGCGGCTTTTCAGCCAGCCTTTGGCGCGGCTGCGCTCGCTGCGCCACGCCCACAGGCCGTAGCCCGCGGAACGGGCGATCCATTCGGCCGAAGCGAGCTCCGCCTCCGAAAATTCGTGCGCGCGGAAAAAAAGAATGCCGCCCACCGGCGTCCCCGTGGGCCCTTTCAGCGGGCAGTGCACTATGTGCGGGGGGCACCACTCGGCGCCGTCGGCGGCGAGCGCCTCGGGCAGCTCGGCGAGCGTGGCCACGCGCGACTGCTCGAAGGGCTCCGGCGTGATGGTCTGGATGAGCCGCGAGAGCCATTGCTGGTACGGGCTGTCGGCCGAAACGTCGGCGAGCCCGGAAGCGGCCACCACCATCGCGCGCGAGAGAATGTCCCGGCGCCACAGCACCGCCTGGTCGAAGGCCAGCACCTGCGAGCCGTCGTTGACCGCGCGGAACGCCACTTCCCGGTTGGAGCTCGCCGACTGGATCCGCCGCTCGAACTCGAGCAGCGCGAGCGCTGGATGCCGGCCGTCGCTCATTTCGGGCGCTGGGGAAAGCTCGCCGAGCCGACCATTCCGGGAAGCAGCCGGTTCTTGCCCTTTTCGATGCGGGCCTCGATCTCGAGCTGCTGGCTCACGCCGTCGACCCGTGAATTGATCTTGGAGACGCGCGCCGCGAACGTCTGGCCCGTCTCGCGGATGTTGATGCTGAGCGGCGTGCCCGGCTTCAGCCAGGCGATCCACGACGCGGGAACGAACATCTGCGCCTTCAGGGACGCCGGGTTCACGAGGTCGACGAGCGGCTGCCCCGCGTTGACGCTCTCGGAAGCCTTGACGCGCAGGCGCGCCACGTTGCCGGCGAACGGCGCGCGCACGCCGCAATACGCGAGCTGCGACTTGCGCAGCGCGACCTGGCTGCGCGCCTTGTCGGCCGCCGCCGCCGCCACCGTGACCTCCAGCTCGCCCGCCGCGCCGAGCGCCTGCAGCCTGAGGCGGGCGAGATGCGTCTCGCGTGCCGCGCGGTATTCGGCGTCGGCGGTGTCGAACTGCGCCCGCTGCTCCGAGCAATCGAAGTCCATCAGCGGCGCGCCCTTCTTGACCTTGTCGCCCAGGCCGACGCGAAGCTGCCGGATCCGGCCCGCCATCTGGCTGGACATGGTGGTTTCCTGGCCCGCCACGATGAGCGCCGCGATCTCCTGCTCCGCCGGCGCCGGTTTCGCCGGCTCGGCCGCCGGCGGCTTGGGAACGCTGCCGCCTGGATTGGACGTGCCCGGCGCTGGAGCGGGTGCGCTCTGCACGGAACCGGCGGCGGAGTTGCCCGGGCCTTGAGTCGGCTTGCCCTGCCCGCGGACGTTATCGCCGACGAAGGCCAGCATGAAACTCACCGCGGCAACGCTCACGTAGAAGAAAGCGCGCTTCATCGGCTGGCTCCCACGCTCGCGAGGTCGGCGCCGACGGTGCCGAGCAGCGGCTCCAGGCGAAGCTCGAGCGGCTCGACGTCCCGCGCGGGGAAAGCGTTGCGGCCATCCGCTTGCCGGCCCCGCGGCGGGATCTGCAGCGTCTCTGCGGTGCGCAGCGACGGGCGCGTGATGCGAATCGGAGAAATGTCGGCGATGACGCGATACGCCGCTCCTTCGCCCAGGACGCGCCACTGCTCCGCGTCGACCGGCAGGCTGAGCGTGGTGTTGAATTCGCGCGTGAGCGTCACGCCCGCGGGCGAGACTGCGTTGATCGTGACGCGAGCGGGCTGGCGCCCTTCGCGGGCTGCTTCGACGACCACGTTGACGTCCAGGCGCGCATCCGGCGCGGCGCCCTGCCCGGCTTTCATGCCCGCGCCGTCGATCACCCGGTCGATGCCTTCGCGCAGCAGCGCGGCCACCTTGGGCTCGGCGCCGGAGACCGCTCCCGCGGCCAGCACCAGCTTCTTCGCCGCCGCGCGCTGGGTAAAGCTCGCGCGCTCGAGGGTCTCGTAGCGCGATTCCACCTGCCCGGCGAGCTCGGCGACGGCTTTCGCCTCGTCGTCGCGCGGCACGGCGTCGTATCCGACCGAATTGAACAGGCGTGCCACGCTCGCCTGGAGATTGGCGTAGGCGAGGTCGCGGTTGATCTGGCTCGCCATGGCGCGCGCGCGGGCGCGGATCAGCTCGAGCTCCGTGTCGATGCCCACCTTCTCGCTCGAGGCGAGGTACTGGACGATGAGGTCGTCGTCGCGCGCCGCTTCGTCCCAGATCAGATATTCGTCGGCCACCAGCGTGTAGCGGATCGCCGCGATGCGGGTCTGGGTCAGCACCGCCATCGCCACAGCCTGCCGGCGGGCGTCGTCCGCTGCGCGCTGCGCCTTCTCCGAGCGGTTCAGCGCTGGGAGGGAAAACGCCTTGACGAGGTTGAACGCCACGTTCACGCCGGCCGAAGTCCAGGTGCTGTTCAGCAGGAAGCGGTTCGTATCGTGGTTGCGCGAAAGATCGAAGCTCAGATTCGGCAGCAGAGCGACCAGCGACTTGCGGGCCTCGTCGGCGGAAATGCGGGCGCGGTAGCCCTCTTCCGCGAGCTCGGGCCGCGACTGCAGCGCGAGCACCTCGAGCTTGTCCAGGTCGGCGGTGAGGTCTGCGACCTCGCGCCTGCCCAGCGGCGCCGCGACGCGCAGCTCCTCGCCCGGGGCCGAATTGACGAGCGCGGCGAGCTCGATGCGCGCCTGCGCGAGATCCTGCCGGCGAAAAGCGATCTGCTGGTTCAGGTCGAGCAGCGCGCGGCGCAGGGTCGCGGTCTGCACGGGAGGAAGGAGCTTGCGCGCTTCGATGTGGCGGGTCTTGTCGATCGCCTGCTCGATCTCGCCCAGCAGGCGATCCGCCGCGGGCAGCAGGCGCTCCGCCGCCTCGGCGCGCCACCACGCCACGCGCACGTCGTGCATCAACGTCTGCACCGCCTTGCGCCGGCGCTCCTCGGCGATCAGCTTCTGGTCGGCGAACTGGCGCGCCTTGAAATAGCTGACGCCGAAATCAAGGAGGTTCCACGCGAGGCCGATGCTCGAGGTCGTGTGGGTGCGTTCCTGCGACGCGCTGGGGTTCGCGGCGATCGTGCCGTCCGGCGTGAAGCCGAAGCCGAAGGCTTCGTTGTTGCGCCAGCTGTAGCCCGCATTGAGCATCAGCTTCGGCAGCAGGTCCCACTTCGCCACGTCCATCTGCGCCGCGGAGGCCGCCTCTTCCATGCGCCGCTGCCGATGCTCGCCCTGATACTTGATCGCGCGCGCAGTGGCTTCGGCAAGCGTAAGCGGAGCTGCCATCTGCTCCTGGCCCTCGAACATGCGCTGTCGGGTCTCGGTGGCGAGCTTCTCGCGCTCGGCGGAGTCGAGCGCCGGGGTCGTGACCGCGCAGCCGCAAAGCACGGCGCAGAGTCCCGCAGCCAACGCTCCCTTGCCCCAGTCCGACATCCCTAAACCCCGCGCAATTTATTGTTATGGCGCGCCGCTTTACGTGCGAACGCTCACACGGGAGTTTAACCGAGTGCCGAAAATATGCTTGTTACTACTTGTCAGCCCGGCGTCACCTCTTGTCAACCCCCGATTCGGGGGTCCGGGGGCCGGACCGGGCAATCCGGTCGAGCAGGGGGTCCCGGGTCGTCTTGGCGGCCCGAACCTGGTCGGTAAAAGAGGCTGCGACGGGCTCTTTTTGCGGCTTTCCGTCGGCTTTTGCCTTGGTTTTGTCCCCCGGACGCCCCTCGGCGGCCTTTGCGGCCTCCAGACGGGCCTTTTCGCGCTCTTTTGCGTCGACGTCCAGGCCCAGCATCAGGTCGGGGACATCCTGCGCCCTCAGGACGTCCTGGCTGCGCATATCCTCCATCAGCAGCACGAACAGCGCCCGCGCTTCGCGGCCGTTGGAGTCGCGCGCAACGACCTCGATTTCCAGCGACCGGGTGAATCCTTCCGGGGGCACGCCGGTGAACTGGCCGCGCAGGCCCTCGAACTTCAGCCAGGAGGGCAGCGGCGAGCCGTCGATCAGGCGCGCATCGAGCTGCACGATTGCCGCCGGATCGGTGTGGGCGAACGCGTCCTCCGGAATCCGGACCGAGCCGATGCCGTCGCCGGAGAGCTGCATGTTCGGGATGCCGTGGTACACGAACAGCCAGTGGCCGCCGAGCGCCGGCGCATCCGCCCCGCCCACGCGCAGCGCCTCTTCCTGCGACACCCGGGTGACCGGGAAGCCGAAGAGATCGGGGCGCCCAGCCGCGGTGGCGGGCAAGGCGTTCAGGTCGAGCGCCGTGGGCACGTTGGCGCCCGGGATCGGGGCGTTCGGGTTGAGGCGCGAAACGCCTACCGTCGAATCCACCGGCTGGCCGAGCTGCAGGGTGCCGAAGAGCTCGGACGCGGGCGTCGAACCGCTCCCCGAGGCCGGCGTCGTGCCGCCGCCAACCGGCTGCGTGGAGGCGGCGCCGCCGCCTTCCTGAGTCCCGCCGGCCAGGATCACCGAGGGCGCCGCAGGCTGGGCCGACGGCAGCGAAAGCGTGAAGTCGTCCGAGACGCTGAATGTGCCGTCGCTCGCGACGACTCGGATGTCGATTCCCGTGAATCCCGCCGGCGACGTGCCGGAGAAGGTCCGGGTCGCGGGATTGAACGTCAGCCAAGCCGGCAGCGGCGAGCCGTCTGCCAGGGTCGCGCTGTAGGTCAGCGGATCGCCGTCGGGATCCCCAAAGGTGCTCGCCGGCACGGAGTAGCTGAACGCAGCGCCGGCCGCGACCGACTGGTCGGGAATGGCGATCGCGAGCACCGGAGCATCGTTCAAGTTCGTTATGCCGACCGTCACTGCCTGGACGCTGGTCTGCGTGCCGTCGGAGGCAACGACGTTGAACGTGTAGGAGGCCTTCGTCTCGAAGTCCGGCGAGGCGTTGAAGGTCACCGCGCCGGTCGCGGGGTTGATCGTGAAGGCCGCCGCGTCCGCGCCGCTCAGGCTGAAGCTCACCGCACCGCCCTGGACATCGGTCGCCGCGGCCGTATAGACGACCGTGGAGGTGCTTACGCCCTCCGGCACGGTAACGCTCGTGGCCGAGGTGATCGTCGGCGCCACGTCGGTCACCGAAACGGTCACCGCCTGAGTGTTGAACGCACCCGAAGGATCGCTCGCCCTCACGTTGAAGCTGTAGGAGGACTTCGTCTCGAAATCCGGCGAGGCGTTGAAGGTCACCGCGCCGGTGG
>CAYOVM010000067.1:0-15559 GCA_964407355.1 uncultured Enterobacteriaceae bacterium
ACGTTGGACCGCTCTTCATGGCTGAGGAAATTGTCCTGCCCAAAGTCTCGACAACGGGTCCCTTATGCCGCATGACGGCGCGTTGATGGCGAGCCTTCTCAACGTCTCTGGCGTCGACGTGCACGTCGAAGGCGACGGCGGCGAGACTATCGTCATGGTCCACGGCTGGCCCGATACGTACCGCCTCTGGGACCGGCAGGTCGGGGCGCTGAGGGACCGTTACCGCTGCGTGCGCTTTACTCTTCCCGGCTTCGATAAGGAAAAGCCGCGGAAGGCGTATACGCTCGACGAGCTCATTGCCTTCATGGACGAGGTCATCGCGCGTGTCTCGCCCGGCAGGCAGGTCATCCTCCTGCTCCACGACTGGGGTTGCGCCTTCGGTTACCAGTACTACGTTCGTCATCGCGAGAAGGTCGCGAAGATTATCGGCGTCGACATCGGTGATCCAGCGTCCACGCGTCGGGCCCTTACCGCGCGCGAGAAGCTCATCGCCTTCGCGTACCAGACGTGGAACGCGCTCGCCTGGAAGGTCGGCGGCGCCCTGGGCGACTGGATGATGCGCGCCATGGCGCGCTGGGGAGGCGCGCCCTCCGACCCGGCGCACATCAGCTCGCGCATGGGCTACCCGTACTGGATGCTCTGGTTCGGCGGCCGCGATTCCTACCGGCGCCACGGCAAGCGCTTCGAGCCCGAGTGCCCGATGCTCTTCATCTACGGCCGCCGCAAGCCCTTGCGTTTCCACTCACCCGCGTGGGCGGACAAGCTCGCCGCGAAGCCCGGAAATCAGGTCGTCGCGTTCGACACCGGGCACTGGGTGATGTCGCAGCAGCCGGAGCGCTTCAACGAGGTCGTCAGGACGTGGCTCGCCACATGAACGTCGAACGTCAGCTCCGAACGGCTATCGCGTTAGCGGGCATGACGTTTGGAATACCGTTTGCGGTGGCGCTCGAGAAAGAACGGACCGCAACAGTTCGCGTCGGCGAGAGGGTGGGAATCTGGTTCGGCGCCAACTACGGGCAACGGTGCCGCACAGCGGGACCGCCGCTTTTCAAGCTGATTTCCTCGCCCTCCCTGGGCGAGGTCGGGACGGAAGAAGCCAAGTATGTCGTTCCAAGCGGAGAACATTGTGGAGGAAATTCATACACGGGGCTTCGCATCTGGTACAAGGCGGGTTTGAAGACAGGTACTGATACTTTTTCGTACACAATCGAATTTCCACACGAGGTGTCGAATCCAAGGCCGTCAAAAGGGCCTCAGCCCGTGACTGTGACCATCACGATCAATTAGGATGAAAGGCGGGTCGAAAGCGGCGGTCACCCTGCGCCATCACCGGCCCGGAGACATGGGCTGGGTGGTGCAAAGCCACGGGCGCCTGTATTTCGAAGAGTACGGCTGGGACGAGCGTTTCGAGGCGCTGGTCGCGGGGATCGCGAAGGATTTCGTGCAGAACCTCGATCGCTCGCGCGAGCGCTGCTGGATCGCCGAGATGGACGGCGAGCCGGTCGGTTCTGTTTTCCTGGTAAAGAACACCAAGACGACGGCGAAGCTGCGCCTTCTCCTGATCGACCCCAAGGCGCGCGGCATCGGGCTGGGAAAGCGCCTGGTGGACGAATGCATCGCCTTCGCGCGCGCCAAGGGCTATCGCAAGCTCGTGCTCTGGACGCAATCCAACCTTGCTGCTGCGCGGCATATCTACCGCTCGACAGGGTTTCGCCTGGCGAGGCGCCAGCGCCACCGGGAATTCGGCTACGATCTGACGGGCGAGTACTGGGAACTCAAGTTGTAGGGCCTGTAGACCTACCCGTAGACCTCTAGAAACGAAATGTCCGCCGCACAAGGCAAAGTCATCATTACCTGCGCCGTCACGGGCGCGATCCACACGCCGACCATGTCGCCCTACCTGCCGATCACGCCCGACGAGATCGCCGAGGCGGCGATCGGTGCGGCGAAGGCGGGCGCGGCGATCGTGCACCTGCACGCGCGCAACTCGAAGGACGGCAGCCCGACGCAGGACCCGGAGGTCTTCAGGCAGTTCCTGCCGAAGATCAAGGCCGCTTCCGACGTGGTGATCAACCTCACCACCGGCGGCGCGCCCACCATGGGCGTCGACGAGCGGCTGCAGCCCGCGCTCAAGCTCAAGCCCGAGGTCGCCTCGCTCAACATGGGCTCGATGAACTTCGGCCTGTACGAGATGCTCGGGCGCTACAAGGACTTCAAGCACGGCTGGGAGAAGCCCTACCTCGCCGGCTCCGACGACCGGATCTTCAAGAACACGTTCAAGGACATCCAGAGGATCCTGGAGAGCTGCCGCGAGAACGAGACGCGCTTCGAGGTCGAGTGCTACGACATCGGCCACCTCTACACCTGCGCGCATTTCCTGGAGCGCGGCCTGATCAGGCCGCCGCTTTTCATCCAGTCGGTGTTCGGCATCCGCGGCGGCATCGGGCCGCACCCGGAGGATGTGCTGCACATGAAGAGAACAGCGGATCGCCTGTTTGGAGATGCGTACTATTGGTCCGTGCTCGGCGCCGGCCGCAACCAGATGTTCATCGCCGCGATGTCCGCGGTGATGGGCGGCAACGTTCGCGTCGGCCTGGAGGACAGCCTGTGGCTCGGCCGCGGCCAGCTCGCGAAGAGCAACGCCGATCAGGTGGCGAAGGCGCGCCGGATCCTCGAGGAGCTGGGCCTTCAGGTCGCCTCGCCCGGCGAGGCAAGAGAAATGTTGAAATTAAAAGGAGGAAGGAATGTCGCTTTTTAGATTTTCCGTACTAACAATTCTTCTGATAACGGCGAATCTCGCTTTCGCGCAGGACTGGCCGACCCGGCCCGTCAAGTTCGTCTCGCCGTACCCGCCCGGCGGCTCGGTCGATCCGCTGGCGCGGCTGATGGCGGCGAAGGTCGGCGAGTCGCTGAAGCAGTCGTTCATCGTCGAGAACCGCACCGGCGCCTCGGGCATCATCGGCACCGACTACGTGGCGAAGAGCGCGCCCGACGGCTATACCTTCGTCTTCATCTTCGACACGCACTCGGTGCACCAGGCGCTCAATCCGAAGCTGCCGTTCAACCCGGAGAAGGATTTCGCCCCGGTGATGATCTTCGGCACCGCGCCGATGGCGATCACCACGGCGGCGGCCAAGCCGTACAAGAGCTTCACCGACGTCGTCGCCGCCGCGAAGGCGAAGCCGGACACCCTCACCATCGGCAACGTCGGCAACGGCTCGCTCGGGCACCTCGCGACGATCCTCGTCAACCAGGCCGCCGGCATCAAGCTCGTGCCGGTGCCGTACAAGGGAGGCGGGCCGCTTTCGACCGACACGCTCGGCGGCCAGGTCGACTTCGCCATGGCCTCGACCGCGGCCCAGGCGCAGCACGTGAGAAGCGGCAAGATGCGCGCGCTCGCCCTCACCGGCGCGAAGCGCTCGCACACCATGCCCGACGTGCCGACGCTGACCGAGCTCGGCACGCCGGTCGTGGCGCACGCCTGGTGGGGCATCCTCGCGCCCGCCGGCACGCCGCGGCCGATCGTCGACAAGCTGGTCGCCGAGTTCCGCAAGGCGATCAAGCTTCCCGAGGTCGACAAGTTCCTGACCGAGACGCAAGGCATGGATGTCGTCGCCCTCGGGCCGGAGGAGACGCAGAAATTCATCCTCGGCGAGATGGCGCGCTGGGGCAAGGTGGTGCGCGACAACAACGTGAAGGTCGAATGATGAAGCTCGCGATCCTCGACGATTACCAGCGCGTCGCCCTGAAGTCGGCCGACTGGGACCGCCTGAAGAAGAAGGACGTCGAGATCAGCGTCTTCCACGAGGCCTTCACGTCCGCGGACGACGCCGCGAAGAAGCTCGCGCCCTTCCACATCCTGTGCCTGCTACGCGAGCGCACCGCGTTCCCGCGCACCCTCACCGAGCGCCTGCCGAACCTCAAGTTCATCTCGCTCACCGGCATCCGCGCCGGCAGCCTCGACTCGAAAGCGCTCGCCGAGCGCGGCATCCCGGTGAGCAACACGCGCTCCGGCAACAGCACTTATCTCACCTCCGAGCTCGCCTGGGGGCTCATCATTTCCGCGGCTCGCGACCTCGCGAAAGGCGAGCGCAACATGCGCTCGGGCCGCTGGCACGAGGGCCTCGCGGCGGGCTTCGGCCTGCAAGGCAAGCGGCTCGGCCTCCTCGGCCTGGGCAAGATCGGCGCCCGCATGGCGCTCGTCGGCAAGGCCTTCGGCATGGACGTCGTCGCCTGGAGCCAGAACCTCACGCCCGAGAAGGCGGCCGAAGGCGGCGCCGCGTACGTCTCCAAGGAAGAGCTGCTGAGGACCTCCGACATCGTCAGCATCCACCTCGTCCTCTCGGACCGCACGCGCGGGCTGATTTCAGCGAGGGAATTCTCCTCGATGAAGCCGACCGCGCTCCTCGTGAACGTGTCGCGCGGCCCGATCGTCGACGAGGCGGCGATGCTCGACGCGCTGAAGAGCGGCCGCATCGCCCACGCCGCGCTCGACGTCTACGACCGCGAGCCGCTGCCGGCGGACCACCCGCTGCGCAAGATGGACAACGTCACGCTCTCGCCGCACCTCGGCTACGTGAACGACGAGAACCTGCGCATGTTCTACGGCGACGCGCTGGAGAACATCGAGGCCTGGCTCGCCGGCAAGCCGATCCGCGTGATAAACGCGTAAGCGAGCGTTGCCCGCCACGATGCAGAGCACCGCGCTGTGCCTCGTGCGGCACGGCGAAACCGCCTGGAACGCCGAGGGCCGGGTGCAGGGGCAGCTCGACATCGTGCTGAACGCGGCCGGCCTCGCGCAGGCCCGCGCCGTGGCGTCGGTCCTGAAAAGTGAATCCTTCGCGGCGATCTATTCGAGCGATCTTCTTCGCGCGCAGCAGACCGCCCAGCCCAGCGCCGATCTCCTGAGAAAAAAAGTCGTGCTCGACAAAAACCTCCGGGAGCGCCACTACGGGATGTTCCAGGGCATGACCT
Source organism: uncultured Enterobacteriaceae bacterium (assembly GCA_964407355.1). Classification (GTDB taxonomy): domain Bacteria; phylum Pseudomonadota; class Gammaproteobacteria; order Burkholderiales; family SG8-39; genus SCGC-AG-212-J23. The sequence continues at coordinate 4,975 of CAYOVM010000067.1, forward strand.
ACACCGAGGCGAGCGTGCGCATTCCCGAGGGGTACGCGCGCTTCAAGGCCAAGGATCCGGACTACGACTTCGGGACGGGCGAGGCACTCAAGGATTTCAACAGCCGTTCTCTGCTTCTTATAAGCAAAATAGTTCAAAACCATGAAGGCGAGAACGTGCTGCTCTTTACGCACGGCGGCGTGCTCGAGATGGTCTATCGCCACGCCACCGGGCGCGGCTTGTCGACGCCGCGCGATTTCGAGATTCCCAATGCGGGGATCAGTCGTGTCGAGATCGGCGCCGGCGGCTGGCGGGTAGTGTCGTGGGCGGACATCGGCCATCTCTCCGTCGCGCTCGACGACCTGCCGGACTAGACTGACAGCGGCTCTTCTTCCATCAGCGAGATCTGTTCCTTCAGCTCGAGGATCCGGTCCTGCCAATAGCGCGGCGTGCCGAACCAGGGGAACGCGGCGGGAAACGCCGGATCGTCCCAGCGCCGCGCGATCCAGGCGGAATAGTGGATGAGCCGCAGCGTGCGCAGCGCCTCGACGAGGTTCAGCTGGCGCCGGTCGAACTCCATGAAATCCTCGTAGCCTGCGAGGACGCTGCGCAGCTGGAGGGACATGTCGGCGCGGTTTCCGGAGAGCAGCATCCAGAGGTCCTGGATCGCCGGGCCCATGCGCGCGTCGTCGAGGTCGACGAAGTGCGGGCCGTCGTCGGTCCACAGGATGTTCCCGGGATGGCAGTCGCCGTGCAGCCGGATTGATCGCACATCGCCCGCGCGCTCGTAGCACGCCGCGGCCATGGAGAGAGCCTGCTCGGTCGCGGCCTTCCAGGAGTCCAGCAGATCCTTCGGAATGGGCGCGTTCTCGAGCAGCCAATCCCTCGATTCCTTGCCGAAACTTTCCAGATTGAGGGAAGGGCGGAGCAAAAAAGGCGAAGCGCTTCCCACGGCGTGGATGCGGGCGATGAAGCGGCCGATCCATTCCAGGGCCTTGGGGTCCTCGAGGTTCGGGGTTCTTCCGCCGCGCCGTGGATAGACGGCGAAAGGAAACACCGGCTCCGAGGCTGTCTTGTGCAGGGTCCTGCCCTCGATCACCAGAGGCGCGACGACGGGTACTTCCCGCTCGAGCAGTTGCGCCGCGAACTCGTGCTCTTCGAGGATCTGCCCGTCGCTCCAGCGCCCTGGGCGGTAGAACTTGGCGACCACCGGTTGTCCTTCGTCCAGGTACACCTGGTAGACGCGGTTCTCGTAGCTGTTCAGTCCGAGCAGGCGGCCGTCGGGGCGCAAGCCGACCGACGAGAGGGCGTCGAGAACGGACTCCGGAGTTAGGGTGGAGTAGGGATGGAGGGATGGAATGCGTTTATAGTAACTCCATGCGCAGGCCCCCCAGCAACATCGTAGAGGTCAAGGACCTGCATTTCGCCTACGGCGAGACGCAGATCTTCCGCGGCCTGTCGCTCGAGATCCCGCGCGGCCGCGTGGTTGCCATCCTGGGCGCGAGCGGCGGCGGCAAGTCGACGCTGCTGAAGCTGATCGGCGCACAGCTGCGGCCGGCCCGCGGGACCATCAAGGTGGAGGGCAAGAACATCCACGCGCTCGACACCGACGCGCTCTACAAGCTGCGGCTCGAGATGGGCATGATGTTCCAGAGCTCGGGCCTGTTCACCGACCTTTCGGTCTACGAGAACCTGGCGTTTCCGATCCGCGAGAATTTCGACGTGCCCGACGAAGCGGTGCGCCGCCTGGTGCTGATGAAGCTGAACGCGGTGGGCCTGCGCGGCGCGCGCGAGATGAAGCCGTCGGACCTGTCGGGCGGGATGACGCGGCGCGTCGCCCTGGCGCGGGCCGTGGCCACCGATCCGAAGCTCATGATGTACGACGAGCCCTTCGCCGGCCTCGACCCGATCTCGCTCAGCCATATCGTCGAGCTGATCCGCACCCTCAACGAGACGCTCGGGCTGACCTCCATCGTGGTGACCTACGACGTCAAGGAAGCGCTGAAGGTCGCCGATTACGCGTACATGATCGCCGACGGCGTGGTGCTCGCGAAAGGCACGCCGGCGGAGCTGAAGGCCTCGACCAACCCGTACGTGCAGCAGTTCTTGCGCGCGCAGCCCGACGGGCCGGTCACCTTCCACTTCCCCGCCCGGCCGCTCGAGGAAGACCTCGGGCTGCAGACGCCCTCGGAATGAACCTCAGGCGGCAGGCGTTTTCGGAATGAACTTCAGCGAGACGCCGTTGTTGCACCAGCGCTGATTGGTGGGCGGCGGGCCGTCGTCGAACACGTGGCCGTGGTGGCCGCCGCAGCGGGCACAGTGATATTCCTGCCGCGGGTAGATCAGGTAGAAGTCCTTCTTCTGTTCGAACGCGCCGGGGATGGACGTGAAGAAGCTCGGCCAGCCGGTGCCGGAATCGAATTTCATCTCCGAAGTGAAGACCGGCAGCCCGCAGCCGGCGCAGACGAACAGGCCCGGGCGCTTCTCCTTGTCGAGGGGGCTCGAGCCGGCGCGCTCGGTGCCTTCCTCGCGCAGCACCTTGTACGACTCGGGGGGCAGGCGCTTGCGCCACTCTTCCTTCGACAGCTTGAGCGGCTCGCTGGGCGACGGAACCTTGGCGTCGGGTGGAAGGAAGCTTTTCCAGTTCTTCTGAAGCTCTTCGATGCCTTTCATGTCGGCCGGGGGAGCGGCGTGCGCCACGCGTGCGGCCACAGGGCTCGCAAGCAGTGCTTTCAAGAGGGTGCGCCGTTTCATCCCGTTCTCCTTTCCAAAAAGAACCGCCCCTTAGTCGCAGGGGCGGCTCCTACCTGACAGTCTACAACTACAGCGGCAGCCGGAAGCTGATCGAAACCCCGGAGTGGACCGGCGCGGAATGGACCGGCGCGGGGACATAGACAGGCGCGGGCTGGTAGTACCGCGGCGCCTGGTAATACACGGGGGCCGGATAAACCACCGGCGGCGCGTAAACGACCCGCGGCGGCGGTGCGTACACCACCCGGGGCGGCGCCATGAAGACCGGACGCGGCGCATGGTGATGGTGGTGATGCCCGTGGTGGCCATGGTGACCGTGCTTCCAATGATGGCGGCCATCGTGCCGCCCGTTGTCGGCGAATGCCGTCGCGGAAACGAGCGCGGCGCCTGCGGCGAGGGTCGCGAGAGCGGCTTTCTGCAATTTCATGATCGACTCCTTTGAGTTGCTGGTGCGCTGAACAACGCGCCGTGTGAATCCATTGTCGACACGCCGCAGGTAACGTGTGTAACCGTTGGTAAACTATGTGTAGGAGGAGTAAATCATCATGAGATCCAGGGGTTTCGCAGCATTTGCACTATTGCTTGCCGTCGCGTGGACCGCGGCAAACGCGCAGGACGCCTATCCCTCGAAGGCGATAACGATGATCAACCCGTTCCCGCCGGGGGGCGTCGCCGACGTGGTGGGGCGGCCGCTCGCCTCCATCATGGAGAAATCGCTGAAGCAGCCGGTGGTGATGGTGAACAGGACCGGCGCGGGCGGGGCGGTCGGCATGGCGGCGGTGGCGAAAGCCCCCGGCGACGGCTACACCATCCTCATGGGCCTTTCCTCGATCTCGATCTTCCCGGTGTCCGACCGCATCAACGGCAAGCAGCCCTCGTACGAGCTGAAGGACTTCGCGCCGATCGCGCTCGTGACCGCGGACCCGACGGTGCTCGTGGTGCGCAGCGACGGCCCGTACAAGACCCTCAAGGACTTCGTCGACGCGGCGAAGGCGAACCCGGGCAAGATCAACTATTCGTCCTCCGGCGTGTACGGCACGCTGCACGTGTCGATGGAGATTTTCGCCAACGCCGCGGGAATCAAGCTCTTCCACGTGCCCTACCAGGGCGGCGGACCGGCGGTCACGGCGCTGCTCGGCGGCCAGGTCGAGGCCCTCGCTTCGGGGCCGGCGGCGGCGATCGGCCAGATCAAGGGCGGCAAGATGCGCGCGCTCGCGAGCTGGAGCGCCGAGCGGCTCGCGCTGCTGCCCGAGATCCCGACCTTCAAGGAGCTCGGCTACGACGCCGAGTTCTACATCTGGAGCGGCGTGTTCGCGCCCGCTTCCACGCCGGCGCCGATCGTCAACAGGTTGAGGCAGGCGGTGCGCGAGGCCGCCACCTCCGCCGAGTTCAGGGCGGCGATGGAGAAGGTCTCGACGCCGGTGGCGTACCTCGATGCGCCCGAGTTCCAGAAGTACTGGGAGCGCGACGCCGCGCGCCTCAAAGTGGCGCTGGAGAAGATCGGCAAGGTCGAGGAGACGAAGTAGTCCTCGAGCGTCAAGGCGCGCGGCGCCTGGCCGCAGGGCGCTTCTTTTTCTTCAGGCGCGCAAGCTTCTCGACGAGCGCGCGCGGCTTGCGGTATTGCTCCAGGGCGCCGGCCCGGCGCTCGAACTCGTCGCGCCGCGTCACGGATTTGAGGTGGCGGCGCTCGACGAGCGGGAAATGGCGCACGTCGTCGAGCCGGTCGGCGATGCTCCAGACGTTCTTCGTCCCGCTCACCCAGACTTTCGGGTCGTCGCGGCGCAGGTCGTAGGGCAGCGAGTACTCGCGCAGCGTCTTGTGGTCGCGCCGGTTGGTGTACTCGTGGAAGTAGGAGATCGCGAGCTCGCGCAGGCTGCGGTACACCGGGTCGCGGCCGCGCAGGCCGATGCCGTTGGTCTTGGAGATCGCGCCCCAGCGCCCATGGCGGCGGAAGAGCGCCACCACGTGGTCGTAGTCCCGCACCGCGCGCATGTCGAGCAGGAGCGGCGGCTCGCCGTGCACCCAGAGCGCGCAGGCGGCGAGCATCGCGCCCTCGATGCAATGCGCCGAGCGCGTGCGCAGCACTTCGCGCACCGGCTTGCAGGTCTCGCCATGGACCTCGAAGTTCTGCCCCAGCGAGTGCAGGAAACGCTGGATCTTCTCCGGCGTGCCGAGCCTGCGCAGCAGGGCGAACTCGGCGGGCGTGAGGCCCAGGTCTTCGCGGCGGGCGAAGCGGCGCCGGCTCACTTTTCCTCCTCGCCGGTGAGCTTCATGGTCTCCGCGTGCATGACCTCGACGCTGCGCCGCATGAAATCGAGGATCACCGAGAGCTCCGCTTCGGTATAGTTGGTCGAGACCTTGTCGACGCTCTTGCCGAGCGAATCGAACAGCTGGCAGCACTGGCGCTCGCGCGCCGGGGTCAGCGCCGGGCGCACCAGCACCTTCCTCCGGTCGGCGGCGTCGCGCACGCGCTCCACGTAGCCGGTTTTCTCGAGCCGGTCGATTACACCTGTAACCGCGCCCGTGGTCAGGCCGGTAATTTCCGCGAGCTGGCCGGCGGTCACCGGGCCGTGGCGCAGGATGAAGTCGAAGGCCTTGTGGTCGGTGAGCCCGAGGCGCAGGCGCTCCGCGACCGCGGTGTGGAACATCACCGTGTGCGCCGAGAGCTCGCGGCCCGCCATGCCGAGCGCGGCGATCAGCTCCGAGCGTTTGGATCGGGTCCTTGACATGGCTATAATCTTAGGTGCTAAGATATCATCGTGGTAAGACAAACCTCCGGCGAAATCATAGCACCCGGTTCGGCCGGATCGCAGGCGTAGAATCCGACTCCTTCCCGCCGCGCCGGTCGCCGATGATCCCCATGCGCCTTGAACAGTCCGCCTTGCTCTCGTTCGTGGCGTTCTTGCTCGCCGCGGGCCTCGCCGCCTGCGACGACTCGGCCGGGCAGGAGAAGGGAAAGGGCGGCAAGGGCGCGGGCGGCGGCATGCCCGCGCCCGAGGTCGTCGCCGTCACGGTCGAGCCCAGGTCGCTGCCGGTGAGCTTCGAGTACGTCGGCCAGACCGCCGGCTCGCGCGAGGTCGAGGTGCGCTCGCGCGTCTCCGGCATCCTGCTGACGCGCAATTTCAAGGAAGGCGCGCCGGTGAAGAAGGGCGAGTCGCTCTACAGCATCGATCCCGCGCCGTTCGAGGCGGCGCTCGCGCGCGCCGAGGCCGACGTCGCCGCCGCGGAGGCGCGCGAGCAGCAGGCGCGGCGCAACGCGGCGCGCCTGAAGCCGCTCTACGCGGAAAAGGCGGTGAGCCAGAAGGACTACGACGACGCGGTGTCCGCCGAGGCGATCGGCGCCGCCGACCTGAAGGCGGCGCGCGCGCGGCTCGCCGATGCGCGCCTCAACATCGGCTACACCAAGGTCGAGGCGCCGGTGTCCGGCGTCACCAGCCGCTCGCTGCGCTCCGAGGGCACGCTGGTTTCCGGTCCCGACATGCTGCTCACCACCGTGGTGCAGGTCGATCCGATCTGGGTGATTTTCGGCGTGCCGGACAACGAGCAGTCGCGGCTCACGAAAGAGATCGAGGCCGGCCGCCTGGCGCTGCCGAAGGGCGGCAGCTTCGAGGTCGCGCTGCGCCTCGCCGACGGCAGCCTGTATCCGAGGACCGGCAAGATCAATTTCGCCGACGTGCGCGTCTCGCCCACCACCGGCACGCGCGAATCGCGCGCCGAGGTGCCGAATCCGAACGGCCTGCGCCCGGGCGAGTTCGTGCGCGTGATCCTGAAAGGCGCCACGCGGCCGAACGCCGTGACGGTGCCGCAGCGCGCGGTGCTCGAAGGCCCGCAGGGCAAGTTCGTGTATGTGGTCGACGAGAAAAGCACCGCGCAGGCGCGTCCCGTGCAGCTCGGCGAATGGGCGGGCGAGGACTGGATCGTCACCGAGGGCCTGAAGCCCGGCGACAAGGTGATCGTGGACGGCGTCATGCGCATCGGGCCGGGCGCGCCGGTGCGCGTCGCCGAGGCGAAGCCGAACCCGCAGCCGCCGCAGCAAAATTCGAAGCCGCCCGCGAAGAAGTAAAAATGTTCTCGCGCTTTTTCATCGATCGGCCGATCTTCGCCGCCGTTCTCTCGAGCTTCATCGTGCTCGCCGGCCTCGCGGCGATGCGTACCCTGCCGATCGCCCAGTATCCGGAGATCGCGCCGCCGGTGGTGACGGTGCAGGCCGTCTACCCCGGCGCCTCCGCCGAGGTCCTGGAGCAGACCGTCGCGGCGCCGCTCGAGAACCAGATCACCGGCGTCGAGAAGATGATCTACATGAACTCGACCTCGGGCTCGAACGGCATCGCCCAGATCCAGGTCACCTTCGACATCGGCACCGACGCGGACAAGGCGGCGCTCGACGTCAACAACCGCGTGAAGCAGGCCGAGCCGCGCCTGCCCGAGGAAGTGCGCCGCCAGGGCGTGACCGTGCAGAAGGGCTCCTCCGCCTTCCTGCAGGTGCTCGCCTTCTATTCCCCCGACGGGCGCTACGACAACCTCTACATCAGCAATTACGTCACGCTGAACATCCTCGACGAGCTGAAGCGCGTGCCGGGCACCACCAACGTGCAGATCTTCGGCGCGAAAGACTACGCCATGCGCATCTGGGTCCGGCCCGACCGCCTGAGCCAGCTCAAGCTCACCCCCACGGACATCATCCGCGCGCTGAACGAGCAGAACGCGCAGTTCGCCGCCGGGAAGATCGGCCAGTCGCCAAGCGGCGGGCCGCAGGAGCTCGTCTACACCATCACGACGAAGGGCAGGCTGTCCGAGCCGCGCGAGTTCGAGGAGATCATCGTGCGCGCCAATCCCGACGGCTCGAAGCTGCGCCTGAAGGACGTGGCGCGCGTCGAGCTCGGCTCGAGGGACTACGAGTTCGTCGGCCGCATCAACGGCCAGCAGGCGACGCTCGTCGGCATCTTCCTCCTGCCGGGCGCGAACGCGCTGGAGGTCGCCGACAACGTCGTCAAGACGGTGGACGCGATCGGGCAGCGCTTCCCGGCCGGCCTGACCTATTCGGTGCCCTACGACACCACGCGCTTCGTCAAGGTGTCGATCCGGGAAGTCGTCATCACCCTTGCCGAGGCCATGCTGCTGGTGGTGCTGGTGGTGTTCCTGTTCCTGCAGAACTGGCGCGCGACGCTGATCCCGATCACGGCCGTGCCGGTGTCGCTGATCGGCACCTTCGCCGGCCTGTATCTGCTCGGCTACTCGATCAATACGCTCACGCTTTTCGGCATGGTCCTCGCCATCGGCATCGTGGTCGACGACGCGATCGTCGTGCTGGAGAACATCGAGCGCATCATGCACGAGGAGCACCTGCCGGCGCGCGAGGCGGCGATCAAGGCGATGACCGAGGTGAGCGGGCCGGTGATCGCGATCGTGCTCGTGCTGTGCTCCGTGTTCGTGCCGATCGCCTTCCTCGGCGGCCTGGCGGGCGAGCTCTACCGGCAGTTCGCGGTCACCATCGCGATCGCGGTGGTGATCTCGGGGATCGTCGCGCTCACCCTCACGCCGTCGCTGTGCGTGCTGATCCTCAAGCGCGAGCACAAGGCCCTGGGGGGCTTCTTCAAGTGGTTCAACGACGCGTTTCAGCGCGTGACCGACCGCTACGAGGACGGCGTCGGCTGGATGATCCGCCGCGCGGTGATCGGCCTCGTCATCTTCGCCGGCATGGTGGCCGTCGCCGCGGGGCTGTGGCGCATCACGCCGGGGAGCCTGGTGCCCGACGAGGACCAGGGCTTCTACATCGCCGCGGTGATCCTGCCCGACGGCGCGACCCTCGAGCGCACCGACAAGGTGGTCGCGCAGGTGATCGAGGCGATCAAGTCGAACCCGGCCAACCAGGACGCGGTCGCCTTCACCGGCTTCGACTTCCTCGGCGGCTACTTCCGCAACAACGCCGCCACGATCTTCGTCACGCAGAAGCACTGGGACGAGCGCAAGGTCGATACCAAGACTTTGGTCGCGGAATTATTCGGAAAAACGGCGGGGATAAAAGAGGGACTGGTCCTCGCCTTCGCGCCGCCGCCGATCTTCGGCCTGGGCCAGGCGGGCGGCTTCGAGCTCTACCTGCAGAACCGCGGCGAGGGCGGGGCGCAGCGCCTCGGGCAGGTCATGGGGCAGTTCCTGCAGCGCGCCAACAGCGAAGGCAAGTTCGCCTTCGTGCAGACCCTGTGGCGCCCGGGCGTGCCGCAGCTCTACGTCGACGTGGATCGCGACAAGGCGAAGGCGTTCGGCGTGCCGCTCAACGAGCTCTACGGCGCCCTCGCGGCGACCCTCGGCAACTACTACGTCAACGACTTCAACAAGTTCGGCCGCACCTGGCAGGTGCTGATGTCGGCCGAGCCGGACTATCGCAAGACCCCGGAATCGATCGGCGACATCTACGTGCGCTCGGAGCGCGGCGAGATGATCGCGCTGAGCTCGCTCGCCAACGTGCGCTTCGCCTCGGGCCCGGACTCGATGACGCGCTTCAACAACCTGCCCGCGGTCAAGCTCTTCGGCCAGGGCGCGCCGGGCACCTCGTCCGGCCAGGCGATCGCGGAGGCCGAGCGCCTCGCGCGCGAGGTGCTGCCGCCCGACTTCAGCTTCGACTGGGGCGGCGCCTCCTACCAGGAGAAGAAATCCGGCGGCACCTCGGCGATCGCGCTCGGCCTCGCCGCCATCATGGTGTTCCTCATCCTCGCCGCGCAGTACGAGCGCTGGTCGCTGCCGTTCTCGGTGCTGATGGCGCTGCCCTTCGGCACCTTCGGCGCCCTCGCCGCGGTCTGGCTGCGCGGCTACACCAACGACGTCTACTTCCAGATCGGCCTCGTGACGCTGCTCGGCCTCGCGGCGAAGAACGCGATCCTGATCGTGCAGTTCGCGGAGCTGAAGGAGCGCGAGGGGCTTTCCGCCGCCGCGGCGGCGCTGGAAGCGGCCAGGCTGCGGTTTCGTCCGATCCTCATGACCTCGCTCGCCTTCATCTTCGGCGTGATGCCGCTCGCCTTCTCGAGCGGCGCCGGCGCCGGCGCGCGGCGCTCGGTCGGCACCGGCGTGATGGGCGGCATGATGGCGGCGACCTTCCTCGCCGTCTTCTTCGTGCCGATGTTCTTCAAGCTGCTCGCCACCCGGCGCCTGCGCGAAGAGCGCAGCACCGCGCAGATCCGGGAAGAGATCGAGAAGTCGCGCAAATGAGAAGGGCCGCTCTGCTGCTGCTCCTGGCCGCCGGCTGCTCGACGCAGCAGCCGGCCGGCGACCGGCCGCCGCCCGAGCTGCCCGCCGCGTGGAAGGAGAGCGCGCCGCGCTTCGCGCAGGACGGGCGCTGGTGGCGCATCTACGACGACGCGCAGCTCGATTCCGCCGTGGACGAGGCGTTGAAGAACAACGCCGACCTGGTGATCGCGGCGGCGCGCGTCGACGAAGCGCGGGCGCTGGTCGGCGAGGCGGAGTCGGCGTTCTTTCCGACGATCGACGCGCGCGGCGGCGCCTCGCGCCAGCAGCTTTCGCGCCGCACGGCTCAGTCGTTCCCGGGCGTCCCGACGCGCTTCACCGACTATCGCGCGACCCTCAACGTCTCCTACGAGGTCGACATCTTCGGCCGGCTGCGCGCGGGCGCCCGCGCGGCGCGCGCCGAGCTGCAGGCGAGCGAGGCGGCGCGCGAGACGGTGCGCCTCGCGCTCGCCGCGCAGGTGGCGAAGTCCTACTTCACCTTGCGCGCGCTCGATGAGCAGGTCGTGCTGACGCGCGAGATCCTGCGCGGGCGCGAGGACGCCCTCGTCCTGCAGAAGAAGCGCTTCGAGGGGGGCGTGCTGTCGGAGTTCGAGTATCGCCAGCTCGAGGCCGAGGT
>CAYOVM010000068.1:0-15418 GCA_964407355.1 uncultured Enterobacteriaceae bacterium
ACCGAGGGACCCGACGACATGCCGGGCCACATCAAGGCCGCGCTCACCGCCACCTCGCTCTCGATCCCGGTGAGCGAGGGCAAGCTCGCGCTCGGCGCCTGGCAGGGCGTGTATCTTTGGGAGCATCGCCATCGCGGCTCGCGCCGCGAGGTGGTGTTGCACATCGGCAACTGACTCGATAAGGTTCCATATCTCCCGCATGCTCCGCAGCACCAAGATCGTCGCCACGCTGGGTCCCGCGTCGAGCGACCCCGCCGTCCTCGAGCGCATGTTCCGCGCCGGGGTGGACGTCGTCCGCCTCAACTTCTCGCACGGCAGCGCCGACGACCACCTGAAGCGCGCCGAGATGGTGAAGGAGGTCTCGCGCAAGGTCGGGCGCACGGTCGCGATCATGTGCGATCTGCAGGGGCCGAAGATCCGCGTCGGCAAGTTCAAGGACGGCAAGGTCACCCTCGAGAAAGGCCAGCGCTTCGTGCTCGATGCCGGCCTCGCGATGGGCGACGGCGAGCGCTCGGGCCTCGACTACAAGGAGCTGCCGCGCGACGTCGACGCCGGCTCGGTGCTGCTGCTCGACGACGGCAAGATCGTGCTCGACGTGAGCGCGGTGCGCGGCGAGGAAGTCCATACCGTGGTGCGCCACGGCGGCGTGCTCTCCAACAACAAGGGGATCAACCGACAGGGCGGCGGGCTCACCGCGCCGGCGCTGACCGCGAAGGACATGGACGACATCAAGACCGCCGCGAAGCTGAACTGCGACTACCTCGCGGTCTCCTTCCCGAAGAGCGGCGCCGACATGTACATGGCGAAGGAGCTGTTGCGCGCCGCCGGCGGGCGCGCGTTCCTGATCGCCAAGATCGAGCGCGCGGAGGCGGTCGGCGAGGCGGCGCTCGTCGACATCATGCGCGGCTCCGACGGCATCATGGTGGCGCGCGGCGACCTCGCGGTGGAGGTCGGCGACGCCTCGGTGCCGGCGCTGCAGAAGAAGATGATCCGCCTCGCGCGCGAGCACAACAAGCTCACCATCACCGCCACCCAGATGATGGAGTCGATGATCTCGAGCCCGGTGCCGACGCGCGCCGAAGTGTCCGACGTCGCGAACGCGGTGCTCGACGGCACCGACGCGGTGATGACCTCGGCCGAGACCGCGAGCGGAAAGTACCCGGTCGAGGTGATCGAGGCGATGGACCGCATCTGCAAGGAGGTGGAGCAGACCCAGCCGCTCAACCTCGAGCAGGATTTCCTCGACCGCGTCTTCACGCGGGTCGACCAGTCGATCGCGATGGCGGCGCTCTTCACCGCCTACCACCTGAAGGTCAAGGCCATCGCCTCGCTCACCGAGTCGGGCTCGACCGCGCTGTGGATGAGCCGCCTGAACAGCGGCGTGCCGATCTACGCCCTCACCTCGCAGACCGCGACGCGCTACCGCTGCGCGCTTTTCCGCGACGTGTTCCCGCTCATGGTGAAGTACGTCGGCCACGACCGCGAGGAGCTGCTGATGGAGGCGGAAAAGGTGCTCGTCCAGAACAACGTGGTCAAGCCGGGCGATCTGATCGTCCTCACCATCGGCGAGCCGATCGGCAAGGCGGGCGGCACCAACACGATGAAGATCGTCAAGGTCGGGGAGCACCTCCAGGCGTGAGCGGGAGGTCCTGCAGCTTGCATTGATGGACGCGCGGGGCGCCCGCGCGATGGGGAGCGATGAGGTTCTCGATCAAAGAGATCGATGTGCTCGAGCGCGACGTCTTGCTGCGCATGCCGTTTCGTTTCGGCGCCGCGACCCTGACCCGCGCGCCGCAGGCGTTCGTGCGCGCGCGCATCCGCCTCGAGAACGGCAAGGAGGCCGAGGGTGGCGCCGCGGAGCTCCTCGTGCCGAAATGGTTCGACAAGGACCCCTCCGTCGGCGACGAAGAGGACATCGCGCAGCTGCGTGCATCGCTCGCCCTCGCCCGCCAAAGCTACGCCGTCCTGGGCGCCAACACCGCCTTCGGCCATTCGATCGACGTCTACGGACCGCAGATCGCCATCGGCGCGCTGCAGGGGATGAACAGCCTCGTCGCCTGCTTCGGCCCGGCGCTCATCGACCGCGCTTTGCTCGACGCGCTGTGCCGCGCCCTCGGCATCTCCTTCTACCAGGCCGTGCAGAAGAATATCGCCGGCATCCAGGCGCCGGGCTGGCAGGCCGACCTCGCGGCCTTCGACATGGACGCCTTCCTCGAGGGCTTGAAGCCCCTGGATGCGATCGCGGCGCGCCATACCGTGGGACTGCTCGATCCGCTCGTCCGGGGCGACGTGAAGCGCCCGGTCGGCGACGGGCTGCCGGAAACGCTCGAGGAAGTGATCGCGCGCTACGGCCACCGCTGGTTCAAGATCAAGATAGGCGGGGACGCGCAGGCCGACGTCGAGCGGCTTGCCGCGATCGCCGCGGTGCTCGACCCGCATTTCGAGAAGCGCTCGCAGCCCTATCGCACGACGCTCGACGGCAACGAGCAGTACTACGATGTCGAGAGCGCCCAGGAGCTCTGGCGGCGCGTCAAGACGGAGCCGCGCCTGAAGCGGCTAGCCTCGAGCGTGGCGTTCATCGAGCAGCCCCTGGCGCGGCAGAACGCGCTCTCCTCGGACATCTCCGAGCTCGCCGAGGAAAAGCCGATGATCATCGACGAGTCCGACGATTCCCTGGAGGCCTTTCCGCGCGCGCGGCGCCTGGGCTATACGGGCGTGTCGTCCAGGGCCGGCAAGGGCATCTACCGCTCGATCCTGAACGCCGCGCGCTGCCGGCTCTGGAACCGCGAAGAGGGCGCCGACCGGTACTTCATGGCGGGCGAGGACCTCACCACCCAGGCGGGGCTCGCCGTGCAGCAGGACCTGGCGCTCGCCTCGCTCCTCGGCATCGCGCACGTGGAGCGCAACGGGCATCACTACGTGAACGGCATGCGGGGCCTGCCCGAGGCGGAGCAGGAGCGGTTCCTGAAGGCGCACGGCGATCTCTACGAGCGCAGCCATGGCGCCGTTCGGCTGAAAATAGCCGACGGCAATCTCCAGATCGGCTCGCTCGCCTGTGCCGGGTTCGCGAGCGGGGCGCTGCCCGACTGGAGCGCGATGAGGAAGAGCTCGGCGTGAGGCCCCTCAAGTGAAAAAGCCCGATCCTTCCCTGCTGTCGCTGAACACCGCGACGGTGAAGAAGCAATGGAAGCTCGGCCAGATCATCGAGGGTTGCGCGCGGCACGGCATCTCCGGCATCGGTCCCTGGCGCGACCAGGTGGCGGAATTCGGCGTGGAGCAGACCGCCCGGCTGGTGAAGACCCACGGCCTCACCGTGACCGGCCTGTGCCGCGGAGGCTTCTTCACCGCCAAGAACTGGCTCGAGGAGAACCAGCGCGCGATCGGCGCGGCGCACGTGCTGGGCGCGCAATGCCTGATTGTGGAAGCGGGCGGTCTGCTGCCGGAGTCGAAGGACCTGGTTTCATCCAGGCAAAAAATTGCGGAGCGGATCGCCGCCCTCCTTCCCGAGGCCCGCGACGCCGGCGTGCCGCTCGCCATCGAGCCGCAACACCCGATGCAGGCGCCCGAGCGCTCGTGCATCAACACGCTCGAGCAGGCGCTCGACCTGTGCGACGCGCTGGGGCCGGGCGTGGGCGTCGCCGTGAACGCCTACCACGTCTGGTGGGACCCCAAGCTCGAGCAGCAGCTCCAGCGCGCCGGCCCGGAGCGCCTTCTCGCGTACCACATCTGCGACTGGCTGGTGCCCACGCGCCACCTCCTGAACGACCGCGGCATGATGGGCGACGGCGTCATCGACCTGCCGCGGCTCCGTTCGTGGGTCGAAGCGGCCGGCTACGGCGGCTTCCATGAGGTCGAGATCTTCTCCGAGCTCGACTGGTGGAAGAAAGACCCGGATCACGTGCTGGCGACGTGCAAGCAGCGCTACCGGGACAGCAGCTAGGTTCTTGATAGATGAAAACGGTCCTGATCACCGGCGCAGCCGGCGACGTCGGCACGCATCTGCGCCGCCAGCTGGCGCAGAAGTACAAGCTGCGCCTGTCCGATCGACGTCCTTTAAAAAATAAATCCAAGGATGAAAGCTTTATTCGCGCCGACATCTCGAAGATGCCGCAGGCGCTGCGCATCACCAAGGGCGTCGATGCCATCGTGCACCTCGGCGGCTATTCGGTGGAGGGTCCGTGGGAGGGGATTCTGCAGGCCAACATCGTCGGCTGCTACAACATCTTCGAGGCGGCGCGGCGCAACGGCGTGAAGCGCATCGTGTTTCCCACCAGCAACCACGCGGTGGGCTTCTATCGCCGCGACCAGACCATCGATCATCGCGTCTATCCGAGGCCCGACAGCCGCTACGGCGTCTCCAAGGTGTTCGGCGAGGCGCTCGGCAGCCTCTATGCCGACAAGTACGGCATGGAATTCCTCATGCTGCGCATCGGCAACGTGCATCCGTTCCCGCTCGACAAGCGGCGCCTCTCGATCTGGGCGAGCCCGGGCGACATCGCACAGCTCGTCTCGATCGGCATCGATCACCCGGACATCAGGTTCGAGATCGTGTACGGCGTCTCGGGCAACAAGCGCAGCTGGTACGACAACGCCAACGCCGAGCGCCTGGGCTATCGCCCGCAGGACGATTCCGAGGCGCACGTGGCGGACGTGATGTCGCGGGAGGCGCCGGGCGACCCGGTCGCCGAGCTCTATCAGGGCGGAATCTTCACCGTCGCGGAGGAAGTGCCGAATCCCGCGGCGCCAGAAAAGGCCGGGAAAAAGACGAAAGCGAAACCGAAAAGAAAGAGGAAATGAGCGACAAAAAGCCGAAGCTCAAGGCGCCGCCCGGCGCCTGCGACACGCACATGCATTTCTACGACCAGACGATCCCGGGCGCGCCCGGGACCTTCCTGCCCGGGCATTTTCCCGTCGAGCCCTACCAGGCGATGCAGAAGCGGCTCGGCCTCGAGCGCGTCATCGTGGTCCAGCCCAACGCCTATGCCGACGACAACCGGGTGACGCTGGACGCCATGAAAAAGCTCGGCAAGAACGCGAAAGGCGTCGCGGTGGTGAAGCCCGGCGTGAAGGACGCGGAGCTGGAGCGGCTGACGAAGGCTGGCATCTGCGCGATCCGCATCATGACGCTCCACGGCGGCACGCTGGGATTCGACGTGATGGACGAGTTGATGGCGCGCGTGCATCCCTTCGGCTGGCACGCCAACATCCAGCTCGACGGCCGCGAGCTGCCGAAGTTCGAGGCGCAGATCAAGCGCCTGCCCGGGAAGTTCGTCATCGACCATACGGGGAAGTTTCTCGAGCCGGTTTCAGTCGTGTCGAAGGAATTCAAGAGTCTCCTCAATCTCGTCGACACGGGCCGCTGCTGGGTCAAGCTCTCGGCGCCTTACGAGACCTCCAAGACCGGCGCGCCGAAGTACGAGGACGTCGGCCGCCTCGCGCGGGCGCTGGTGAAGCACGCGCCCGAGCGCATGCTCTGGGCAAGCAACTGGCCGCACCCCTCGGCGCGCAAGCCGCAGCCGCCCGACGACGCCGACCTCCTCGACCTGCTGCTCGACTGGGCGCCCGACGAGAAGGTCCGGAACAGGATCCTTGCGGGCAATCCGGCGGAGCTTTACGGCTTCTAGAGCGCCCCGGCAAACGCCGCGATCAACCGGTTCACCCGGTCCGCGGCTTCCAGCTGCGTGAAGTGACCGACGCCGGCGACGATTTCGATTCGCGCATCCTTCTTTTTCTGCCGGATCAGATCAAGCCAAGGCGTCGTCTCCCCCGGCCCGAGCGGCTTGCGCCGCAGCGTCTGCGGATCTCGCGTCGTGCTTTGAATCGCGAGGAGCGGCGCGCGAACCGCGGCGAGCGCAGCCTCCATCTCGCCCGCGTCCCAGCGCGCCATCCTGGGCCACAGCGCCGAGCCGATCTCGGCGGGCTGGCGCATCGCGCGCGCGATGATCGTCTCGGCGAGAGGCGAGGGCGTGAAGAACATCTGGCGGAAGAGAGTCTCCGCGAAGGCGGCGTAGCCCGATTTGTCGATCGCCGCGCGCGCGGCCGCTTCGGCGGCGCCCGGGTCGCCGCTCGCGAGGCGGCTGCCGTCGATCAGGATGAGCCCGGCGACACGTTCGGGCGATAGACGGGCGGCTTCCAGCACCACGCGGCAGCCCATGCTGTGGCCGATCAGCACTACTTTGCTTATGTCGAGAACCGAAAGAAGCGCGGCGACGTCGCCGCCGAAATTCTCGATCGAGCACTCCTGAGCCCGGCCGGGCGTCATGCCGTGCCCGCGCAGGTCCCAGGTCACGGTCTCGAACCGGTTTTTCAGCTCGTCGATCTGCAGCAGCCAGTCTTCGTGGCTGCAGCCGAATCCATGCACGAACGCGAGCGTCGGCGCGCCGCTACCGGCGCGAAGATAGTGCATCGATCGCTTCGAGCGGCTACCGGGCTCGGCGGCCGTTAACGGCGCTTAGGCCGGCGCTTGGACCAGTCGGGTTTTTTGCAGCGAGCATCTCCTGCGCAATCCCCTTCGTCCTCGAGCTCGTCGTCGGCGGACTGCGCAGCGGCCTTGCCGGAGGCGTTCTGCGCGCGTCCCGGCATTGCGGCGGCGGGGCCGGGCGTGGCTCGTTCCGCGCCGGCCAACTGTATCCGCTTGCACTCCATCACGCCGGCTTTGCCAATGGCATCGCTGACCAGCTTCAGGTCCGAGCGCGCCGAGAGGGCTCCCATCTTCACCTCCTGCCAGACGAAATAGTTGCGGCCAGCCTCGGCGTTCACCCCCAGGGTCGCGGTGTTCTCGGTGTGGGAGGTGATCTCATGCGGGCCCGGATCCACCTGGAACAGGAAATAAGTCTTCGACGCGGTCTTGCCCGCCATCTTGCCGTCGAGCGATACCGGCATGGTGACCGCGGCGCCGATCGCCTCATTGCGGTAGACGTAGATGTTGGCCTTCCCGGGCGATACGACGAAGCTCTTCGCGCGGGTATCGTCCTCCACGGCGCTCATCGGAACGGACGCGCAGCCCGAGAGCAACGCGAGGACCAGTGCGAACAGCGCCAACGGCGGATAAAGCATCTTGCTTTCCATGGTGTCTACTCCTCTGCGGTAGGACGGTAGGCGGCGACGAGCTTTTGCTGGAGCTGCGCCGGCGCGGGCTCGTAATGGCTGAACTCGAGGCGATACGAGCCGTGCCCGGCGGTGAGCGACTTCAGGCGCGCGGGAAAGTGCTCCATCTCGGCGAGCGGCGCCTGGGCGGAGATCTGCACGGTGCCGGGCCGCGGCCCGCCGCTAAAGACACGGGAGCCCTTGATGTGGGCGCGGTGGCCGGAGAGCTCGCCGGCGATGTCGCCCATCTTCGTCTCGGGCGCGGTGATCTCGACGTTGACGATCGGCTCCAGCACGATCGGGCGCGCCTTGGCGAGCGCGTCCAGGAAGGCTTTGCGCCCGGCGGAGACGAAAGCCACCTCCTTCGAGTCGACCGGATGGTGCTTGCCGTCGTACACGGTCACGCGCACGTCCTGCAGGGGGTAGCCGGCGACATAGCCCGACGCTAGCACGCCGCGCACGCCTTTTTCCACTGCCGGGATGAACTGGTTCGGGATCGAGCCGCCTTTCACCGAGTCGACGAACTCGAAGCCCTTGCCGCGCGCCAGCGGCTCGACCTTGAGGAATACCTCGCCGAACTGGCCGGCGCCGCCGGTCTGCTTCTTGTGCCGGTTGTGGCCGTCGGCGCGCGCCGCGATGGTTTCGCGGTAGGGGATCGCCGGCGGGCGGGTGTCGAGCTCGAGCTTGTACTGCACCGACATCTTCTCCAGCACGGTCTTCAGGTGCATCTCGCCCAGGCCGCGCATCACGGTCTCGTTCGCCTGCGCGTTGTGCTCGATGCGAAAGCAGGGGTCCTCGGCGAGGATCTTGTGCAGGACGTCGGACACCTTCTGCTCGTCGCCATGCTTTTTAGGCTGAACCGCGAGGCCGAACACCGGCGTCGGCAGCTCGAGCGGCCGCGCGTGGACGTGCGCGTCCGAGGCCGAGTCGTGCAGGATTTGGTCGAACTGGATCTCGTCGACCTTGGCGATGGCGCAGATGTCCCCCGGCAGCGCCTCGCTCACTTCGGTCTGTGTCTTCCCGCGCAGCCTGAAGAGGTGTCCGGGCTTGATGGGCTTTCGGCCCTCGCCGATGTAGAGCTGGGCGCCGGGCGTGAGCCGTCCCTGGTGCACGCGGAATACCGCGAGGCGGCCGATGTAGGGATCGATCTCGACCTTGAAGACGTGCGCGAGCGCGTGGCGGCCCGGGTCGGGAATAGGCACGAGCTCGCTCGGCTCGCCGCCGCCCGCCGGCGTGCTGATGTACGCCGGCGGATTGCCCTCGGTCGGGTTGGGAAGGAGCTTCACGATCACCTCGAGCAGCTCGGCGACGCCGGCGCCGGTCTTCGCCGAGGTAAACACCACGGGTATCAGGTGCCCTTCGCGCAACGCGCGCTCGAGCGGCTCGTGCAGCTCCTCGGGGGTCACTTCGCCCTTCTCGAGGTAGCTTTCCATCAGCTTCTCGTCGACTTCGACGACCTGGTCGATCAGCTTGCGGTGCGCGTCCGCCACCGAGGAGAAGTCGGCTTCGCCCGAAGGCGCGAAGAAGCAGTCGGAGACCTTGCTGCGGTTCGCGGCGGGCAGGTTGAGCGGCAGGCATTCCTTGCCGAACGCCGCCTGGATTTCCTCCAGCACGTCTTCCACGCCGACATTGTCGGCGTCGATCTTGTTGACGATCACCAGCCGGTCGAGGCCGCGCTTTGCCGCCCATTGCATGAAGCGGCCGGTCATCATCTCGATGCCGTTCTGCGCATTGACGACGATCCCCGCCGTCTCGACCGCGGCGAGCGCCGGCAGCGCGTGGCCGAGGAAATCCGGATAGCCGGGCGTGTCGAGCAGGTGGATCCGGGTTTCCTGGAAATCGAAGCTTCCTACCGCGAGCTTGAGCGAGTGCTGCAGCTGCTTCTCGAGCGCGGTGTAGTCGCACACGGTGTTTCCGCGCTCGATGCTGCCCGCGGCGGGGACGGCGCCCGCGCGGGCGAGCAGCGCCTCGGCCAGGCTGGTCTTGCCGCTGCCGGCCTGCCCGACGAGCGCGAGCGTGCGGATCCGCTTGATGGAATGTGCCACGGGTACACCTCCTGTGAAGGAAGTGTCCCGCTACGATGCGCGCTTTTCAACCTCTATTCAGAGGCGAGCGCGATATTTCAGAAACTGAAGGCTTTTGTCGGGCAAACGCACGGGTCGGCGGGAGGCGGCTGCGTGCCCTGCTGCTGCGAGGTGCTCTGCTGCTGCGAGGTGCTCTGCGTGTCCTGTTGCGGAGGCGGCGGGGTGCCGGCCTTGGCGGGGCCGTTGCTCGACCCGCCGCCGCCCGCTTTTGCCACCGCAACCGCGCCGACCAGCGCCGCGCCGCCGATGATCAGCCACTTCATCTCGACGCCGGCCATGAGGCCGCCGTCGTAGGCCTGCGACAGGGCGTCGAGCGTGCGCGAGTCGAGCATGAAAACCTGGTGCTCCTGCCGGCCGCGGATCGCGAGGCCGTAGCTCGGCGCGCGTTCCTTCGGCGCCGCGTAGCCGATCGGGATGCGGACATAGAACTGGGTCGAAGGCCCCAGGACGTCCAGCTCTCCGGCATGGCATGGAGCGATCAGCAGCGAAGCGGCGAAGGGAGCCCAGAGGAGTTTCATGGCAAGCCCGCAGAAAATGTTTTCTAGTGGCTTGCACACTACGCGCGAGGTATGTCACGCGAGGCATCGCCGCGGGGCGAATCTCTGAGCCGGTCGAGCGGGTTTGGCCTGCGCCCGTTTAACAATGACCTATTTCTTGGCCGCGTCTTTCTTCTCGAGGAGCTCGGCGCGCGGCTTCAGGGTGTCTTCCAGCTTCGACTTCGGGACCAGCAGCACGTGGCGCGAGACCAGCTTCTCCCGCGGCTGATCGGCGGAGGAGGTGAACGTGACGTAGTAGTTTTCGCCCTCGAGCCGCCCGACCTTGATCGCGTAGGAAACGCCGGCGAGCGTCGTCGCGTTGATGAGGATGGGCTTGTCGAGCCCCCGCATTTCGCCATTCGCCTTTACATCCTTGGGCGCCACGTCGGCGAGCTCGAGCAGGCCGAGCGAGTACGAGGCGGCATTGGCCTTCGGGATGTCGAGCTTCTCGCCCGGCTTCGCCCCGGCGAGCTTCCATTCGGCGTTGTCGCCCGTGCGCTCGATGCGCCAGCCCTCGCCGCCGGGGTAGCGCACTTCGAGCGTCTTCACCTTCTCCACCTTGAAGCCGCCGCGGTCGATCCAGTCCGCGGTGCGCGCGCTCGCCTGCGGCAGCGGGTCGGAGACCGTGTAAACGGTGGCCGAATCCTCGGGCCGCATGACGAAGCGCCCGTCCGCCGGCGCCTTGTCGGCGTTGTCGGGCTCGCGCTTGAAGTACTTCTTGCCGACGATCAGCTTCGCGAGCGCCTTGCCGTCGGCGCCGGCGAACTCGACCTGGGTTCCCGAGCTGTCGAGGTTGAGGCGCGCGCGGTCCTTCTCGCCGATCGGCTCGCTCTGGCCGATCTTCAGCTCGATCGCGCTCACCACGAGCTCGCGCACCTTCGCCATGTCGGCGGGAAAGCCTTCGCGCTCGGCGATCACCCAGCCCTCGTCCTTGCGCTGCAGGGTGAGGGATGCTTTCGGCTCGACGATGCGGATCAGGGCCACCTCGGCGGCTTTGAGATCTTTCAGCAGCCGCTGCCCGAGCGCGCCGGCGTTCGCGGGCCGCTGCGAGGTCTCCTGCCGCTGCAGGATGAGCGCGGCGCCGCCGAGAAACACGAGCAGCAGCACCAGGATCGCGGCGATCCGGGCGTTCAAGCGGCGCGCCTCCTTCTGTACAGCGCGAGCGCGAGGCCGAAGAGCGCGACCAGCAGCGGCATCAGCGCGATGTTCGCCACCTTGGTCCAGAACACGAGGCCTTCGGCGTCCTGGCGCAGGTTCTTGCGCACTTCCTTGAGCGCGAGGCGCGACTCGGCGACGGTCTTGCGGAAGCGCTCGAGCTCGGCCTGCTGCTCGGGCGTCATGAGCTGCGAGCCTTTGCCGGCGCCGCCCTGGGCTTTCTGCAATTCCTGCAGCTTGGCGGTGGTCTTCTGCAGCTCGGCCTCCAGCGCCTGGATCTTGCCGAAATATTCCTTCTGCGCCTCGGCCTCGAGCTCGCGCACCACCGTCAGCGGGCGGAAGGAGCCGGCGCGGCTGCGCAGCGAGATGAGATCGTCGCCCGCGGCGAACTGCTCCACCATGCCCTGCGCGAGCGCGAGGTTGCCGTTGGAGGGCACCACGATCCGGCGGCCGAACACTTCCTGCACGTCCACCGCGGCGCCGTCGGCCAGCATGTCGACGTCGGCCACCAGGATGACGGAATTTTCCTTGCTCGTTTCTTTCAGTTGCGGAGTCGCGGCCGCGGGTTTTTTTTCGTTCTTTTCATTTTCAACGACAAGACCTTCGGGAAAGGCGGTCTTGAAATTCCCCGTCAGGCGCAGCGCGAGCGGCAGGGATTTGCCGGAAGGCTGGAAATTCTTCGTCGCCTCGTCGCCGGACTTGGTGGCGTTCATGTTGTCCACCAGCATCGAGTTGGGCGAGCTGCGGATGAGCTCCGTGACCCGAAGCTCATTGGTGTTTTTTATTTGAAATGCACCCCCAAAAGCATAGAGCAGGGTCTCGATGCTGCCCGTGACGACGTCGTCGCGGCTGAAGGCGGTGCGGTTGAGCGAGAGCACGGTGGGCGTATAGCGCTGGCCGCCGCCCGAGCCGAACACCACGTCCGCGAGCACCTTGCCCGGATCCATCTCGATGCCCCAGGCCTTGAAGAGCAGCGGCAGGCTCGAGCTCGAGGGCTGCGGCGGCACGCCGGGCATCGTCGGCGTCTGGTCGAAGTAGGCGTAGGGATCGACGAAAGCGATCAGCTTCCCGCCGCGCATCACGAACTGGTCGAGCGCGTACTCGGTCTGCGGCGGCGGGCTCTGCGGATGGATGAGGAGGAGGACGTTGATGTCCTTGTCGATCTCCTTCGCGCCCAGCGACACTTCCTTCACGTCGAACTCGCGCTTCAGCTCGTTCGCGAGCGCCCAGGGCTCCGAGCTCTGGCGCGTGAACGGGTTGAACTTCTCGCCCAGCACCGGCAGGCCGGCCATCAGGCCGATCTTCGGCCGCTGCGGATTCGCCACGCGCGCGATGGCGCGCACCAGGTCGTACTCCAGCAGGCGCTCGCGCTGCGGCGTGATCGCCGCGAGCGGCTGCTTGCGGTCGAGCTGGCTCACCACCGCCCCGAGGTAGAACGACTCGCCCGAGACGAGCTGCTGCGGCTCGATGCCGTCGAGCTGCGCCGCGTCCTCTTCCTCGGAGTCGGGGCGCGGATTGTAGCGCTCGACGATCAGGTTCTGCCCCGCGGCGCTCTTGAACTCGCGCACCGTGTCCTCGACGCGCTGGGCGAAGCCGCGCAGCGGCACCGGCACGCTCTCGCCCTGGGAGATGTAGAGCTTCACCTTCACCGGCGCGGAAAGGTTGCCGAGGATCTTCTTCGTCCCCGGAGAAAGCGTGTAGAGCTTTCCTTCGGTGAGGTCCAGGCGCACCGGCGCCTTGCCGATGAAGAAATTCACCGCGACCAGGATGAGCAGCAGCGCGGCGAGGCCGACGACGGAGTAAAGGATGTGCTCGTATTTCTTCACGTATTTCATCCTCAGGCTAGCCCGCCCGGTGCGCGCGCAGGATCACTCCCGTGGCGAAGAGCGCGAAGCCGATCACCGACAGGAAGAACACGAGATCGCGCGCGTCGATGACGCCGCGCTGGAAGCCGTCGAAATGCGTGACGACCGAGAAGGCCGCCACCGTGTCGACCACCGCCGGGCTCGCCCAGCGCACCATCAGGTCGGTCACCGGGTTGAAGCCCGCGAGCACGAGGAAGAGGCAGATCACCACCGAAAGGATGAAGGCCACCACCTGGTTGCGCGTCATGGCGGAGGTCATGCAGGTGATCGCGAGGTACGCGCCGGCCATGAAGAAGCTGCCGAGATAGCCGGCGAAGATCGCGCCGTTGTCGGGCTGGCCGAGCACGTTCACCGTGATGACGGCGGGGAAGGTGAGCAGCAGCGCGACGCCTATGAAGAGCCACGATGCGAGGAACTTGGCGACGATCGCCTGCCAGGTGGTGATCGGCATGGTGAAGAGCAGCTCGAGCGTCCCGGAGCGGCGCTCCTCGGCCCACAGGCGCATGCCGATCGCCGGCACGACCACGAGGTAGAGCCACGGATGCCAGCCGAAGAAGGCAGCGAGGCTCGCTTCTCCCCTTTCGAAGAAATTGCCCGCGGTGAAGGTGAAGAACCCGGTCAGCAGGAGAAAGATAACCAGGAAGACATAAGCGACGGGCGAGGTGAAATACGCGCTCAGCTCGCGCTTGACGATCGTGAGGACGGGTTTCATGGCTTTGCCTGCGGCAGCGTGTCGGGGAGCGTGATGCGCCGGAACACTTCGTCCAGCTCGCCGCGCTCGCTGTACATGCCCTGCACCTTCCAGCTCCGGCGGCTCACGAGATCGACCACGGCCCGCGCCAGCTCGGCCGATCTGCTCTTGTCGGCGGGATAAATCCGGAACGCGCCGTTCAGGGACTCCACCCTTCCGAGGGACGAGAGCTCCTCCAGCGACGCGCCCTCGACCTGCAGCGTCACCGCGCCCGCGAGCTCCGACATGCCGCGCAGCTCCTCGGGCGTGCCGTTCGCGACGATGCGGCCGCGGTCGATGATGATCGCGCGGCTGCAGGCGGCATCCACTTCCTCGAGGATGTGCGTGGAGAACACGATCGCCTTGGTCTTGCCCAGCTCGCGGATCAGGTTGCGCACCTCGTGCTTCTGGTTCGGATCGAGGCCGTCGGTGGGCTCGTCCAGCACCAGGACCTGCGGATCGTGGATCAGCGCCTGCGCGAGGCAGGTGCGGTGGCGGTAGCCTTTGGACAGCGTGTCGATCGACTGGCGCATCACCGACTCGAGGAAGCACAGGTCGACCACGCGGCGCACCGCCTTCTTCAGCGCCTCGCCGGTGAGGCCGCGCAATTCGGCGGCGAAGCTGAGGAATCCCTGCACCGTCATGTCGGAATACGCCGCGGCGTTCTCCGGCAGATAGCCGATGAGGCGCTTCGCCTCGAGCGGCGACTCGACGATGTCGAAGCCCCCGACCGTCACGCGCCCGGCGCTGGGCGGCATGAAGCCGGTGATCATGCGCATGGTGGTCGACTTGCCCGCGCCGTTGGGGCCGAGGAAGCCCAGCACCTCGCCGCGCTCGACGCTGAACGAGACGCCGTCCACGGCGCGTTTCGCGCCGAAGGTCTTCACCAGGTTCTCGATCTTGATCATCGGATTAGAATTGTGAAAGGGCGGCATTATCGCCCAACTCGTCGCCGAGTCCAGAGCCCACGTCATTGGCCCCGTTTCCCGGAGAAAAGATCATGCGCGCGCTGTTTAGTTCCCTTATCGTTGCCGCGCTGGCGCTGCCGCCCGCGGCCTTCGCGCAGCAATACCCCGCCAAGCCCATAAGAATCGTCGTGCCGTTCGCGCCCGGCGGCGGCTCGGATTTCATCGCGCGCTTCATCGCGCAGCGGCTCACCACGGGCCTCGGCCAGCAGGTGATCGTCGAGAACAAGCCCGGCGCCGGCGGCATGCTCGGCATCGAGCAGGGCGTCAAGTCGCCCGCCGACGGCTACACGCTGACGCTGATCGCGTCGAGCTACACCGTGAACCCGAGCATCTACAAGTTCAGCTTCGATCCGGTCGATGGCATCACGCCGATCATCCAGCTCTCGCAGGGGCCGCTCCTGATCGTCGCCAAGCCCTCGCTGCCGGCGAAATCGACGAAGGAGCTGATCGACATGGCAAGAGCGAAGCCCGGCCAGATCAACTTCGCGAGCTCGGGGCAGGGCAGCGTCATCCATATGGCGACGGAGCTCTTCCAGAGCATGGCCGGCATCAAGATGAATCACATCCCTTACAAGGGAACCGGACCGGCGCTCACCGACACGCTCGGCGGCCAGGTCGACATCTTCTTCAGCAGCACCGCGACCGCGGTGCCGCACGTCCAGTCGGGCAAGCTGAAGGCGATCGCGGTGACCTCGGCGAAGCGCATCCCGGCGCTGCCGGAGGTTCCCACGGTGGCGGAGTCGGGCCTGCCCGGCTACGAGGTGATCCTGTGGCACGGCTTGATCGGCCCGAAAGGCCTGCCGCGCCCGATCGTGGAGCGGATCAACGCCGAAGCGACCAAGACGCTGAAGGTGAAGGAAACCGCGGACCAGCTGCAGAACGACGGTGTCGCGCCGGCCGGCGGCACGCCGGAGCAGTTCGCCTCGCAGATCAAAAAGGAAATCGGAATCTGGCGCAAAGTCGCCGCCGATGCCGGCGTCAAAGCGGAATAGCG
>CAYOVM010000069.1:0-15258 GCA_964407355.1 uncultured Enterobacteriaceae bacterium
CGAAGGAAGTCGTGGACGTGATCTTCAACTTCTACGAGAAGCGCGGCTTCGAGCCTTCGCCGGCGGAGAAGGAAGTGCTGCTGAATCTTTAGCGCGCGGGAAGCTCCATCCACATTCTTTAACAAGAAAAAAGGCGAAATACCGCACGTATTGCGGAATTCCCTTACCGCAGCTACCGAAGCACCCGATATGTCTCGCTTTGGCTCCCACCTAGCATGGGTAGCCATGAGCCCTATCTACCGTTCAATCTGGGACGAAGCGCAACAGTCCACCGGTTTCGCCCTCAAAGCGCTGACGGCTTGCGTGATGGCGGCGTTTGGTTCGATTGCCCACGCCGGGCCGACCGGCGGCACGGTGGCGGCAGGCAGCGCCAGCATCGCGAACAGCGCGAGCACGACCACTATCACCCAGACGACGCAGAACGCGGTGATCAACTGGCAGAGCTTCAGCATCGGCCAGGGCGAGGCGGTCCGGTTCGTGCAGCCCAACAGCAGCTCGGTGGCGCTCAACCGCGTGCTGGGCGCCGAACCTTCGAGCATTCTCGGAAGTCTTTCGGCCAACGGCAAAGTATTCCTCGTCAATCCCAACGGCATCCTCTTTGGCCCGGGCTCCTCGGTCAACGTCGGCGCACTCGTGGCGTCCACGCTGAATATCGCCGACGCCGACTTCATGGCGGGCCGCTACAAATTCAACAATCCCGGCAGCGGCAGCGTCGTCAATCAGGGATCGATCAATGCGGACGGCGGCTATGTGGCGCTGCTGGGCGCGACGGTTTCCAATCAGGGCACGATCAGCGCGCGGCTCGGCACGGTCGCGCTCGCTGCCGGCAACGCCATCACGCTCGACGTGGCCGGCGACGGATTGCTCAACGTCACGATCGACGAAGGTGCCGTGAACGCGCTGGTTTCGAATGGCGGCCTGATCAAGGCCGACGGCGGGCAGGTGCTGCTCAGCGCGCAGGCGGCGGGCAATCTCCTGAAGACGGTGGTGAACAACGACGGCGTGATCGAGGCGCAGACCATCGACAGCCACAACGGCGTCATCCGGTTGCTGGGCGACATGCAATCGGGCACGGTGAATGCCGGCGGCACGCTCGACGCGGCCGCGCCCAATGGTGGCAACGGCGGTTTCATCGAAACTTCCGCAGCGAGCGTGAAAATCGCCAACGACATCCGGGTGACGACCGCGGCTCCCGGCGGCCTGACCGGCAGCTGGCTGGTCGACCCGACCGACTTCACCATCTCGGCGGGCTCGGCTGCGCTCACAACCAGCGGCATCGGCGCGACGACGCTGCAGAACTCGCTCGCCACGACGAACGTCAGCATCGCGACCTCCTCCGCGGCGAACGGCAGCGAGCTTGGCGATATCCACGTGAATAGCGCCGTGTCGTGGAGCGCCAACAAGCTCACGCTCACCGCGCACAACGACATCAACATCAATGCCGTGATGACCGCGAGCGGCACGGCAAGCCTCGATCTGGAACCGGGCAGCACCAACGTCAACGTCGCGCTGGGCGGCAGCGGCTTTACCGGCCGCGTGGATTTCAGCGGTAGCGGCGTGCTGACCATCAACAACCATGTCTACACCGTCATTCAGGACGTGAATGCGCTGCAGGCGATGAACAGCAACCTCGGCGGGTATTACGCGCTGGGCAGCAACATCGACGCTTCGGCGACGAGCGGCTGGAACGGCGGCGCGGGCTTCCAGCGCATCGGGCCGGCCACCAGCTACGGCGACACCGGCAATGCGTTCTCCGGCACGTTCGACGGCCTGGGCCACACGATCAGCGACCTGACCATCAACCGCCCGAGCACCCACTACGTCGGCCTGTTCGGCTACGTCAATCCCACGGCGGTCATGCGCAACGTCGGCCTGACGGGCGGCAGCATGCGCGGCAACCAGCTGGTCGGCTCGCTGGTCGGATTCAATTTCGGCGCCGTCAGCAACAGCTTCGCCACCAGCGCCGTCACGGGCAGCGACTTCGTCGGCGGGCTGGTGGGATACAACGGGCAAGGGGTCAGCACCATCCGCAACAGCTACGCCACCGGCGCGGTGGTCGGGAGAACGGAGGTCGGCGGGCTGGTCGGAACCAACTACGCCGGCCTCGTCGCCGACAGCTACGCGACCGGGACGGTCACCGGAACCCAGGGCTGGGGCACCAGGGCTGGCGGGCTGGTCGGCCTCAACAGCTCGTCGAT
Source organism: uncultured Enterobacteriaceae bacterium (assembly GCA_964407355.1). GTDB lineage: Bacteria > Pseudomonadota > Gammaproteobacteria > Burkholderiales > SG8-39 > SCGC-AG-212-J23. The sequence continues at coordinate 2,199 of CAYOVM010000069.1, forward strand.
CATCCGCAACAGCTACTCGACGGGCGCGGTCTCGGGTGCCGGGGGCGCCGGCGGACTGGTGGGCGAGGTCATCGGCACCAGCACGGTCGACAATTCTTTCTATAACCTCGACGCGGTGACGGTCAACGGCGCGAAGCCGATCGCCGCCTACGGGATCTACAACAGCTTGTTCGGCGAGTGGCTCGGCAACGGCAGGACGCTCGACATCGCGAGCCACTACACCGCGGACGGCTCGGGCTACTACCAGATCGGCACGCTCCAGGACCTGAAGAACCTGCTCGCGTTCGGCGGCAATTCCGCCTATCGGTTCCGCCTGAGCGCCGATCTCGATCTCGCCTCCATCGCCGGCTTCTACATTCCAAACTTTTCCGCCGCCGCATTCGACGGCGCCGGCCATACCTTGAATAACTTCAGCCTCAACCTGCCCAGCGGCGGCAACGTCGCCTTCATCGGCGCCCTGGCGGCTGGCAGCACGGTGACGAACCTCGGCATGACGAACGTCAGCGTGACCGGCGGCGGCAACGTCGCCGCGCTGGCGGGAGACAACAGGGGCACGATCAGCGCGAGCTACGCGACGGGGACCGTGACGGGAGGCGGCACCGTCGGCGCGCTCGTCGGCTACAACGGCGGCACGGTCAGCAACAGCTACGCCTCGGCGACGGTCAGCGGCGCGGACAACAGCGGCGGGCTGGTCGGGAACAACGGCGGCACCATCAGCGCAAGCTACGCGAGCGGCGCCGTCTCGGGCAGCGGCAACGGCCACGGCGGACTGGCGGGCGTTAACAGCGGAACCATCGGCGGTAGCAGCTATGCCACGGGCAGCGTGAGCGGCACCGACAGGGTCGGCGGGCTGGTGGGGCAGAACACGGGCGTCCTCGGCAACAGCTATGCCACGGGTAATGTGACGGGCGGCAATAGCATCGGCGGCCTGGTCGGCCAGAACACGGGCAGCGTAACCGGCAGCTATGCGTCGGGTGCGGTATCAGGGGTGAACTACATCGGCGGCTTCGCCGGGGAAAATATCGGCGGCCAGGGCAACTCCGCATTCGGCAGCGGAACGGGAACTGCCGGCGGGTCGGCGTCCATCACCGACAGCTACGCGACGGGCTCGGCAACAGGCACCAGCTACGTCGGCGGTTTTGCGGGCCGGAATGCCGGCGGCAACGGCGGTTCCGGCTTTTTCGGCGGCACGGGCGGCACCGGCGGTGCGGCAACCATCGCCAAAAGCTATTCGACCGGTCTCGTGACTGGCGCGAGCCAGGCCGGCGGGCTGGTGGGCGGAAATGTCGCCGGAACCGCCGGCAGCTCGGGTTTCGGCGGCGGCACCGGAGGCGCGGGCGGCGCGGCGAGCGTCAGCGCGAGCTTCTGGGACAGCGCCACCTCCGGCCAGGCGAGCAGCGCGGCCGGCGCAGGCATGAGCACCACTGCGATGAAGACGCAGGCGAACTTCACTGGCGCGACGGCCGCCAACGGCAGCGTGAATCCCGCCTGGGACATGACGAGCACATGGTTCCTCGACGCGGACGCCTATCCAAAGCTGCGCGCCCTGACCGCGCCGGCGGTCGTGACGACGAACAACGCACCGAGCGCGGAGACCTTCGCTCCCGCAACCGGCGTTCGGGATGCAATCGCGGATACGCATCCGCGTAATTCGCTGAGGGTCGCGGAAGGCCATGCCGCGCACCAGCGCCTGCCGTCCGGCCTTGTCGAGAGCTTGAACGGATTGAATCTCACCGTAGTCCGTCACGGCGTGCGCATGCCGCTCGAGGTGGAAGCGGCCGCGGCGGACTTGCAGGAGCCCGAGAAGTCGAGACGCCCATGAGGGCGAGCATGACGCGCTCGACAACCGGCGTTATAGCCGTCGTTCTCGCGGCACTCGGCTCCTGCGCCCTGGCTCAGCAGCCTCCGACCGGAGGCGCCCAGATCCAGCTGATCCAGCCGCCGCCCGTTCCGCAAGCGCCGCAACCCGAGATCCGCGTCGAGCCGGGCCGCGCGCCGGCCGCCCCGGGATCGGACCAGACAAGAATCCCCGTGCGGAGTCTTCGGGTAACGAACGCGCAGGTTTATTCGGAAGTGGAGCTGCTGAAGGTCGCGGGGTTCCAGCCAGGGAGCGAGTTGACGCTGACCGAGCTCCGCGCCATGGCGTCGAGGATTGCGGACCACTACCGACGCAACGGGTATTTCGTCGCGCAAGCCTACGTGCCCGCGCAGGACATCAAGGATGGAGAGGTGACGATCGCCGTAATCGAGGGCCAGTACGGCAACATCACCCTGCGCAACCAATCGAACGTTTCGGATTCACTGCCCAGCAGCCTTCTCGGCGGCCTGGAAAGCGGCGACCGGATCGCGATCGCGCCACTCGAGAGCCGGCTCCTATTGCTTTCCGACATTCCGGGCGTGAGCGTCAAGTCGACCCTGATTCCCGGCGCCTCCGTGGGCGCTTCCGATCTGATCGTCGATGTGATGCCGGGACAGCGCGTGACCGGCAGCGTGGACGCCGACAACGAGGGTAACCGCTATTCGGGCAGGAATCGCGTCGGTGGAACGCTGACCGTGAACAATCCTTCCGGACACGGCGACGTCGCCACTGTCCGCGCCCTGACCTCTACGAACGGGTTCAACTACGGTCGCGCGGCCTACCAGGCGCAGATCGGCAGGGCCAGGATCGGAGCGGCCTACGCCGCGATGGAATACAGGCTGGGGAAGGAGTTCGAGAGCCTGCAGGCTCACGGCACGGCGCGGATCGCCAGCCTCTACGGCAGCTATCCGCTGATTCGCTCGCGCGGCAACAATCTGAATGCCCAGCTCGCCTACGACGCGAAGACGTTCCAGGACAAGGTGAACTCCACGTCGAGCGTGACCGACAAGAAAGCCGACGTAGCGATGGCGAGCCTGAGCGGCGATCATCGCGACGCGCTCCTCGGTGCGGGACTGAGCACCTATTCCGCCACCTGGACCCACGGCCGTATCGATATCCAGACACCTGCGGCGCGGGCGGCGGACGCGGCGAGCGTGCAAAGCAACGGCGACTACGACAAATTCGCGCTCAATGCCGCGCGGCTGCAGAGCGTAACGGAGACCGTCTCGCTGTACGCCGCAATCAACGGCCAGCTCGCCTCGAAGAACCTGGATCTCTCGGAGAAGATGGGGCTCGGCGGCCCGTACGCAGTGCGCGCCTATCCGGCAGGCGAAGCCTACGGGGACCAGGGATATATATTGAACCTCGAAGCGAGGGCATTGCTGCCGAAGTTCTTCGACGCGCTGCCCGGGCGCATGGAGCTGGTCGGTTTCATCGATACCGGCACCGTCACCTTGAACAAAAACCCCTTCGCCGCCGGGCAGAACCGCAGAACGCTGAGCGGCGCGGGCGTGGGCATCCAATGGGTCGATTCCAACAATTTCGTGTTGAAGGCGTATTGGGCCCACAAACTAGGGAACGCGGTGGCGACCTCCGCGCCGGATTCGCCGAGCCGCTTCTGGCTCCAAGGGGTGAAATTCTTCTGAGCTAGACCTTTAGTAGAATCGGCGCATCCCCATGCTCCCAAGGTTCTTCCGCCGCCTCGTTTTTCTGTCGCTGGCGACGGGCATGGCGGCGGCGCTGGCGCAGCCGCAGCCGCGCCCGCCGGCGCTCGAGCCGCTGCCCGAGCCGCCCCCGCCGCCGCCGATCCCCGGCCCCGACGAGCCGTCGGTGCGCATCCCGGTGCAGGAATCCGACAAGGTGGAGGAGATCCGCGAAGGCGGCCGCGTGGTCATGCTCAAGGTCACGCCGGCCGGCGGCCGGCCTTACTACCTGGTGGACACGACGGGCAACGGCAACTGGATGCGTCGCGACTCGCTGGACGACGGCGTGCGCGTGCCGATGTTCCCGATCAAGCAGTGGGATTGAGACCTCGCCCAACCCGCGTTCCAGGCAGCGCTTACTGACTTGTCTGTCTACACCCCCGTCAGCGAAGCGCAGCTCTCGGATTGGCTGCGCAACTATTCCCTGGGAAAGCTGCTCGGCTTCGAGCCCATCAAGTCCGGCATCGAGAACACCAACTATTTCGTCACCACGGCGCAGGGCCGCTACGTCCTGACGCTGTTCGAGCGGCTGCCGGCCGCGGAGCTGCCCTTCTACCTGGATCTCATGGCGCATCTCGCGCGCCACGGCATTCCCTGCCCGGCGCCGATCGCCGACCTGTCCGACCGCTACCTGCAGGAGCTGAACGGCAAGCCGGCGGTGCTCGTGACGCGGCTGCGGGGAAAATCGATCGAGCATCCCGACGTCGACGATTGCGGCGAGCTCGGCCGGCTGCTTGGCCGCATGCATCTCGCCGGCCGCTCCTACGGCGGCTACCTCGAGAATCCGCGCGGGCCGAAGTGGTGGCGCTTCGCCGCGAAGGAGGTCGCGCGGTTTCTGGACGCGCGCAAGAAGGACCTGCTGGAAAAGGAAATTGAGTTCCAGGCCCGGCACCGGTTCCCCGACCTGCCGCGCGGGCCGGTGCATGCCGATCTTTTCCGCGACAACGCGCTCTTCGACGACGGGCGCCTGTCGGGCGTCTTCGACTTCTACTTTGCCGGGGTCGACTGTCTGCTCTACGACGTTGCCGTCTGCGCGAACGACTGGTGCCTGGCCGATCCCGCCTCCGATCCGAGCCTCGAGCGGGCACGCGTGCGAGCGCTTCTGGAGGGCTGCGACGCGGGGCGGCCGTTCACCGCGCTCGAGCGCGAGGCCTGGCCGGTGATGCTGCGCGCGGCGGCGCTGCGCTTCTGGCTCTCGCGCCTGTACGACTTCTACCTGCCCCGGCCGGGCGTGCTGGTGCACGCCCACGACCCGGAGCACTTCCGCCGCATCCTCGAGCTGAGGATCGCCGAGCCGCCGCCGTGGATGGATTGAGCGAAGGCGAGCTTCGGCTGCGCGCCCGCGTCGTCCGCGCCGCGCGCGGCGCGCGCTGGCTCGCCGACGGCTGGCGCTTCTTCCGCGCCGCGCCGATCGGCTGGACCGCGATCGTCTTCGCTTATCTCGTTCTCATGATCGTCGCCACCGCCGTGCCGGCCGTGGGAGCGCTCGCCCTCGCGGTGCTCACCCCGTCGCTCTCGGTGGGCTTCATGGCCGTGGCGCGCGCCGCCAGCCGCGGCGCGCCGGTCGAGCTGGCGCTCGCCCTCGAAGGGTTCAGGCTCGGCGTGCGCTCGCAGCTCGCGCTCGGCTTCATCTATGCGGCGGCCATCGCCGCCATCGTCGGCGTGGGCGGGCTTTTGCTGGGCGAGCTGCCCGCGGAGCCGAAGCGCCCCGAAGACGCGGGCGCGCGCCTTGCGGGAATCGCGCTAATGTACGTCCCGGTGATGATGATGTTCTGGTTCGCGCCGATCCTCGCGGCCTGGCACTCGACCACGGCCGCAAAAGCGCTGTTCTTCAGCTTCATGGCGTTCCTCATGAACTGGCGGGCGTTTCTCGTGTACGGCGCGGTGACCGGCGCGGCGATTTTCATCGTGGTCCTGCTCGTCGTGACGCTGGCTAGATCGATCCTGCCCGAGCTGCCCCCGGGCAGGCTCATGCTGCCGCTCTTCATCGTGGTCTTTCCGACGCTCGCGGGCAGCTACTACGCCAGCTACCGCGACGTGTTTACCGAGCCGAACGGCGAGCCGGCATGACGCGCGTAAGAGAGATTCCTTACAACTACACCTCGTTCTCGGACCGCGAGATCACGCTGCGCCTGCTGGGCGAGGAGGCGTGGCGGCTCATCAGCGAGCTGCGCGCGGAGCGCCGCACCGGCCGCTCCGCGCGCATGCTGTACGAGGTGCTGGGCGAGATCTGGGCGATCCAGCGCAATCCCTATCTCGAGGACGATCTGCTCGTGCGACCGAAGGGGCGCACCGATCTGCTCTCCGGCATGCGCCGCCGGCTCGACGAGATCGAGGCCCGGCGCGGCGCGAGCTCCAAGGTGGGCCGGCTGCTCGATCTGACCCGCGCGGCGGTGGCGCAGTTCGAGGAGGACTTCGCCGCCACGCGGGCCCTGCGCGCGAAAACCCTGAAAAGGCTGGCGCGTGTCACGCATCGCGACAATGTCGCCTTCGACGGCTTCGCGCGCGTCTCGCACGTCACCGACGCCACCGACTGGCGCGTGGAGTACCCGTTCGTCGTGGTCAGCCCCGACACCGAGGAAGAAGTCGTCTTCATCGTCCGTGAGCTGATCGGGCTCGGGCTGACGATCATTCCGCGCGGCGGCGGCACCGGCTACACCGGCGGCGCGATACCGCTCACCCGCCGCTCGGCGGTGATCAACACCGAGAAGCTCGAGAGCCTTGGCGCCGTGGAGCACACCGAGCTCCCCGGCGTGCCGCGGCCGGTGCCGACGATCCGTGCCGGCGCCGGCGTGGTGACGAAGCGCGTCATGGACGTCGCGGACGCCGCGGGCCTCGTCTTCGCGGTCGATCCCACCTCCGCCGACGCCTCCTGCATCGGCGGCAACGTCGCGATGAACGCCGGCGGCAAGAAAGCGGTGCTGTGGGGCACCGCCATCGACAATCTGGCCTCGTGGACCATGGTGACGCCGCAGGGCGAATGGCTCGACGCCGAGCGCCTCGAGCACAACCTCGGCAAGATCCACGATGCTGCCAGTGCGAGGTTCAGGTTGCGGTTTTTTTCTGCCGACAGGAAAAAGCTGATCGATGAAAAGCTGATCGACATCCCGGGCACCCACTTTCGCAAGGAAGGGCTCGGCAAGGATGTCACGGACAAGTTCCTCGCCGGGCTGCCGGGCGCCCAGAAGGAGGGCACCGACGGCATCATCACCTCGGCGCGCTTCATCCTGCATCGCATGCCGGCGCACGTGCGCACCGTGTGCCTGGAGTTCTTCGGCCTCGCGCGCGACGCGGTCCCCGCCATCGTCGAGATCAAGGACTTCCTCGCGAAGAACGGGCGAAAGATCTTCCTCGCCGGCCTCGAGCATCTCGACGCGCGCTACGTGAAGGCGGTGGGCTACGCCACCAAGTCGCGCCGCAGCGGCCTGCCGGTGATGGTGTTGATCGGCGACATCGTGGGCGACAATGTCGACGAGGTCGCGGCCGCGGCGTCTTCGGTGGTGCGCATCGCCAACGCGAGGGGCGGCGAGGGCTTCGTCGCGGTCTCGCCCGACGCGCGCAAGCGCTTCTGGCTCGACCGGGCGCGCACCGCGGCGATCGCGAAGCACACCAACGCCTTCAAGATCAACGAGGACGTGGTGATCCCGCTCGAGCGCCTGGGCGACTACACCGACGCCGTCGAGCGGATCAACATCGAGCTGTCGATCCAGAACAAGCTCGAGCTGCTCGATGCGCTCGAGCGGTATTTCTCGGGCGACCTGCCGCTGCATCAGCCGGGCGACGCGGCGCCCGAGGCCGACGTGCTCGGCGAGCGCCGCGGCCAGGCGATCGAGCTCCTCCACGCGGTGCGGGCGCGCTGGGAGGATTTTTCACGCAACCTCGAGCGCGACTTCGCCGCGCTGCAATCGCATAAGGCGCGGCTTTCCTGGAAGAGCGAAGTCCGCGCGCCGCTGCAGGCGCTTTTTTCCGGCGACGTGTTCCGCGGCATCCTCCAGGGCGCCGACGCGGTGCACAAGCGGGTGCTGCGCGGCCGGGTCTTCGTCGCGCTGCACATGCATGCCGGCGACGGCAACGTGCATACCAACATCCCGGTCAACTCCGACGACTACGCGATGCTGCAGCGGGCGACGCAGGCGGTGGCCCGGATCATGGGCCTCGCGCGCGATCTGGGCGGCGTGATCTCGGGCGAGCACGGCATCGGCATCACCAAGCTCGAGTTCCTCGAGCCCGCGGAAGTGGAGGCGTTCCGCGCCTACAAGGCGCAGGTGGACCCCGAGGGACGCTTCAACGCCGGCAAGCTCCTCGCCGGCGGCGATCTTCGCAACGCCTATACGCCGAGCTTCTCGCTGATCGGCGCCGAATCGCTGATCCTCGACCAGAGCGACCTCGGCGGCGTGGCGGACGCGATCAAGGACTGCCTGCGCTGCGGGAAATGCAAGCCGCCCTGCGCGACTCACGTGCCGCGCGCGAACCTGCTCTATTCGCCGCGCAACAAGATCCTCGCCACCTCGCTCCTGATCGAGGCGATCCTGTATGAGGAGCAGACCCGGCGCGGCGTGGCGCTCGCCCACTACGACGCCTTCGGCGACGTCGCCGACCATTGCACCGTGTGCCACAAGTGCGAGCCCGCCTGCCCGGTCGACATCGACTTCGGCGACGTCTCGGTCGCGATGCGCAACCTCCTGCGCCGCGCCGGCAAGCGGCGCATCAACCCGGGCACGAAGGTGTCGATGCTGTTCCTGAATCTGACCGATCCGCGCGCGGTAAAGCTCGCGCGGACTGTGATGATCGAATGGGGATACAAGGTTCAGCGCCTCGCCTTTTCGATTTTCAAATCCATTTCGAGAAAACAGACCAGAAGACCCCCTTCCACGACCGGCCAGCCCGCGCTTCGCTCGCAGGTCATTCACTTCATCAACAAGCCGATGCCCGGCAGGCTGCCCAAGCGCACGGCGCGCGCGCTGCTCGACATCGAGGACGCGAAGGTCGTGCCGATCGTGCGCGACCCGGCGAAGGTGAGCGAGGAGTCCGACGCGGTGTTCTACTTCCCCGGCTGCGGCTCGGAGCGCCTGTTCTCGCAGGTCGGCCTCGCGACGCAGGCGATGCTTTACGAAGTCGGCGCGCAGTGCGTGCTGCCGCCGGGCTACCTGTGCTGCGGCTATCCGCAGACCGCGGCGGGCGAGCAGGAGAAGGGCGAGAAGATCATCGTGCAGAACCGGGTGCTCTTCCACCGCCTCGCCACCACGCTCAACTATCTCGACATCCGCACCGTGATCGTGTCCTGCGGCACCTGCCTCGACCAGCTCGAGAAGTACGAGTTCGGAAAGATTTTCCCCGGCTCGCGGCTTCTCGACATCCACGAGTACCTCCTCGAGAAAGGAGTCAAGCTCGGGGGGGAAGGGTCCGAGCTGACCGGCCAGCGTTACGTGTATCACGACCCCTGCCATACGCCGATCAAGACCGCCAAGCCGCTGGAGGTCGTGAACGGCTTGCTGGGCGGCGGCGTGCCCCTGTCGGCTCGCTGCTGCGGGGAGTCGGGCACCCTGGCGATGACCCGGCCGGACGTCTCGACTCAGGTGCGTTTCAGCAAGGAAGAAAGCCTGAAAAAATCGATGGAAAAGATGGAAGGCCAGCCTGTAAAAGTCCTGACCGCCTGTCCCTCGTGCCTGCAGGGCCTCGCCCGCTTCGAAGATGACACCGGCGCGCAGGCCGACTATATTGTGGTCGAAATGGCTCGCCGGCTGCTCGGCGAGGACTGGCTGCCGAAGTTCGTGCAGAAAGCGAATACCGGCGGCATCGAACGAGTGCTTCTTTGACCGATGAACCTCCCTGAGCTATCGCCGAAGGCGGCGCCCGAGTTTGCCGATGCCGCGAGCTGCAAGGCGTGGCTCGAGCACGTGCCGCTCGCCAACACCGGGACGGCGCAGAACCAGATGCTGCGCCAGGTGGGCGAGTTCAACCGCTTTCCGGCGGGCGCCGCGGTGCGCCTCGCCGTGATGGAAGCCCTGCGCGAGGCGGTCCACTTCGTCCAGATCGAGCAGGCGAAGCGCTTCACCAACCGGGCCCTGCCGATGGCGCAGGTCGAGACCGCGGTGTTCAACGACACCATCGTGCTGTGGAACGAGATGCGCTTCGGCTACCTGCGCTGCCTCGAGGCCGCGATCAACGGCGAGTCCGGCATGCGCTCCCAGGCGGCGCTCGTGTGCCAGCGCGCGCTGGCGTACTCGGGCCTGAGAATGTTCCACCACTATCGCGCCTACCGCGAGGTGCCGACCGAAGACTGGCGCGGCTTGCACGAGGCCTACGCGGCCGCCGAGCGCATGCGCATCGTCGACGAGCCGGTGAAGGACTTCATGAACCGCGACGTGCACGACACGTCGCCGCGCGTCGCTTACGCGCGCGCCGTGCTGATGGCGATGAGCAACCCGAACGAGCTCACCCAGCGCCAGCTCACCTTCGTCGCCTTCCTGCTCGAGCGCTGGGCGGTGAAGCTCGATGTCCTCAAGGAGCCGGTGGTGGAGGGCGAGGGCTTGCCGCCGCTGATCGCCGATCTCGCCGGCGAGCGCTGCCCGGAGCGCGTCGAGCCGGCGGCGAGCGGCGCCAAGGAGCCGCGTTACCTCGACACCCGCAAGCTCGCCAAGAGCCTGCGCAACCGCGTCGGCCTGCTGCGCAAAGGCGAGGCGCCCTCCAAGCTCGCCCTCGGCGAGGACTGCGTGCAGCCTTCCTGCGAGCAGCTGCTCGTCTTCCTCTATCGCCACTGGTGCCAGCGCAAGCCCGGCCGCTCGCTCGACCGCACGGGCGCCGGGGTGACGGCCGACGCCTGCAGCGAGCTGCCAGCCATCCACTACTACATCACCGGGCGCGCCTTCCATCAGCCCGGGGAGCAGAAGGAGCTTACGCAGAAGCAGCGCGACGAGATCGCGACCTTCGGCCGCGTGAGCACGCGCGACGAGGACGATTACAGCCAGGCGCACGGCTTCGCCCTGGAGCGCTGGCAGATCGCGGATGAAAGCGCGCAGGGACTCCACATGGTCCGGCTTGCCGCCGACCCCGGCCGGCGCTACACCCACGGCCAGCTCATCCTCGTGCGCCTCGCGAACGCGAAGAGCTTCATGCTCGGCCAGCTGCGCTGGCTCATGGCGGCGGAGAACGGCGACCTGCACGCCGGCATGAAGCTCCTGCCCGGTCTGCCCTCGGGCACGGCGGTGCGGCCCACGGGGTTGAACGCCACGGCCGAGAAGTTCGTCCAGGCGCTTACGCTCAGCGGGGTGCAGGCGCTGAACGCGCCTCCCACGCTCGTGCTGCCGGTGGGCTGGTACAAGCCCGGGCGGGTCATCGAGATCTACGGCGAGACCGCGCAGCGCGTGCGCCTGACCGAGCTCGTCGAGCGCGGCGGCGATTTCGAGCGCGTCGCGTACGAAAAATCCGCCTGAGCGTGGAAACGCCGGCGCCCACCGAGATCAAGCTGCACCAGCGCTCCCGCGCGATGGAGATCGCGTTCGCCGACGGCAAGGTGTTCCGGCTTCCCTACGAGTTCCTGCGCGTGTATTCGCCTTCGGCCGAGGTGCGCGGACACGGCCCGGGCCAGGAAGTGCTGCAGACCGGCAAGCGGGCGGTGGAGATCCGCACGCTCGAGCCGGTGGGCTCCTATGCGGTGCAGCCGAGCTTCTCCGACGGCCACAGCACCGGCATCTATTCCTGGGATTATCTCTACCATCTCGGCGAGAACCAGGAGCGCATGTGGAAGGACTATCTGGCGAAGCTCGAGGCCGCGGGCGCAAGCCGCGATAAATGATGAAGGACGAAATCGACTTCGGCTTCGAGAAAGTTCCGAAAGCCGAAAAAGCGGCCCGCGTAGGGCAGGTCTTCGACCGCGTCGCCGGGCGCTACGATCTCATGAACGACCTGATGTCGCTCGGCCTGCACCGGGCGTGGAAGGCGTTCGCGATCGCCATCGCGCGCCCCCGCGCCGGCGAGCGGATGCTCGACGTCGCGGCGGGCAGCGGCGATCTCGCCCGCGCGCTCGCGAAGCGGGTCGCCCCCGGCGGCCAGGTCTGGCTCGCCGACATCAATCTGCAGATGCTCGGGCGCGGCCGCGACCGGATGCTCGACGCCGGCGTGCTCACGAGCGCCGTGCAATGCGACGCCGAGCGCCTGCCCTTTCCGAGCGCGTACTTCGATTGCGTGACGGTCGGCTTCGGCCTTCGCAACATGACGCGCAAGGACGCCGCGCTCGCGGAGATGGCACGCTGCCTCAAGCCCGGCGGCCGGCTGGTGGTGCTCGAGTTCTCGAAAGTCTGGAAGCCGCTGGAGAAGGCCTACGACCTGTATTCGTTCAAGGTCCTGCCGTGGCTGGGCGAACGGGTGGCCGGCGACGCCGCCGCGTACCGCTATCTCGCCGAATCCATCCGCATGCATCCGGACCAGGCGACGCTCGCGCAGATGATGCAGGGCGCCGGGCTTTCCGGCGTGGAGTTCTTTAACCTTGCTGCCGGCGTGGTGGCCGTGCACCGGGGTTATCGTATGTAGTGATAGCATTGGTTACCAGCACGCGTCCCTGGAGGACCCAACCATGAAAACCTTTCTGTTCGGCATTTGCGCGGTATTGCTCGGCGCCACGCTCGCGACGAGCGACGCGGAGGCGAAGCGCCTCGGCGGCGGCCGCTCGGTCGGCACGCAAAGAAGCGTCACCGCGCCCCCCGCCGCGACGCCGGCGAAGCCCGCCCAGCAGCAGGCCGCGCCCGGCGCGCAGCAACCCGCACCCGCCGCGAGCGGACTGAGCCGGTGGCTGCCGATGCTCGGCGGCCTCGCGATCGGCGGCTTGCTCGGCGCGATGTTCGGCGGCAGCGGTCTGGGCGGCATCCTTCTCCTCGCGCTCCTCGCGCTCGGCGCCGTGATGCTTTTCAAGATGCTCGCGCGCCGGCGCGATGAAGCCAGCTCGCACCAGCCCGTCCAGTTCGCCGGCATGGGCGGACGCGAGACGGTGAAAATGCCTCTCGCGTCTTCCGTATCGGAAACTTCCTCTCAGGGACCGGGCGCGCAAGCGGCGAATATTCCGGCGGGCTTCGACACCGCCACGTTCCTGCGCGGCGCGAAGATGAACTTCATCAAGCTCCAGGCGGCGAACGATGCCGGCAATCTCGAGGAGATCCGCGAGCTCGCGACCCAGGAGATGTTCGACGTGCTCAGCCGGGACGTGCGCACGTCCGGCGGGCAGCACACCGACGTCGTCTCGCTCGATGCCGACCTGCTCGAGGTCGCCACGGAGGACGACAAATACTGGGCGAGCGTGCGCTTCTCCGGCACCGTTCGCGAGGCGCCGGGCGCCGCGCCGGAGGACTTCCAGGAAGTCTGGAATCTCGTCAAGCCCGCCGACGGCTCGAGCGGCTGGCTGCTCGCCGGCATCCAGCAGATGCAGTAGTGGATAAAAGACAGGCGTTCCAAAGGCCACCTCGAGGTGGCCTTTTCATTTCGTGATCGAAAAACCTTTTGTCGCCGC
>CAYOVM010000070.1:0-10705 GCA_964407355.1 uncultured Enterobacteriaceae bacterium
ACTGTTCGGGGGCGACCGGCTTGCTGAAATAAAAGCCCTGCATCTCGTCGCAGGCGTTCTCGCGCAGGAAGGCCTGCTGCTCCCGGGTCTCGACTCCCTCGGCGACGACCGTCAGGCTCAGGCTCTTCCCCATGGCGATGATCGCCTTGGTGATCGCCATATCCTCGGAATCGCGCGGCACCTCGCGGATGAAGGAACGATCCACCTTGATCGTATCGATCGGAAAACGCTTGATCTGCGCCAACGACGAGTACCCGGTCCCGAAATCGTCGATCGCGAGCCGCACCCCCATTTGCTTGATGGCGGTGAGCTGCTTCGCCGCCCGGTCGATATTGCCCATGACCATGCTTTCCGTGATCTCGAGCTCGAGCAGCTCCGGGGCCATGCCGGTTTCCCGCAGCACCGAGGCGATATCGCTCAACAGATTTTCATCGTTGAACTGACGCGGCGAGAGATTCACCGCCATGCATACCGGCGGCAGGCCGGCGCGCTGCCAGGCGACATTTTGCGCGCAGGCGGTCTGCAGCACCCACCTGCCGATCGGCACGATCAGTCCGGTTTCCTCGGCGAGCGGGATGAACTGCAGCGGCGATACCATCCCGAGGGCGGGATGCTGCCAGCGCACCAGCGTCTCCACGCCGGTGATCATCCCGCTCGTGAGATCGAGCTTGGCCTGGTAGTGGAGGAAAAACTCCCCGCGCTCCAGGGCCTGGCGCAGGCTCGTCTCCAGCGTCAGGCGCTCGAGCGATTGGGTTTTGATGTCCTTGGAGTAGAACTGGAAGTTGTTCTTGCCCTCCTCCTTGGCGAGATACATGGCGACGTCGGCGTTTTTCATCAAGCCTTGCTCGTCCTGCGCGTCCGTCGGATACATGCTGATGCCGATGCTTGCCGTCACCCGGCACTCCTGCTCCAGGACCATGACCGGCTTGATGACGGTGGAGAGGAGCTTGCGCGCGACGATCGCGACCTGCTCCGGCTCGTTGACCTCCTGCACCAGGATCACGAATTCATCGCCGCCCAGGCGCGCGACCACGTCGCTCGAGCGCAGCTGCTCCTTGAGGCGCCGCGACATCTCCTGCAGCAGCATGTCCCCCGCCTCGTGCCCCAGCGTGTCGTTGATGATCTTGAAGCGGTCCAGATCGACGAACAGCACGGCAAAGTGCCGGTTGTAGCGCTGCGCCGAGCTGATCGCGAGATTCAGCACCTGGCTGAACATGGTCCGGTTGGGCAAGTCGGTCAGGCCGTCGTGCGTGGCCAGGTACTCGATGCGCTCCTGCGCGCGCACGCGCTCGGCTGCGCGTTCGAAGTTGTCGAGCGCGAAGGAGACGTTCTCCACCATGCGTTCGAGCAGCTTGACGATCTCGTCGTCGAAGGCATTCAGCTCGTCGTAGTGGATGAGCACCGCGCCGACGCTGCGGCCGCCCTGAACGAGCGGTAACGCCGCCGCCGCGCGGCAACCCGCCTTGTGTCCTATTTCATGCCAGGGCCGTGTACGCTCGTCGTTGAGAAAATCGTTGCTGACGCACGGCTTGCGGGTGCGAAACGCGATGCCGACCAGTCCCCGCCCTTCCGGGATCGTCTCGTCAATCGAGATGTACGAGGCGCTCAGGTCCAGCGGAACCCGTCCGGCGCCCGCCACTGCTTTTACGCGGGCGTCGCCCGCTTCGACGAGGAAGATCGAGGTATTGGAAAACCTGCCGCCGTGCACGGCGGCGTCGCACACCTGCTGATACAGCTCCTGGGGCGTCTGCGCGTGCAGGATCGCGTCGTTGGTGGCGCTGAGCGCGGCGAACATCCTCGCGAGCCGCAGGGACGTCTGCTCGGAGCGCTTGCGCTGCACGAACTGGCCGATCTGACTGCCGATCACGCGCACCGCCTGCTGCATCCGCTCGTCCGGTTCGCGCACTTCGCGGCTGATGAAAGTGAACACGCCGACGGTCTGTCCTTCCGCCGTGACCGGAAACAAGAATGTCCCGCGCAGACCGGAGGCGGCCGCAATTCCGTGCGGCGTACTGCGAGGGTCTTTGCTGACGTCGTCCACCCACAGCGGCTTTCCGGATTGCCATACCCGGCCGGCCAATCCTTGGCCCGGAGAGTAAGTTACCTCGCGCGAGCGCGCGATAAACTCGTCGAGGTTGGCGCCCGGCACGGTCCAGGACTCCTCGTAGCGCAGCAAGCCGGCGTCCTGGTCCAGGCAAAAATAGCGGCCGCACTGCCAATTCTGCGATTCGCATAGCGCACGGATCACCGCCTTCAGGGCTGCCGAGACATCGTTCGCCTCGGTCAGACAGCGGTTCACCGTGTGCTCCAGCGCCAGCAGCTCCTCGCCGTGCCGGCGCTCGGTGATATTTTTTCCGACCCCCCGATAACCGACGAAGCGGCCCTCGCCGTCGAGCATCGGCTCGCCGCTGATGCTCATGTAGTGCCGTTGACCGTCCGCAGACACTCGCCACATGACGACGTCGCGAAACGACTGGCGGGCCTCGATCAGCGCGCGGTGCGCCTCCCACCCACCCTCGACCTCGACGCCGAGCTCTTCGCGCGTCTTGCCGAGCTCATTCGCAAACGCGGAACTGTCGCCCGTGATGTGCCTGCCCTCGAGCCGGATGAAGCGCAACCCGGCGTCCTGCTCCCAAAACCAGTCCGACGAAAGGCTGTTCAGGCTGCGAAAGCGCGCTTCGCTCTCGCTCAGCACCTCTTCCGCACGCTTGCGCTGCAGGAATTGGCCGATCTGGCCGCCGATCACGCGCACGGCTTGCAACAGCCGAGCGTCGGGCGCGCGCAGCCTGCGGCTGATGAATGTGCATACGCCGACGGGCTTGCCGTCGGCGATCAGCGGAATGATGAAGACGTCACGCGCCTTGCCAAAGACCGCCTGCGCCACACCGGCGTGCTGGCCGCGGTCCGACACCCACAGCGGTTCGCCGGACTGCCACACTTTGCCGGTCATGCCGGCGCCCGGCGCATAGGTAACCTCGCGCGAGGCGGCGATATAGCTCTCGATCATGGGATCCGCAACGCCCCACGCGTCGGCGAAGCGCAGCAACCCCGCCTTCTCGTCCACGCGGAAATAGCGGCCGCATTCCCAGCCTTCCGATTCGCATACCGCGCGAAGGGAGGCCTTCATCGCCTCCGTGGCGGTCTTGGCATCCGCCAGGCACCGTTGCACCGTGTGCTCCAGGGCCAATATCCGTTCGTTGCGCTTGCGCGCTGTGATATCCCTGGTGATGCCGCGGTAGCCGGTAAAGCGGCCCGAAGCGTCGAATATCGGTGTTCCGCTGGTGGTGAAGTAACGGACGCTTCCGTCCGGCTGTGCGAGCCTGTATTCAAGATCGCGGAAGGATTCGTGCGCGTCCATCCTGGCCTGCGCGGCGAGCCGGGCCCCCGGATCGAGGATCAAGCCTGGAATTTCCTCCCGCGTCTTGCCAAGGCGGCTCGCCGCGTCGATTCCGGATTCTCCAAGATTCCCGCCGGAGAACCGGGTAAAGCGCAGATTCTCGTCCTGCTCCCAGTACCAGTCGGAAGAGAGCTCCGTCAGCTGGCGAAAGCGCGCCTCGTTATCGCGCAGCGCCTCCTCGGCCTGTTTGCTGCGCATGAACTGGCCGATTTGAGCGCCGACGTAACGGGCGGCATTGAGCAGATCGATATCCGGTTGATGGATCTCGCGGCTGAAGAATTCCATGACGCCGATCATCTGCGGGCCGACCCTGATCGGAAAGGCGAAAGCGCTGTGCAAGCCGGCCTTCAATGCGTGCGCGGCCCGCAGGAACGTCGGGTCTCGAGTGACGTCGCGAATCCAAACCGGTTCGCCGCTGGCGCGGGTCTGCCGGACCAGGCCGCCGGAATTCGCCGGCAGATGCAATTGCGCGGCCTTGAAGAACTCGTTGACGCGGGACTCTGCGACGCCCCAGGTCTCGGCGCGACGGGCCGCATTGCTCTGCGCGTCGAGCTCCCAGCGCGCGCCACCGGCCCAACCGAGCGCCTCGCAGATCAGGCGAAGAATTCGTGGCGCCGCGTCGGCGATGTGAATGGATTCCGCCAGGATGCGCGTCACCCCATGCTCGATCGTGTGCCGCAATTCCGCCCGAACGCGTTGAGTGACATCCTTGGCGATGCCGCGGTAACCCCTGAATCGCCCTTGATCGTCGAGCACCGGCTGCCCGCTGCTGCTGATGTAGCGCAGCTCGCCGTTCGAGTCGGAGCGCTTGAAGACGAAATCGGTAAACGGCCGCCGCGCCTTCAGCGTAGCCTTGTGCTGGTCCCAGGAGCCGCCGTCGCCGACCGGTTCGCCGCCACCGTCCCAGCGCGTCTTCCCGAGATAGTTCTTGGAGTCGAATCCCGATTTTCCGACGGCCCCGCCCACGATCTGAGTGAAACGGTAGCGCTCGTCTTGCTCCCAGTACCAGTCGGAGGAGAGCTCGAGGAGGCTCTTCAGCCGCTCGTCGCCATGCCGCGGCGCGCGCCGCGGCTTGGCGGCAATCCCCGCTTTTTTCCCCTTGTTCGAGCGCTTGCTCGACCCCATGGAATGTCCCTTTGGGCCCAAAATAGACTCCCTGTGCCCATTAGTCTAGGCGGTAACTCGAAATGAAACTTACACTCGCCTGCGGCCGTTACGACCGGACCCAGGCGCTCATCGACGGCCGGGTCCGGCCCGAAGGCGTCGAGCTGAATTTTCTGCCGCTGCGGCCCGGCGAGACGTTCTGGCGCATGCTCAACAACGGCGAATTCGACGCCTCCGAGATGTCGCTTTCTTCCTATACGATCCTGCGCTCGCAGGGCGACGACCGGTTCGCGGCGATCCCGGTGTTCCCGTCGCGCGTGTTCCGCCACTCGGCGGTTTATCTGCGCGTCGATTCGCCGATCCGCGCCCCCGCCGATCTTAAGGGCAAGCGCATCGGCGTCGCCGACTACCAGATGACGGCGGCCGTATTTGTGAAAGGTTTTCTGCAGCACGAGTACGGCGTGCGGCCGCAGGAGGTGACCTGGGTGATCGGCCGGCCGGTGCGCCCGATCGCGCAGCCGGAAGGCATCCGGCTCGAGCAGGCGAGCGCCGGCGCGTCGCTGGAGGCGCTGCTCGAGCGGGGCGAAATCGATGCGCTGATCTCGGTGATGCTGCCGCGCGCCCTCGGCGCCGGCATCAAGCGCCTCTTCCCCGATTTCCGCCGGGTCGAGACCGAGTACTACCGCAAGACCGGCATTTTCCCGATCATGCACACGTTCGTCCTGAAGCGTGCCCTGTACGAGGCCGAGCCCTGGCTCGCCATCACCCTGTACAAAGCGTTCTGCAACGCCCGCGACTATGCGTACCGCTGGCTCTACGACACCGACGCGCTGCCCGTCGCGCTGCCCTGGATCATCGACGAGGTCGAATCGGCGCGGCGCCTTTTCGGGCCGCAGATCTGGGACTATTCCGTCGAAGGCAGCCGGCCGACGCTCGAAGCGCTGGTCAGCTACGTTCACGAGCAGGGGCTCACGCGGCGCAAAGTGGCGGTGGAGGAGCTCTTCGTGCCCAACGTGCAGCCCAGCATGGCGCACTACCTGCACTCGACCGGAGAGGATTGAAGCAGGCTGCCCGAGCCCTCGGGCGTCACCGCTAGGCCGGCGTCCGGACGGCAACTAACGCTCCCGAGCCTCTGCTCCATCCGGAGCAGCCGCGGCGCTGAACCCGCGTCACCGGAAACCGTCGTAGATCCTTCCAAACCTCGGAGGAGATCACCATGAGATGTGCGAAGTGGGCCCTGCTTTTGGGATTGTGCGCCCTCGTTCCGCCGGCGCTCGCCACCGGCAGCGCAGGAGGCGACGGCTTTCTGCTGGGCGGCACGGCGCAGCATGCGCAGGACCCGGAGAACCCGGCGAACGACGTGATCCGGATCGACACCACGACGGGGGGCTTCGGCACTGTGTCGCGCAAGGTCAACGTCAAGATCGACAAGCTGGACAACATGCTCGAGCTCAAGGCCTTTTTCGTGGCGCCGAAGACCTGCATAGGCGGCTCGCCCCGCGTGCAGCTCGCCATCGATCTCAACGGCGACGGGATTCCGGACGGCAACGCCTTCGGCAACTTCGGTCCCGGGCCCTTCGGCACCGGCTGCCCGCCGGGAGGCATCTGGAACTACCAGGACCTCACCGATCTCGCGCCCCGGTGGGACGTGACGCAACTCACCGGAATCGGAGAAATTCCAACGCCTCTGCCCGGAAACGTGAACCCCTTCCTCGTCCCCTGGAACCTGCTCGAGACGCTGCTCGGCCTTTTCCCCAACCATCAGGTCTGCAGCGTGGCGCTGGTCGACGACACCTTCGGCATCCCGGGGATGTCGGGCATCGCGTACTACGACCTTTTCTCGGCCGGCCGGGCGACCTGGACCGATGCGAGCGACACCGCGGGCCGCGGCTTCGCCATGGGATGCGGGCGGGTGGACGATGACGATCGCGACCACGACGGCGACTTCGACAAGGACCACGACCGCGACAGCGAAGACGACGACTACGACCGGCACCGCCGCGCCGGCCACTAGCGCCGTATAGCCGGGGAACCCCGCTAGACCACCTTGCCGGGGTTCATCAACCCCTTCGGATCGAGCGCGCGCTTGAGGATGCGCATCAGCTCGACCTCGACGGGGCTCTTGTGGCGCAGGAGCTCCTCGCGCTTGAGCTGGCCGAGGCCGTGCTCGGCGGAGATCGAGCCGCCGAGGCTGGAGACCGCGTCGTACACGATCCGGTTGACCTCGGCGCGGCGCTCGAGGAGCGACGCCGGCCCGATGTTGTAGTGAAGGTTACCGTCGCCCACGTGGCCGAAGACGTAGGGTTTTGCGCCGGGGAAAGTCTTGTCGAGCCCGGCCTGCACGCGCTCGATGAGCTCCGGCGTCTTCGACACCGGCACGGACACGTCGTGCTTGACGTTGGTGAACTGCGCTTCCGGAATGCTCTCGCGGATGCGCCACAGCGCGCGCGCCTGCGCCAGGCTCTGCGCCAGGACCGCGTCGCGCAGCGCGCCAACCTCGGCGCAGTCCGTTAGCGCGCTCTCCACGCGTTCGCGCAGGGCGGCGGCGTCGCCGCTGTCGGCGAGCTCGGCGAGGACGTACCAGGGATGGGCGGCGGGAAGCGGATCCTGCAGATCCTTCGCATGGACAAGAACCGCTTCGAGGCAGGCGCGCGAGATCAGCTCGAAGGCGCTCAGCCGCTCGCCCAGGCGCTCGCGCAGGGCGGCGAGCAACTCGACTGCGCCGCGCGGGTGGTCGAGCGCGATCCACGCGGTCGCGCTCGCCGTCGGCTTCGGATGAAGCCGCAGCACCGCGGCGGTGATGATGCCGAGCGTTCCTTCGGCGCCCAGGAAAAGCTGCTTGAGGTCGTAGCCGGTGTTGTCCTTGCGCAGCCCGCGCAGACCGTTCCAGACCTGCCCGTCGGGCAGCACCACTTCGAGCCCGAGCACCTGATCGCGCGCCATGCCGTAGCGCAGCACGTTGACGCCGCCGGCGTTGGTGGAAAGGTTGCCGCCGATCTGGCAGCTGCCCTCGGCGGCGAGCGAGAGGGGAAAGAAGCGCCCGGCGTCCTCGGCCGCGCTCTGCACGGCGGCGAGCACGCAGCCCGCTTCCACCGTCAGGGTGTCGTTCAGGGGATCGATCTCGCGGATACGGTTCATGCGCGAGAGCGACAGCACGATCTCGCGCCGCGCTCCGCTGGGCACGGAGCCGCCGCTAAGTCCCGTGTTGCCGCCCTGCGGCACCACGGCGATGTTTTCGCGGGCGCACAGGGCGACGACCCGCGATATCTCGGCAGTGCTCCCCGGGCGGACCACGCATTCCGCCGCGGCCGAGTACTGCTTGCGCCAGTCGGTAAAGTACGGTTTTACGTCCGCGGCAGCGGCGAGCACGTTGCCAGCGCCTACAATGTCGCCTAATCGGTTCTGCAGCGTCGTGTCCATCGGGATTCTCTTATGGTAAGCCAAGCAAAGGCAGTCGGAGCCAGGCGCTTTCGCGAATCGGCCGGGCGCTACTTCGAGGAGTTCGAGATCGGCGACGTCTACGAGCACCGGCCGGGCCGCACGCTGAGCGAAGCCGACAATACCTGGTTCTCGCTCCTGACGATGAACCAGCATCCTTTGCACATCGACGCCGCCTACGGCGCGGCGACCGAATTCGGGCGCCCGCTCGTGAACTCCTGCCTGACCCTCGCCATCGTCACCGGCATGAGCGTCTCGGACGTCAGCCAGAAAACCGTCGCCAACCTCGGCTGGGACAAGGTGCGGCTGACCGCGCCGGTGTTCGCCGGCGACACCATCTACGCGGAGTCGGAGGTGATCGGCAAGCGCGAGTCGGCGTCGCGCCCGCACCACGGCATCGTCACCGTGCGCACCACCGGAAAGAAGGCCGACGGCACGGTGTTCATGACCTTCGAGCGCGCGGCGCTCATTCCGATGCGCGGCCATGCCGTCGACGACAAGCTGGGCCACTACTAGATTGAGATCGAGATACCTTCTCCCGCTCTTCCTTTTCTTTGCTGCAGTCTCGGTAGAGAGCCAGGAAGCTTCGCCCCTGATCATCGGCGCCGTGGTCTCGGAAACCGGCGCGCACGCCGGCCTCGCCGCCGGCTACCGCCAGGCGCTGCTGCTCTGGCGGGACGAGGTGAACGCGGCGGGCGGTCTTCTCGGGCGACAGGTGGAGCTGCGTCTGCTGGACGACGCCTCGGAAGCGATCAAGGCGGGCCGGCTCTACCAGCAGCTCATAGGCGACAAGGCCGATGCGCTGATCGGTCCGTACGGCACCGCGGCGACGCTGGTGGCGGCGGCCGAGGCGGAGACCGCGCGCCGGGTCCTCATCAACGGCGCCGGCTGGTCGCGCGAGGTCCACAAGCGCTCGCCGCGCTTCGTCTTCCAGTCGGCGATACCCTACGACGCCTACGGCGCGGGCGTGCTCGAGATGGCGAGGGACGCCGGGCACAAGAAGCTTTTCATCCTGGCGCGCGACGAGCCGGCGGCGCGCGAGATGGCGGCGGGAACGCTCGCGGCGGCGCTCAAGCTCGGCTTTTCCGCGAGCGAGGTCGGCGTCTACGGCAGCGGCGCCGACGACTTCGCGCTCCTCGTGGCCCGGGCGCGCGCCGAGCAGGCGGATGCCTGGATCGCCTTCGGCGAGCCGCGCGACGCGGCGGAGATGGTGAAGAGCTTCAAGCGGCTCAAGTACGCGCCGCAGCTCTTCCTCGCCCGCGGCACCGCGAGTCCGAAATTCGTCGAGGCGGTCGGTCAGGACGCCGAGTTCTCGCTCGGAACGCTGGAATACGATCCGCGCTTCGCGACGCCGGGAAACGCGAGCTTCGTGAAGGCTTTCACCGCTAAATGGTCCGCGCCGCCCGGCGCCGCGGCCGCGGAGGGCTACGCCGCGGCGAGCGTGCTCGCGGCGGGCTTGCGCAGCGCCGGCAGCGCCGATCCGAACAAGCTGCGCGCGGCCCTCGCGGCGCTCACGACGGCCACGGTGCTCGGGGACTTCAAGGTCGATCCGGCGACCGGCGAGCAGCTCGCGACCCGGCCGGCGGTCACGCAGATCCTCAAGGGGCGCGCCGAGATCGTCTGGCCGCGCGCGCTCGAGACCGCGAGGCCGGTGCTGCCCTATCCCCAGTGGAGCGAGCGGCGCCTGCTCAAGCAGGCATACTGACCGCACAGCGCATGAACTCAGCCTGACCCAGGGAGCCGCATGACTTTGAACCGTTCGTTCCTGTTCGCGCCGGGCAACGTGCCGCGGCGCGTCGAAAAAGCGCTCACGCTCGAGGCCGATGCGGTGATCGTCGATCTCGAGGATTCGGTGGCGAGCTCCGAGAAGGCGGCGACGCGCAAGGCCGTGGCGGAGGCGCTGACGAAGCCGCGCCGCGGCCGCGGCTACGTGCGCGTCAACGCCGCCTCGACGCCGTATTGCTATGGCGACCTGGTGGAGACGATCCACAAGGGCGTGGACGGCGTGGTGCTGCCCAAGGTGGAGAGCGCGGGCGAGCTGCACGCCATCGACTGGCTGCTCTCCAACCTGGAGCGCGAGCGTGGCCTTGCCGAAGGCTCGATCGACCTGATGCCGCAGATCGAGACCGCCGCCGGGGTCCAGCGCATCGAGCGCATCGTCCAGGCGAAAAGCCTGCGCGCGTACAAGGGACCGTGGCGGGTGAAGCGCGTGACGTTCGGCGCGGGCGATTACGCGAACGACGTGGGCCTCTCGCCCTCGCTCGACGAGCCGGAGCTCGCCGAAGCGCGCGCCCGGATCGTGATGATCTCGCGCGCGGGAGGCCTCGAGAACCCGATCGACAGCCCCTGGTTCCATCTCCGGGAGATCGATGCTTTCCAGCGCGCGCTCGAGCGCAGCCGGCGCGGCGGCTTTCAGGGACGCCTGTGCATCCATCCCGACCAGCTCGCCGCGGTGAACGCCGCCTACCTGCCCACCGCCGAGGAGATCGCGCAGGCCGAGCGCATCGTCGCGGCGTTCAAGGAAGCCGAAGCGAAGGGCGCGGCGGCGATCCAGCTCGACGGCCAGATGATCGACTATCCGATCGTGTACCGGGCGCAGGCCCTGCTCGCCGCGTTCGCCAAGTCGCGCAGATGAAGAATGCGCCGCGAGGCTTTCGCGCGATCTACGCCAGGTCCGACCCGGAAGCGTGACCGATCAGGTAGTGCTGGTGCCGGGTTTGTGGATGCCGGAGGCGGTGATGACGCTGCTTGCGGTGCGCCTTCGCC
>CAYOVM010000070.1:10805-12477 GCA_964407355.1 uncultured Enterobacteriaceae bacterium
CACAGCGTTCTCATCGTTTCGGGGCGGGTGGCGAAGATGGTGGCGCGGTTTCTCGCCACAGGAAGCTTCGAATGACGCGGCCGCTCCCGCTGCGCTTCCTGCTCCTTCTCCTTTTGCCGCTCGCCGGCGGCTGCGACACCATCGCCTACTACCAGCAGGCGATCGGCGGGCACCTCGGGATCATGAGCGCCGCGCGTCCCGTGGACGCGTGGCTCGCCGATCCGGCGACGCCCACGCCGCTGCGCGAGCGCCTGGAGAAGGCGCGCCGGATGCGCGAGTTCGCTTCGCGAAGCCTCGCCCTGCCGGAGAACGGCAGCTACAAGTCCTATGCCGATCTTGGCCGGCCTTTCGTGGTGTGGAACGTCTTCGCCGCGCCGCAATTCTCGGTGGCGCCGAGGCAGGAATGCTTTCCGTTCACCGGCTGCGTCGGCTACCGCGGCTTTTTCTCCGAGCAGGACGCGCGCCGGCACGCGGCGCGGCTGAGGGCGGAAGGCTACGACGTGCACGTCGGCGGCGTGCCCGCGTATTCCACGCTCGGCTGGTTCGACGACCCGCTGCTTTCCACCTTCATCCGCTATCCGGACGCGCAGCTCGCGCGGCTGATATTCCACGAGCTCGCGCACCAGGTCGTGTACGCGCGCGACGACACCGCGTTCAACGAGTCCTTCGCCGTCGCCGTCGAGGAAGAGGGCGTGCGCCGCTGGCTGGAAGCCGAAGGGCACGCCGGCGAGCTGCAGGCTTTCCGCGACGCGCAGGCGCGCCGGCAGCGATTCGCGGAGCGGATCAAGGAGGCGAGGACGCGCCTCGCGCTCGCCTACAGCGAGCCGGGAGCCTCGCGGGAAGCCCTGGCGGCGAGAAAGCGCGAGGAATTCGAGAAGCTGCGCGCCGAGTATCCGACGGTCGTTCCGGCGGAGCCCAACAACGCCTTCCTCGTCTCCGTCGCGCTCTACACCGAGCTCGTGCCGCAGTTCCAGGCGCTGCTTGGCGAAAGCGGCGGCGATCTGGCTGTGTTCTACGAAAAAGCGAAGGCGCTCGCCAACTCCGGAAAACGGCTCAAGCCGCCCGGGCCGGCGTCTGCCGGGCGCTAGCTCAGCGGGATATCGACGATCGTCCGGAAGGCGGGACGCTCGCGCAGGCGCTCGAACCAGGCCTCGACGTTCGGGAACGACGGCCGCTCGATCGGCACCCGCATCCAGCGCTGTACTTCGCAGCCCAAGGGAATGTCGCCCATCGTGAAGCTGTTTCCGGTCACGTACTTCCTTCCCGCGAGGACGGACTCCGGGATCGCGAGCAGCTCCGCGGTTTGCTTGCGGCCCGCCTCGATCGCCTTCGAGTCGCGCTTCTCGGGCGGCGTGCGGATCAGTCCCCAGAACACATCGCGCATCGCTCTTTGCAAGGTGAAGGCCCAGTCCATCCAGCGATCGGCGTCCGCCCGCGCCCTGAGATCGGCGGGCCAGAGCGTGCCGGCGCCGTGCTTCGCGGCGAAGTAGCGCACGATCGTGTGCGACTCCCACAGCTTGAAGCCGTCGTCGTCGATCGTCGGCACGAGGCCGGTCGGATTCATCTTCAGGTACTCGGGGGTCTTGTTCACGCCGAAGTGCAGGCCGGCATCGATGCGCTCGTACTTGAGGCCGAGCTCTTCGGCGGCCCAGAGCGCTTTCTTGACGTTGAC
>CAYOVM010000070.1:12577-15249 GCA_964407355.1 uncultured Enterobacteriaceae bacterium
GCGAAATAGCCGCCGTCGAGCTTCCAGAGGAGCTGCCCGGCGCCGAACTGGTTGTAGTCGTCGACGTTGACGATCTTGTGGCCGCGGCGCTGCAGCTCGGCGAGCGAGTCCGGCGGGAAACTGCCTTCCTCGACGCTGACCTCGAGGCCCTGGATGACTCGAAACCGCGGGCCGTCGCAGGCCGCCTGCGGGCTCTGGTCGTAGTCGGCGATGCGCACCATCACCTGGGCATGTCCCTGCGGCTGCATCGTGCCGCCCATCACGCCGAAGCTCATCACCGCCTTGCCGCCGCGCGTGACGAAGCCCGGAATGATCGTCTGGTAGGGGCGCTTCGAGGGCCCGACGCAGTTCGGATGCCCCGGCTTGATGACGAAGGTGCCGCCGCGGTTCTGCAGCGAGATGCCCTCGACCACCACGCCGGAGCCGAAGCCCATGTAGTTCGACTGGATGTAGGAGACCATCATTCCCGAGGCGTCCGCCGCGGTCAGGTACACCGTGCCGCCCTTGGGCGGCGTGCCGTGGCCGAAATCCTGCGCCCGGCTCATGTCGATCAGCTTGGCGCGCGACTTCAGATACTCCTTGTCGAGAAGCTGCTGCGGCTTCACTTCGGTCATGTGCTCGATGTCGGCCACGTAGCGCCGGGCGTCGGCGAAGGCGATCTTCAGCGCCTCGATCTGCAGGTGCAGGCTGTCGGGGCCGTCCACGGCGTGCGAGCGGACGTCGAAGTGCTCCAGCATCCCGAGGGCCATCAGCGCGACGATGCCCTGGCCGTTGGGCGGAATCTCGTGCAGGGTGTAGCCGCGATAGTCCATCTCGAGCGGCTTCACCCAGTCGGGCTTGTTGGCGGCGAGGTCGGAGGCGCGCATGACGCCGCCGTGCTTCTTCGCGTGCGCCTCGAGCTTCTCCGCGAGCTCGCCGCGATAGAACGCCTTGCCCCTGCTGGCGGCGATCTGCTCCAGGACCTTGGCGTGCGCCGGGAACTTGAAGCGCTCGCCGGGGCGCGGCGCGCGGCCGCCGGGCATGAAATATTTCGCGAAGCCGGGCTGGTCCTTCAGCTCCGGGACCTGCTTCTCCCACTGCTTCGCAATGGTCGGCGAGACCAGGAACCCCTCGCGGCCGTAGCGGATCGCGCGCTCGAAGAGCTTCTTGAACGGCAGCTTGCCGAACTTCGCATGCAGCTCGACCCAGGCTTGCACGCAGCCGGGCACGGTGACGCTGTTCCAGCCCCGCACCGGCATCGCCTGCTGTCCCTTGAAGTACTCTAGCGTCCAGCCGGCGGGCGAGCGGCCGGAGGCGTTGAACCCGTGCAGCTTCCTTCCGTCCCAGACGATCGCGTAGGCATCGGAGCCGATGCCGTTAGAGACCGGCTCGACGAGGGAGAGGGTGATGGCGGTGGCGAGGATGGCATCGACCGCGGTGCCCCCGTCGGCGAGCATCTGCAGGCCGGCCTGCGCGGCGAGCGGCTGCGTCGTGGCGACCACGTTCGCGGCCAGGACCGGCTTGCGCGGCCAGGCGTAAGGGTTCTGCCAGGAAAACGGCGGCGTCATCCCGTTTATTTTAGAGGCTGTCGTAATTCTTTGACGGCGTTTCGCACAGGTAAGCTTCGCCGGTGCTTTCCAAGACCCTGGACCGATTCCGCCTGAACCCGGGCCTGCCGGCGAAGAGGATGCTCTTGCCGGCGCTCGTGCTCGTGCTGGGCGCTCTCGCCTCGCTCGCTCTGTTCGTCTTCGTAAACGACAGCATCGAGAAAGAGGCCCGGCTGCGCTTCGAGCGGCAGGCGAGCGATGCCAAGCATGTCATCGAGGCGCGCGTCACCTCCTACTTCAACGTGCTCTATGGCCTTTCGGCGCTGTTCAGCAGATCGAACGCCCTCTCTCGTGCGGAGTTTCACAACTACGTCAAGGCGCTCGACGTCCCACACCGCTTTCCCGGGATCTGGGGCCTTAGCTTCGCTGAGCTCGTGCCGCACGAGGCGAAAGCGCGATTCGAGGCCCGGGTGCGGCGCGATACCAGCCTGCGGCCGGACGGGTACCCAGGCTTCGCGATCAAGCCCCCCGGCGAGCGCCCCGAGTACTTCGTCATGAGCTATGTGGAGGGCATCCGGCCTGGAGTCGAGTTCGCATTCGGCCTGGATATGTTCGCCAATCCCCGCTCGTCCGATCTGGCCGCGGTGAAAGAAGCCTACTGGGTCACGCGGGACAGCGGCAAGCCCACGACCTCGGGCGCGCAGATCAACATCGGGCAGGGCGACGCCATGGCGCTGCCGATGCGGCTGGCGGTGTACCGCCAGGGCGTGCCGCTCGAGACTGTCGCGCAGCGGCGCGCCGCCTATCTCGGCGCGGTGGGGGCTGGATTTCTGGTGCGGGAGCTGATGCAAGGCGTGCTCGACGAGTCCACTTTGCGATACCTGCGGTTCAGGCTCTACGACGCGGGCCCTGTTTCCCGCTATACCGGTGCCGCCCGGGTCGGCAGCGGCGTGCGGCCGTTGTTCGACAGCCGCGATCTCGCCTCCGACGCTGGAGGCGGCGACGTTTTCTTCCAGACGCTGCTGCCGATGGCGTTCGCGGGACGCATCTGGGAGATCCAGTTCGACGCACCGCGCTCGGCCTTGATCGCGGGCGCCGATCGGGCGCTGCCGTGGCTTGCGCTCGGAGGCGGCCTGCTTATCAGCG
>CAYOVM010000071.1:0-14771 GCA_964407355.1 uncultured Enterobacteriaceae bacterium
GCACCGTGGGCTTGCCGCGGCGCAGGACGTCGTCGTCCATGCACGGCATGTCGTCGTGCACCAGCGAATAGGCGTGGATCATCTCGACCGCGGCGGCCGCGATCTCCAGCCGCTCGGCCGGCGCCGCCACAAGGTCGCCCGCGGCGAACGCGAGGAGCGGGCGCACCCGCTTGCCGCCCTCGAGCGTCGCATAGCGCATCGCCTCGTGCAGGCGCTCGGGCAATATGTGCGCGCCCGGCAGCAGACGTGCGAGCGCAATCTCCATCCGCGCCTGGACGCCGCCCATCCAGGCCTGAAAATCGCTTTCAATCTTCACGGGGCTCGGGCGCCGCCTCGGATGCCACACCGCCGAGCGGTTTCAGGACCTCGCCTTCCAGCACCTTGACTTGCTGCTGGGCCGCCTCCAGCTTCTGCTGGCAGAACCGCGCGAGCTCGAGGCCGCGCTTGTGGGTGGCGAGCGCCTGCTCGAGCGAAAGCTCGCCGCTTTCCATCCGGGCTACGATTTTTTCCAGCTCGGCGAGCGCTTTCTCGAAAGTCGGCTCGGCTGCTGTTACGGGCTTATTCATACTGCCACGGGCTTGCTCATCTTTTAGTAAGATACTGTTTTTCTAGGAGACTCACAACGAGATGTCGGACTTCGGGACCCTGCGGCAGATCAAGCCGGTCACATGCCACCTGCCGGCCTCCTGGTACTTCGATCCCAAGATCTTCGAGCTGGAAAAAAAGCTCCTGTTCGACGCCGGCCCGAACTACGTAGGCCATGAGCTGATGGTGCCGAACGTCGGCGACTACCACACGCTCTCGTGGATGGGCGACTCCAA
Source organism: uncultured Enterobacteriaceae bacterium (assembly GCA_964407355.1). Classification (GTDB taxonomy): domain Bacteria; phylum Pseudomonadota; class Gammaproteobacteria; order Burkholderiales; family SG8-39; genus SCGC-AG-212-J23. Next base: position 822 of record CAYOVM010000071.1, read on the forward strand.
GTTCCTCGTCAGGAATTCTTCCGGCGTCGAGCTGCTCTCGAACATCTGCCGCCACCGCCAGGCAATCCTGCTCGAAGGCCGCGGCAACACCGAGAACATCGTCTGCCCGCTGCACCGCTGGACCTACGACCTGAAGGGCGAGCTCCTCGGCGCGCCGTTCTTCGACGAGCAGCCGTGCGTGAAGCTGCACTCCACGCCGCTTTTCAACTGGAACGGCCTGCTCTTCGCCGGCCCGCGCGATCCGCGCAAGGACCTCGCGCGCATCACCACGAACGAGGACTGGAACTTCGACGGCTACGTCCTCGATTCGGTGCGCATCGACGAGTACGACATCAACTGGAAAACCTTCGTCGAGACCTATCTCGAGGTCTACCACGTCGACTTCTACCATCCGGGCCTGGGCAACTTCACCGACTGCAACAACTTCAGCGTCGACTACGGCGCCGAGCACTCGGTGCAGATCGTCGCGGCGAAGGCCGGCCTCAACCGCCCCGGAACGCCGGTCTACCGCAAATGGCACGAGGCCTGCCTGAAGCAGCTCGACGGCCGCGCGCCCAAGCATGGGGCGCTGTGGGCCACCTACTTCCCCGGGCTCACCTTCGAGTGGTATCCGAACGTGCTCATCGTCTCGAACCTCATCCCGCGCTCGCCGACGCGCACGACCAACATCGTGGAGTTCTACTACCCCGAGGACATCGTGCAGTTCGAGCGCGAGTTCGTCGAGGCGCAGCAGGCCGCGTACGTCGAGACCGCGATCGAGGACAACGAGATCTGCATGCGCCTCGACAAGGGCCGCCGCGCGCTCTACGAGCAGGGCCTCGACGACGCCGGCCCCTACCAGTCGCCCATGGAAGACGCCGAGGTCCACTTCCACGAGTGGCTGCACCGCAAGCTCGGCCGCTAGCAACAGAAAATCAGGGACAGACCACGATTTCCGAAGCTTCGCGCAGATGAAATCGTGGTCTGTCCCTGATTTTGAGGTCAAATACAACCGATGAGCCTGACCACGCTCGCGTCCACCGAACAGCTCGCGTCCCATCTGGCGCAATGGCGGATCTTCGACTGCCGTTACGATCTCGCGAAGCCGGACCTTGGCGAGCGGCAATACGGCGAGGCGCACATCCCCGGCGCGCTGTACGCGCGCCTCGACCGCGATCTGTCCTCGCCGCGCGACGGCCGCAACGGCCGCCATCCCCTGCCCTATCCGGGCGCGTTCATCGCCTGGCTCGGCCAGCAGGGGCTGCGGCCCGACGATCAGGTGGTCTGCTACGACGCCGGCAACGGCACCTATGCGGCGCGCCTTTGGTGGATGCTGCGCTGGGTCGGACACGAGGCGGTGGCGGTGCTCGACGGCGGCCTCGCCAAGTGGCTCGCCGAGAAAAGGCCCGTGACCGCCGAGGTGCCGCGCTTTCCGCATACGCAGTACCCGGTGCGCGTGCACGCCGATTCCGCGGTGGGCATCGGCTATGTAGAGAAGCGCCCCGAGGACGTCGTGCTGCTCGACGCGCGCGCGCCCGAGCGCTTTCGCGGCGAGAAGGAGCCGATCGACAAGGTCGCCGGCCACATCCCCGGCGCGAAGAACCGCTATTGCATCGACAATCTCACGGCGGAAGGGATTTTCAAGCAGCCCGAGCAGCTGGAGGCCGAGTTCGCGAAGCTGCTCGGCGGCGCGCGGCCCTCGGAGGTCGTGAACTACTGCGGCTCGGGCGTCACCGCGTGCCATAACCTGCTCGCGATGGAAGTCGCCGGCTTGAAAGGAGCAAAGCTCTACCCCGGCTCCTGGAGCGACTGGATCACGGACCCCAAACGTCCTGTTGCTCGCTGACGTTCTACTGGTCGTTCATTTCGCGATCGCGGCCTTTATCGTCGGCGGCCTGCTCGTAATCTGGCTCGGCGCCGCGCTCGGCTGGCGCTGGGTGAGGAATCCCTGGTTCCGCTATCTGCACCTCGCCGCGATCCTGTTCGTCGCCGGCGAGGCGCTCGTCGGCATGGCCTGCCCGCTCACGGTCTGGGAAGACGCGCTGCGCGGCGGCGCGCGCGCGGAGTCCTTCGTCGGCCGCTGGGTGCGTCAGCTTCTTTTCTACCAGGCGCCCGAATGGGTTTTCACGGTCGCGTACGCGGCGTGGGCGGCCGCGAGCGCGCTCACGCTGGTACTCGTGCCGCCCAGGCGAAAAGCTGCCTGAAGACTTCCTCGCGCACCTCGGGCCGCGAGAGCACGAGGTCGTGGATGCCGCCGGGAAACGCGAGCACCGTCACCTCCGGCCCCAGGCCGCGCGAGTAGCGCGCGATGTGGCGCCAGTCGAGCACCACGTCGGCCTCGTCGGAATGCATGGAAAGGATGGGGCAGCCGATGCCCAGGCCGCGCTGCACTTTCGCGTGCGCGTCGGTCATCGCGGCGATCCAGCCGAGGAAAATCGGGAACCCCTCCACCGGCTTCAGGCGCAGGTCGAATTCCCAGTCGGCGAGCAGGCGGTCGGTGTAGCCGCGCGGCAGCGGCTCCGGGCTTTTCGTGAACGGGCTGAAGCGGCCGATCGCCGCCGCGATGTGGATCTGCGGGCGCTTCCAGTCGGGGGCGCGCCAGTCGAAGAACGGGCTGTTCAGCCAGAGGCCGCTCACCCGATCGCCGCGCGAGCCCTGCCGCTCGCATTCGTCCGCATAGAGGCTGCAGATCAGCCCGCCGGTGGAATGGCCCGCGAGCAGCACCGGCGCGCCGATCACGTCGATCGCCTTCGTGAGATCGGCGAAGTACTCCTCGATGCGCTTGCAGAAGTTCGGATGCTGGTGCGGCCGCAGCGAACGCCCGTGCTTGCGCAGGTCGACGGCGTAGAAGGCATAGCCTTCCGCGGCGAAGCGCAGCGCCATGTGGCGCTGGAAGAAGTAATCGGTGTAGCCGTGGACGTACAGCGCCGCGCCGCGTGGCGCCTCTGCGCCAGGCAGGCGCACCAGCGTGGCCACGACCTCGCCGTCGTAGTCGTCCGGAAAATCCAGATCGAGCGCTTCGAACCCGGGAAGGAGCGCGTCAGGCCGCCAACCGCTCATGCTTTTTCAAAGCCCATTCGACGTGTTCTCGTACCAGCGGCGAAGGATAGTGGCGTTTCGATTGCAATGCCGCGACGACCTCCGGTGAGGACGGCGCATTGCCCAGGCCGACCGCGAGGTTGCGCAGCCAGCGCTCGTAACCGATGCGCCGGATCGGCGAGCCCTGCAGGCGCTCGCCGAACTCGGCCTCGGTCCACATGAAAAGCTCCACGAGCGTGGATGAATCGAGCTTGTTTCTGGTTTCAAAATCAATTTCTTTGGTCAATTCAGAAAATCTATTCCATGGACAAACGAGCTGGCAGTCGTCGCAGCCGTACACCCGGTTGCCGATCAGCGGCCGCAGCTCCTCCGGGATGGCGCTCTTGTGCTCGATCGTGAGATACGAGATGCAGCGCCGCGCATCCAGCTTGTACGGCCCGCGGATCGCCTGCGTCGGGCAGATATCGATGCATTTTTCGCAGCTTCCGCAATGATTTTCTTTTTCCGAATCTACAGGTAACGGCAAACTACAAAATATTTCCCCCAGGAAAAACCACGAACCCGCCCGATCCAGCAGCAGCGTGTGCTTGCCGCGCCAGCCGATGCCGGCGCGCGCGGCGAGCTCGACCTCCATGACCGGCGCGGAATCGGAATACGCGCGGTGCGCGAAGGCGCCGGTCTCCTTCTCGATCCGGTCGCACAGCTTCTGCAGGCGGTTGCGGATCAGGCGGTGGTAATCGCGTCCGCGGGCGTAACGGGCGATCGCCGCTATTTCAAAGTCGGAAGAAATGTCCCGTTCGGGATCGTTGAGATAATCCATGCGGCACGAGATGACCCTCAAGGTGCCGGGCTCGAGCTCGGCCGGCCGGGCGCGGAGGGCGCCGTGGCGCGCCATATACTCCATCTCGCCATGCCAGCCCTGCGCCAGCCACTCCAGCAACCGCGGCTCGGCGGCCGACAGATCCGCCTCGGCGATGCCGACCGCCTGGAAGCCGAGGCTGCGGCCCCAGGCCTTGATGCGCCCGGCGAGCGCCGCATAGTCGGTCGTTTCGTGCTGGGTCATGTCCTTGAATCTTAATTTGCCGGACGAGGCGGCGACGCTGCGTTTGGGCGCGGCGCTGGCGGCGGGGGCGACGCCCGGGCGGGTTCTGCACCTTCGGGGGGAGCTGGGAGCGGGGAAAACCACCCTGGTTCGTGGGCTGCTCGGGGCGCTTGGCCATACCGGCCGCGTAAAGAGCCCGACCTATACTCTGGTTGAAGTTTATACGCTTTCGAGCTTAAACTTCTATCACTTTGATTTTTATCGATTCAAAGATCGGAGCGAATGGCTAGATTCGGGCTTCCGGGATTACTTCAATCCGCGGTCGGTGTGCGTGGTCGAATGGCCCGAGCGCGCCGTGGGTTTGCCCACGCCCGATCTGGATATTTCGCTCGAATTTCTGGGCGAGGCGCGCCGCGCGTCGCTGCGGGCTTCCTCGGACGCCGGGCGGTCCTGGCTTTCCTCGGCGCAGCCGCGGCTTTTTTCGTAGCGACGGCCCAGGCCCAGATTCAGGCCCAGGCCCAGGTCCTCTCCAGCCGCATCTGGCCGGCGCGCGACTACACGCGCCTCACCGTGGAATCGAAAGGCGAGCTGAAGTACACCCTCTTCGCCGTCAAGGATCCGGAGCGCCTGGTGCTCGACCTCGAGCTCGACGAGCTCCCCACGGCGCTCGCCGAGCTGAACGGCAAGGTGGCGCCCGACGATCCCTACGTCCAGGGCCTGCGCGTCGCGCGCAATCGTCCGGGCGTGGTGCGCCTCGTGCTCGACCTGAAGAGCGAAGTGAAGCCGCAGGTGTTCGCGCTGCCGCCGATCGGCGAGTACGGCCACCGGCTGGTGCTGGATATCTATCCCGCGGTGGCGATCGATCCGCTCGCCGAGCTGATCCTGGAATCGGAAAAGAAGCTCGCGCTGCCGGAAAAACCGCAAACGCCGTCCCCGGCCAGGCCCAAGGTGGCGCGCATGGCCACCATCGTGATCGACGCCGGTCACGGCGGCGAGGACCCGGGCGCGATCGGCCGGCGCGGCTCGCGCGAGAAGAACATCACGCTGAGCATCGCGAAGCGGCTGAAGACCCTGATCGACGCCGAGCCCAACATGCGCGCGATGCTTACGCGCGACGGGGATTACTTCCTGAAGCTGGACGCCCGCGTGCAGAAGGCGCGCGCCGTGAAAGCCGACCTCTTCGTCTCCATCCACGCGGACTCGGTCGTGCGGCGCAACGCGCGCGGGTCTTCCGTATTCGCGCTGTCGGAGCGGCGCGCCACCTCCGAGGTGGCCCACGTGCTCGCGAAAACCCAGAACGAGTCGGACCTGATCGGCGGCGTGAACCTGAAGGGCAAGGAGAACCACGTCCAGCGGACCTTGATCGACCTTTCCCAGACCGCGACCATCGACTACAGCATGCGCCTCGGCGATGCCGTCCTTCGCCGCATCGGCTCGGTCAATACGCTGCACAAGAGCAACGTCGAGCAGGCGAGCTTCGCGGTCCTCACCGCGCACGACATCCCGTCGATCCTCGTGGAGACGGCGTTCATCTCCAATCCCGAGGAGGAAAAGCGGCTGAACGACGAGGCCTACCAGGACAAGCTCGCGCGCGCGATCCTCGGCGGCATCCGCGACTACTTCGTCAAGCACCCGCCCCGGCCGCAGTCCCCGCTCGCGTTGAACTGAGCGCCCTAAACTGAAGTCCTCTGCAGCCTGCTTTTCGCGTAAGCGAAGATCGCCGGCGAGATCGAGATCAGGACGATCACGATGATCACCACGGTGAGGTTGTTCCTCACCGCCGGGATGTTGCCGAAGAAATAGCCGGCGGCGCACAGCGAGACGACCCAGATCAGCGCCCCCGCGACGCAATACGCGAGGTAGCGCATGTACGGCATCGCGCCGATGCCGGCGACGAAGGGGGCGTAGGTCCGCACGATAGGCATGAAGCGCGCGAGGATGATGGTCTTGCCGCCGTGGCGCTCGTAGAACGCATGCGCGCGCTGCAGGTGCTGCTTGTTCAACCAGGGGGATTCGCCGGACTTGAAAACCCGGGGGCCGAGCCAGCGCCCGACCCAATAGTTCACGTTGTCACCGCATAGCGCCGCCACGATCAGCGTCGCGCTCAGAGTGACGATGTCCATGCCGCCGACCGCCGCGATGGCGCCGGCCACGAAGAGCAGCGAGTCGCCGGGCAGGAAAGGCGTCACCACCAGGCCGGTCTCGCAGAACACGATGGCGAAGAGCAGCGCGTAGACCCAGGCGCCGTGCTGCGCCACGAAGGCCTCGAGGTGCTGGTCGAGATGGACGATCAGGTCCCAGAAGGTGGCGAGCAGTTCCATGGCGGCGATTGTAAAGGCGGACGTCTGTTTGTACGGTCCCCAGCTTATATACTTCTCTCGTGTCCGCCATTCGCGTCCTGCCCGAGCTGCTCGTGAGCCAGATTGCCGCCGGCGAGGTGGTGGAGCGGCCCGCCTCGGTGCTGAAGGAGCTGCTCGAGAACAGCCTCGACGCCGGCGCGCGCAGCGTCACGGTCTCGCTCGACGAAGGCGGCGTGAAGCGCCTGCAGGTGGAGGACGACGGCCAGGGCATGGCCGGCGAGGACCTGCCGCTCGCCCTCGCGCGCCACGCCACGAGCAAGATCGGCAGCCTGGAGGACCTGGAAGGGGTGGCGACGATGGGGTTTCGCGGCGAGGCGCTGGCCTCGATCGCCTCGGTGTCGCGGCTCTCCATCACGACTCGCACGCAAACGGCCGGCCACGCTTCGGCGATCCAGGCGGAAGGCGCCGACATCGGCGAGGTGCAGCCGGCGGCGCGGGCGCCGGGGACCACGGTGGCGGTCGCCGATCTCTATTTCAATACGCCCGCGCGGCGCAAATTCCTGCGCGCCGAGCCGACCGAATTCGGGCACTGCGACGAAGTGTTCCGCCGCATCGCGCTCGCCCAGCCCGCGATCGCCTTCACGCTGAAGCACAACGGCCGCGTCAGCCGCCACCTGCGCGGGCAGCCGCTTGCGGAACGCGTCGCCGCCCTTCTCGGCGCGGAGCTGCTCGAGGCAAGCGTGCCGATCGAGGTGCAAAGCGGCCCGCTTCGCCTCTTCGGCCTCGCCGGCACGCCGCAGGCGGCCCGCAACCGCGCCGACTCGCAGTATTTCTTCGTGAACGGCCGCTACGTGCGCGACCGGCTCCTCGGGCACGCCGCGCGCGAGGCCTACGCCGGCCTGCTGCACGGCGGCGCGCAGCCCGCCTACGTGCTCTTCCTCGAGCTCGATCCGCGCGGCGTGGACGTGAACGTGCATCCGGCGAAAACCGAGGTGCGCTTCCGCGACGCGCGCGCGGTCCACCAGTTCGTCCTGCATGCGGTGCAGCGCGCCCTGTCCCCGAGCGCCGCCGAGGCGCCGGTCGCTTATGCGGCGGTGAACGAGCGCGGCTCCGTCCAGGCGAGCTTCCGGATGGAGCAGCCGGCGCAGGCGTACCAGGCTTTCATGTCCGCTCCCGGCAGGGAAATCGTTTTCGATAAAAAGATCCCGGAAGAAGAAAAATCGAATGTTCCTCCGCTCGGTTACGCCCTTGCCCAGCTGCACGGCGTCTACATCCTCGCGCAGAACCAGGCCGGCCTCGTGCTGGTCGACATGCACGCGGCGCACGAGCGCATCGTCATGGAGAAGCTGAAGCTCAACATCGACGCCGGCGCCGTGCAGCGCCAGAGCCTGCTGGTGCCGGCGCTCTTCCGGGCGGAGGCGCTGGAGGTGGCGAGCGCCGAGGAGAACCGCGACGCGCTCGAGCGCCTCGGCCTCGAGCTGAGCGTCGCCGGCCCGGGCGAGCTCGCGGTGCGCGCCGCGCCGGCGCTGCTCGCCGGGGGCGACATCGTCGGCCTCGCGCGCGACCTGCTGCGCGAGATCCGCGAGTACGGCGCGAGCCAGGTGCTCTCCTCGCGGCAGAACGAGCTCCTCGCCACCATGGCGTGCCACGCCGCGGTGCGCGCGAATCGCGCGCTTGCGACCGCGGAGATGAACGCTTTGCTGCGAGAGATGGAAGAGACCGAGCGCTCCGGCAGCTGCAACCACGGCCGGCCGACCTGGTACCAGCTCACGCTGGCCGATCTGGACAAATTATTCCTGAGAGGACGTTGAGCGATGGCGGCTGCGCCCGACAAGGTCATGATCGTCACCGGCGGCGGCCGCGGCATCGGCGCGCAGACCGCCCGCCTCGCCGCCAAAGCCGGCTATGCGGTCTGCATCAACTATCTGCGCGACCGCGCCTCGGCGGAAGCGCTGAAGGCCGAAATCGAGAAGGCCAAGGGAAAAGCCATCGCCGTGCGGGGCGACGTCTCGGTCGAGCCCGACGTCCTGAATATGTTCCAGCAGACCGACCGCGCGCTCGGCCGCGTCACGGTGCTCGTCAACAACGCGGGCATCGTCGATAAGGGGATGCGCGTCGAGCTCATGACCGCGGCGCGCCTCGCGCGCATGTTCGCGATCAACGTCACCGGCAGCTTCCTTTGCGCCCGCGAGGCGGTGAAGCGCATGTCGAAAAAACACGGCGGCGCGGGCGGCGCGATCGTCAACGTCTCGTCGATCGCCTCCAAGCTCGGCGGCTCCGGCGAATACGTCGACTACGCGGCGTCCAAGGGCGCGATCGACACCTTCACCATCGGCCTCGCGAAGGAGCTCGGCCCCGACGGCATCCGCGTGAACGCGGTGCGCCCCGGCGTCATCCGCACCGAGATCCACAACGTGAGCGGCGACCCGGCGCGCGTCGAGCGCATCGGCAACACCGCGCCGCTCGGCCGCCCCGGCGAGCCCGAAGAAATCGCGCGGGCGATCCTCTGGCTCGCGTCCGAAGAAGCGTCGTACACGACAGGGGCGATCCTCGACGTGTCGGGAGGCCGCTAGCGTGGCCTGCGGCGGCCGCTGAATTGACCCGCGCCGCGTACGCGCTTCTCGGCCCCACCGCGAGCGGCAAGTCCACGCTCGCCCTCGCCCTCGCGGAAAAAGTAGACCTGGAGATCGTCTCGGTGGACTCGGCGCAGGTCTATCGCGGCATGGACATCGGCACCGCGAAGCCGAGCGCCGCGGAGCGCAAAAGCGTGCCGCACCACCTGCTCGACGTCATCGACCCGGACCAGAGCTACTCCGCCGGCCGCTGGCGCACCGACGCCATCCAGCGCATCGTCGATATCCTCGAGCGGCGGAAAATCCCGCTCCTCGTCGGCGGCACGATGCTCTATTACCGCACCCTCGTCGCCGGCCTCGACACCCTGCCGCAGGCCGATCCGGAAATTCGCCGCGAGATCGACGCCGACGCCGCCCGCCGCGGCTGGCCCGCGCTCCACGCCGATCTGGAGAAAGTCGATCCGAAGACCGCCCATCGCCTCCCGCCGACCGACTCGCAACGCATCCAGCGCGCCCTGGAAGTCTGGCGCCTCACCGGCAAGCCGCTCTCCCAGCTGCAAGGCGTCTCCAGAAGCGACCTCCCCTTCAAGGTCAGGACCTTCGCCCTGATCCCCACCGACCGCGACGCCTTCCACAAGCAGATCGCACAGCGCTTCGACGCCATGCTCAAGGCCGGACTGATCGACGAGCTCAAAGACCTCAAAACGAGATACGACCTGGCCGCCGGCATGCCCAGCATGCGCTGCGTCGGCTACCGCCAGGTCTGGGACCACCTCGAAGGCAAGCTCGACCACCGCGAAATGCGCGAGCAAGCCATCATCGCCACCCGGCAGCTCGCCAAGCGCCAGCTCACCTGGCTTCGGAGCTTCCCCGACTTGGTGCACCTCGACTCCGGCGGCCCGCACGCCGCAGCGTCGCCCCTCGAAAGGCTTCTGCGCGGGCTGGGTCACTACAAAGAATAACGACAACCGCGATATGCAACGCGCTTCATATTGGGTTAGATTCGACCGGATGAAACCGCCAAGGCCGGCTCCGCCGAAGATTCACCGGATCGTCGTCTGCGAGGACAATCTCGACCAGGTCCACACGCTGGCGTTTCTGCTGAAGGAAATGGGCCACTCGGTCGACTTCGCGATCAACGGGTACGTCGCCTACGACGTGGTCAGGCGCTTTCGCCCCGATACCGTCATCCTCGACCTGGGCTTGCCTGGCGTCACGGGCTACGAAGTCGCCGCTCAGATCAGGCGCGACCCCGAGTTGGCGGGCGTACGCCTGATCGCGGTCACCGGCTACAGCGAAGAAAAATACCGCGAGCGCGCGATGCAGGCCGGCTTCGACGCCTATTACACCAAGCCGCTCGACCCCCAGGTTCTCACCGAGATCTTCGGGCACACGAAAGACGCGTTCACCCGGTAGAGGGTCATTCGTTCTTTCGCACGCCGCGCATATTCAGCGCCGCGAGGCAGAACTGGAGTCCGACCAGCGCATAGGCATGGTCGTGCAAGCCCCACACGACCCACAGGACATTGCTCACGAGGAAGATCCAGAAGCCGACGGCGCGCTTGTGGGCGGAGCGGGAGCCGACGAGCCAGGCGGCGATGACGGTGGCGACCATGGCGGGCCACTGCAGAAGATCGAGATAGTTCATAGAACACTCAGACCCTAGAATGCTCCATCTCGTTGCATGCATCCGGACGGAATCCAGGAGAGCACATGGAGCTAGGCATCATCGGTATGGGCAGGATGGGCGCCGGGATGGCGCGGCGGCTGGCGCGCGCGGGGGTGCAGGTCCTTTGCTACGACAAGTCGGAGGCCGCGCAGGAGGCGATCAAGGGCGAGCCGAACGTGGACTGCGCGGAGAATCTGGCGGCGCTGTGCGCGCGTCTTGCGGGTGAGCGCGTCATCCTGATCATGCTGCCGGCGGGCGGGCCGGTGGAGGACACCATACGGGAGCTTCTTCCCCTCGTGTCCTCGGGGGATACGCTGGTCGACGGCGGCAACAGCTACTACCGCGACTCGAAGCGCCGCGCGCTCGCGCTGTCGCAACAGGGCCTGCGCTACATCGACGCGGGCGTCTCGGGCGGCGTGCACGGCCTCGAGCAGGGCTTCTGCCTCATGCTCGGCGGCACGCCGAAGTCGATCGAGATCTTCGAGCCGTACGCGAAAATCCTGGCGCCGGGCCCGGAGCGCGGCTGGCTGCATTGCGGGCCGAGCGGCGCCGGGCACTACGCGAAGATGATCCACAACGGCATCGAGTACGGAATGATGCAGGCGCTCGCCGAAGGCTTCGCGCTGATCGACGCGCGCCCGGAGCTCGACATCGACGCCGGCCGGCTCGCCGAGACCTGGCGCCACGGCAGCTTGGTGCGCTCATGGCTGCTCGATTTATCCAGCGATATTTTGAAAAGCAACGCAGACCTTTCCGGCGTCGCGCCGGTCGTGGCGGACTCGGGCGAAGGCCGCTGGACCGCGCTCGAGTCGATCGAGCTCGGCGTGCCGGCGCCGGTCATCACGATGGCGCTGATGGGCCGCTTCTCGAGCCAGGGAGGCTCCGACTACGCGCGCCGGCTGCTGGCGATGATGCGCAAGCGCTTCGGCGGCCACGCCGTGCAGAAAGCGGAATAGGCGGGCGACAGGAATGATCGTCCTGGTGATGGGCGTGTCGGGATCCGGCAAGACGACGATCGGCGAGGCGCTCGCGCTCGAGCTGGGATGGAAATATCTGGACGCCGACGACTATCATCCGCTGGCGAGCATCAGGAAGATGGCCGCCGGCGTGCCGCTGCAGGACGCCGACCGCTGGCCGTGGCTGGAAAAAATAAACGAAGAGCTTCTGAAGTTCCAGGAACGGGGCAAGTCGGTCATCGTCGGCTGCTCCGCGCTCAAGCAGGCCTACCGCGAGCGCCTGGCGCGCGGGGTGCGTGAGTTCAAGGTGGTCTACCTGCGCGGCGAATTCCCGCTCATCCAGTCGAGGATCGCGGCGAGAAAGCACCCGTTCATGCCGGCGGCTCTGCTGCAGAGCCAGTTCGACGCGCTCGAGCCGCCGGAAGATGCCCTCGAGGTGGATGTCGCCGGCGACCTGTCGCAAACCCTTGCAACCGTCCTGAAGCATCTCAAGTGAAGGGGCTCGCGTGATGGGGCGGCTTGCCTGATGGAGCGGTTGTTCTTCTCGCTCGGCAGCCTTTCGGCGCTCGTCGCCGTGTCGCTCGGCGCGTTCGCGGCGCACGGCTTGAAGTCGCGCCTCGCGCCGGAAATGCTGGCGGTGTTCGAGACCGGCGTGCGCTACCAGATGTACCACGCCCTCGCGCTGCTCGCGGCGGCGTGGGCTTATGCGAAGTGGCCGGGCGCGATGACGGCGGCCGGCGGCTGGCTGTTCGTGGCCGGCACGCTGCTCTTCTCGGGAAGCCTGTACGGGATCGCGCTCTGCGGACTGCGCTGGCTCGGGCCCGTGACGCCGCTCGGCGGGCTAGCGTTCCTCGCCGGCTGGGCCTGCCTCGCCTGGGCGGCCTGGAAGCAGTAAGCGGACAACCGCCGCGGCCTACTCGCCTTTGACGGCGCCTTCGCGCCGCGGATCGGCGCCGCCGCGCCAGCCGCCCGGAACGCGCTCGATACCCTGCGAGCCGCTGGGCATATCGATAAGACGCACGTCGTGCCCGCGCGCGCGCAGCGCGCCGGCCATCGCCTCGTAGGCGCTGCCGCGCTCGATCTCCGTGGGACCGCTGCGGTTGCCGAGGTTCGGCGCCGCGACGGCCGCCTGGATGTCGAGATTCCAGTCGAGCGTCGCGGCGAGCGTCTTCGCGACGTAGTTGATGATGGCGGAGCCGCCCGCCGAGCCCGCGGCGAGGCGCACGCCGCCGTCGGCGCCGAAGACGATCGCCGGCGCCATGCTGCTGCGAGGACGTTTTCCTCCCTGCACCTGATTTGGTCCGCCAGGAACGAAATCGAAATCGGTGAGCTCGTTGTTGAGCAGAAAGCCGCGCACCATGATGCGGCTGCCGAAGATGCTTTCGATGGTGGCCGTCATCGACACCACGTTGCCTTCGGCATCGGCCACGACGATGTGGCTGGTGCCGGACTCGAACCCGGCCGGCGGCGCGATCTGCAGCGCGCGCTCGGTGATCAGCCGCGCTCTTTCGTCCAGATATCCGGAGCTCAAGAGCTTCTTCAAGGGAATAAAGACAAAATCGCCGTCGCCCAGATGCAGTCCTCGATCGGCGAACGCCAGGCGCGAGGCCTCGGTGAAAAGATGCACCGCCGCCTCGGACTGCGGCGCGAGCCGCGCGAAATCCTTGCGCTCGAGCACGCCGAAGATCTGCAGCAGCGCGACCCCGCCCGAGCTCGGCGGCGCCATCGAGCAGATCACCCACACGCGGTAGGGCCCGCACAGCGGATCGCGCTCGAGCGCTTCGTAGCCCGCGAGATCGGCCTCGGTCATGTCGCCGGGTCTCGCGTGCGAGCGCACCGCGCGCACGATGTCGGCGGCGATCGGCCCGCGATAGAAAGCGTCCACGCCCTCTCGCGACAACGCGCGCAGCGTCGCGGCGTACTGCAAATTGACGATGCGCGCCCCCACCGGCTTCGGCTTGCCGTCCGCGTCATAGAACACGGCGCGCGCCTGCGGGTCGTCCCGAAGGTACGGATCGCGCTCGAGGAAAGCATGCTGACGCGGCGACAGCGGAAAGCCTCCCTCCGCGGCGACGATCGCGTATTGCAGCAGCAGCGCCCAGGGAAGCTTTCCATGCCGCTTGTGCGCGAGCTCCAGCATGCGCAGCGCTCCGGGCACGCCTACGGATTTGCCGCTGGCGACGGCCTCGACGAAGCTTTGAGGTTTTTTTTCCGAATCTAAAAACCGGTCGGATCGAGCGGCCGCCGGCGCCGTCTCCCGCCCATCATACGTCTGCAGCGTCCGGTCCTTCTCCGACCAGTACAGCATGAACGCCCCGCCGCCGATCCCGGACGCCGACGGCTCCGCCAGCCCGAGCATCATCTGCACCGCGATCGCCGCATCCACCGCGCT
>CAYOVM010000072.1:0-6499 GCA_964407355.1 uncultured Enterobacteriaceae bacterium
CAGCAGGGACGTGACCCGCAACAGCAGGGACGTGACCCGCAACAGCAGCCGCGCGCACCCGAGCGCGAAGGCGAAGAGCAGCAGCGCCGTGGCCGTCGCAATCGCGGCGGGCGCGACCGCAATCGAGGCGATCGCGGCGACCGTCCGCGCGAGCAGCAGCCGCAGGTCGGCGACCCTGCGGTGATCGAAGCCCAGCGCCGCATCCACGAGCTGGAGGCGCAACGCGAGCAGGAGCCGCGGCAAGAAGAGCCCAGGCACGAGGAAGCACGCCACGAGCGGGAAGCACACCGCGAGCAGCCGAGGGCGGAGGAAACGCACCGCGAGCCCGTGGCGGCGGAGCCCCGCAGGGAAGAGCCGCGCTACGAAGAGGCGAAGCCCGCGCCGGTGCACCGCGCCGAGGAGCCGAGAATCAATCCGAAGGAAATCCTGGCCGACGCCGGGCTGGTGATGGTCGAGACCGACCGTTCAAAGGCGCCGGTTCAGGCGCCCGTAGACGAGCCGGTGAATCTAGGCCGGCCGCGCCGCGAGCGTCCGAAAGCGCAGCCCCAGGACGAGGAGCTGAAGCAGGTCGAAACGAAGCACTGAGGATCCGGCCCGGAGCTATGCGCGCCGCGGGGCGCGCATGGTTTCCCGGATCTCGTCCAGCAGCGCGAGGCACGCGGCCTCGATCATGTCGAGCACCTTCGCGAAGCCTTCCGGGCCGCCGTAGTAGGGATCGGGCACGTCGCGCCCGTTAAGCAGCAGCCGCAGCTTGCCCTGGTGCTGCGGCGGGCAATTGTCCTGCAGGATCTTCAGATGCCCGCCGTCCATCGCCACGATGAGATCGAAGTTCTCGAAGTCCCGTTTGCGCACCTGGCGCGCTCGCAACTCGCTCAGGTCGTAGCCGCGCAGCCTCGCGTGCCCCTGCGCCCGCTTATCAGGCGGCTCCCCCGCGTGGTAGTCGTGCGTGCCCGCGGAGTCGACCTGGATGGATTCCTCGAGGCCTGCTTCGCGCACGAAGTGCGCGAAGACCCCGGCCGCGGTCGGCGAGCGGCATATGTTCCCCGTGCAGACGAAGAGGACCTTCAAAGAGAAACCTCTCGGCTCATTCGGACGCGAGCGCCACGCCGAACACGCGTTTTTTCAGCTCGGTGAGCTGGTCGCGCACGCGCGCCGCCTCCTCGAACTCGAGGTTGCGCGCGTGCTCCAGCATCTTCTTCTCGAGCGCCTTGATCTCGCGCGCGATCTGCTTCTCGCTCATCGCCTCGTAGCGCGCCTCGGCCTGCGCGGCGGCGTAGCCGTCGCGGGCGTCGTCGGCGCTGTACACGCCGTCGATCAGGTCCTTGATACGCTTGATGATGCCCTTAGGCGTAATCAGATTTTCTTGATTATAAGAAATCTGCTTATTCCGGCGGCGCTCGGTCTCGGCGATCGCGCGCTTGATCGAATCGGTCTCCTTGTCGGCATAGAGGATCGCGGTGCCGTTGATGTGGCGCGCGGCGCGGCCCATGGTCTGGATCAGCGAGCGCTCGGAGCGCAGGAAGCCCTCCTTGTCCGCGTCCAGGATCGCGACCAGCGACACCTCCGGCAGATCGAGGCCCTCGCGCAGCAGGTTGATGCCGACGAGCACGTCGAACTCGCCCAGGCGCAGGTCGCGGATGATCTCGACCCGCTCCACCGTCTCGACCTCCGAGTGCAGGTAGCGCACCTTCACGCCGTGCTCGGCGAGGTACTCGGTGAGCTCCTCGGCCATGCGCTTGGTGAGCGTGGTGACCAGCACTCTTTCGGACTTTTTCACCCGCAAATTGATTTCCGCGAGCAGGTCGTCCACCTGCGTGGACGCCGGGCGCACCAGGACGACCGGATCGATCAGCCCGGTCGGGCGCACCACCTGCTCCACGACCTGGGCGGATTTCTCGCGTTCATACTCCGCCGGGGTCGCCGAGACGAACACCGTCTGGCGCACCACCGCCTCGAACTCGTCGAAGCGCAGCGGCCGGTTGTCGAGCGCCGACGGCAGGCGAAAGCCGTACTCCACCAGGTTTTCCTTGCGCGAGCGGTCGCCCTTGTACATGCCGCCGAGCTGCGGGATGGTGACGTGGCTCTCGTCGATGATCATCAGCGCGTCGCGCGGCAGGTAGTCGATCAGCGTGGGCGGCGGCTCGCCGGGCTTGCGCCCGGAAAGGTGGCGCGAATAGTTTTCGATGCCCTTGCAGAAGCCGAGCTCGGCGAGCATCTCGAGGTCGAAGCGCGTGCGCTGCTCGATGCGCTGCGCCTCGACCAGGCGCCCCGCCTTCTGGAAGAAGTCGATGCGCTCGCGCAGCTCCGCCTTGATCGCCTCTACCGCGCGCAGGGTGGTCTCGCGCGGCGTCACATAGTGGCTGGACGGGTAGATGGTGAAGCGCGCCATCGGATGCAGCACGCGCCCGGTCAGCGGATCGAACACTTCGAGCTTCTCGACCGAGTCGTCGTTCAGGGAAACCCGGACCGCATGCTCCGCGTGCTCCGCCGGGAAGACGTCGATGACGTCGCCGCGCACGCGGAAGGTGCCGCGCCGGAAATCGAGCTCGTTGCGGTCGTACTGCATGGCGACCAGGCGCGCCAGCACGTCGCGCTGCGAAAGCCTCTCGCCCTGGCGCAGGTGCAGGATCATGCCGTGATACTCGGAGGGGTCGCCGATGCCGTAGATCGCCGAGACGGTGCCGACGATGACCACGTCCCGACGCTCGAGCAGCGACTTCGTCGCCGAGAGCCGCATCTGCTCGATGTGGTCGTTGATCGACGAGTCCTTCTCGATGTACAGGTCCCGCGACGGGACGTAAGCCTCGGGCTGGTAGTAGTCGTAGTAGGACACGAAGTACTCGACCGCGTTTTCCGGGAAGAACTCGCGGAATTCCGAATAGAGCTGCGCGGCGAGCGTCTTGTTCGGCGCGAGCACCAGCGCCGGGCGGCCGAGCCGGGCGATGACGTGCGCCATGGTGTAAGTCTTGCCGGAGCCGGTGACGCCGAGCAGCGTCTGAAACGCGAGGCCGTCGGCGATGCCCTCGGCGAGCTTGTCGATCGCCTCGGGCTGGTCGCCCGCCGCCGGAAAAAGCTCGGCGAGGCGGAAAGGACTGTTGGGGAACGTGACAACCACGGGTAGAATCGGAGCGAAACGCCAAATGCTAGCACGATGAACGCACCGCACTCTCCTCCCTCCTCGCCCTCGGTCCTTGCCGCGGTTCCCATGGCGCCCAGCGACCCGATCCTCGGTGTCACCGAGGCTTTCGTCGCCGACCAGAACCCGCGCAAAGTCAATCTCGGCGTCGGGGTCTATTACGACGACAACGGCAAGGTTCCCCTGCTGGAATGCGTGCGGCATGCCGAAAGCGAGCGGCTGAAGTCGGCGTCGCCGCGCGGCTACCTGCCCATCGACGGCATCGCCGCCTACGACAAAGCCGTGCAGGAGCTCGTCTTCGGCAAAGGCGCGCCCGTCGTAGCCGAGCGCCGCGTCGTCACGGTCCAGGCCCTCGGCGGCACCGGCGCGCTCAAGGTCGGGGCGGATTTCCTCAAGCGGATCGACCCGAACGCGACGGTGTGGATCAGCGAGCCGAGCTGGGAGAACCATCGGCAGCTCTTCGAGGCCGCGGGCTTCACGGTGAAGAGCTATCCCTATTACGACTCCAGCACACATGGCGTGGATTTTCAGGCCATGCTGCGCGCCCTTGGCGAGCTGCCCGCCGGCGCGATCGTCGTGCTGCATGCGTGCTGCCACAACCCCACCGGCGCCGACCTGTCGCGCGCGCAATGGGACCAGGTCCTCGCCGTCGTCAAGGCGCGCGGGCTGGTGCCGTTCCTCGATCTCGCCTACCAGGGGTTCGCCGACGGCCTGGACGAGGACGCGTACGCCGCGCGGCTCTTCGCCGGGGCGACTTCGCCGGTGTTCCTCGCGAGCTCGTTCTCGAAATCGTTCTCGCTCTACGGAGAGCGCGTCGGCGCCCTCAGCGTGGTGACCGGCAGCGCCGAAGAGGGAATGCGCGTCCTCTCCCAGCTAAAGCGCGTCGTGCGCACCAACTACTCGAACCCGCCCACCCACGGCGGCCAGATCGTCGCCACGGTGCTCAACAGCCCGCAGCTCATGAGCCTGTGGGACCGGGAAGTCGGCGGCATGCGCGAGCGCATCAAGGCGATGCGCAAGCTCCTCGTCGACAAGGTCCACGCGCGCGCGCCGGGAACGGATTTCAAGTTCGTCCTGCAGCAGCGCGGAATGTTCTCCTACTCGGGCCTGACCAAGGCGCAGGTCCAGCATCTGCGCGCGGAATACTCCATCTATGCGATCGACACGGGACGCATCTGCGTCGCCGCCTTAAATACCAAGAACGTCGACTACGTTGCAGACGCGATCGCAAACACCGTCAAATAGCCGGCTCGCCGCGATCGTTTTTGCCGCCGCCGTCCTGGCGGCCGGGGCGCGGCCGGCCTTCGCCCAGGCGCCCGATGCCGCTCGGGAGCCCCTGCCCGAGCTGTCCCGCGCGTCCGCTCTGATGTTGCCGGAAGACCGCGGCTGGGAAGCCGGCGCGCGCTACTGGTGGAGCACAGGCAACACGAAGTGGGACCACAACGCCCAGCGGACGAATCCCACGTTCGGGAATCCCACCTCGGTATTGGACTATGACCGCCTCTACGCCCATTCGCTGGAGTTCCAGGGGGCGAAGCTTTGGCGCCAGGGCTGGTTCATCGGCGGCAACGCCGGCTTCGGCCTGATCTACGGCGGCAACCTCAACGACATCGACTACGACCGCGGACAGGTCAAGTCCTCCGAGACCAACAGCTCGATCAATGAAGGCTTCCTCGGGTACATCACCGTCGACGGCGGCTACAACATCTGGCGCTTTCCCGGCGGCAGCACCATCGGCCTCTTCGGCGGCCTGCAGTACTGGGTCGAGGAGGTCGAAGCGTACGGCGTGAGCTTCGTCGTGCCGCGCGGCACGACCGGCGTCGGCAACGGCGTGAAGGTGATCACCAACGATGCTTACTGGGCATCAGTGCGTACGGGCGTCGCTTTTCGGACGCAGCTCAGCCCCAAATTCCGGCTCATCGCGACGCTCGCCGCCGTGCCCTACACGCATCTGAGGAACGACGACAGCCACCACCTGCGCAGCGACCTCGGCTCGACGCCGAACATCACCATGGAAGGCACCGGCTCCGGCTACCAGCTCGACGGCGAGCTGCGCTACGCGATCTACAAGCGCATGGAGCTCGGCGTCGGCGCACGCTACTGGAAGCTCAAGGCAGACGGCGACATCACCTTCGCCCGCACATCCACGGTGCCGCTGAACAACTTCGAATCGACGCGTTACGGGCTCACTCTGAGCCTGATCAACCGATGGTAAAATCCCGCTCCTCCCGATTCCCCGATAGCTCAGTTGGTAGAGCGACGGACTGTTAATCCGCAGGTCCCAGGTTCGAGCCCTGGTCGGGGAGCCAGCACCTTCAAAGACCCGGAGCAGTCCCCGCCTTGATGTCGCGGAACACCACGCGATTGCGGCCGGCCGCCTTCGCCTGGTAGAGAGCGGCGTCCGCGGCGCGCAGGAGCTCGCCTTCGGTCGCGCCATGATCCGGGAAGACCGAGACGCCGATGGAGACCGTGAGTCGCACGGTCTCCGCGCCGGCGGCGATCGGCGTGTGCTCGATGGTCCGGCGAAGCAGCTCGGCGCGATGCAGCAGCCCGGTCTTTCCCATCCCCGGCAGGATCACCACGAATTCCTCGCCCCCGGCGCGGCAGGCGATGTCGTCTTCGCGCACGCATTCGAGCAGCTCGGCGCCGACCGCGCGCAGGACGGCGTCGCCGGTTTCGTGACCGAGCGAATCGTTGATGCGCTTGAAGTGGTCGATGTCGATGGCCATGACGCCGATCGGATCCGACCGGCGCGTGGCGCGCGCGATCTCGCGGTGCAGGCTTTCCTCGAGCGGCCGGCGGTTGTACAGACCGGTCAGCGAATCGCGCATGGTCTGCAGTCCGAGCTCGAGCTGGACCATGACCTGCCGCGAAAGCAGCCGCAGGAGCTCGCGCTGCTCCGCGCTCAGCGTGCGCGGCTTGAAGTCAACGGCGCACAGAGTGCCCAGGCCGAAGCCGTCTTCGCTGAACAGGGGCGCTCCGGCATAGAACCGCACGCGAGGCGAATTGACGACCAGCGGATGGCGGGCAAAGACCGCATGCTCGAGCGTGTCGGGAATCTCGAAGATCTCGCGCTGGCGGATCGCGTGGCTGCAAAAGCTTTCCGGATCCACCATCTCTCGCATATCGAGCCCGTGCGCCGCCTTGAAGAACACGCGATTCGAATCGACGAGGCTGACCAGCGAGACCGGCGTGGCGCAAACGCTCGCCGCCAGCCGAGCCAGGTCGTCGAAGCGCGGCTCGTGTCCGGTGTCGAGCACGCAATAGCGACGCAGGGCCGCCAGCCGCGCCGCTTCGTGCGCTTGCGCCGGATCCTTGTCGACTGTGCCCTCCCGCTCCCCCACCGCCATATTGAACGCCGCC